>NZ_JBMPXW010000001.1:617998-926997 GCF_049367455.1 Acinetobacter lwoffii
TTTTATGATTTCTCAATTTTACTTACTCTCAAACTCAATCACCAAACCAATTTCATGGCAGTAAAATCCACAATATAAGGTTTGATCACATGCTGACGGCGAAATTTAAGATTCATAAATCGCTTGGCACGTAGAATTTGCCATATCAGATGTTCTGCATCGGTGGCGGTGTGGCGCATGGATTTGGCGAATTCTAATAATTGAGGATCTATTTTCATTGTTATTTTAAAAGAGCATCATAGCTTTATGATGCTTTGGTTAAAAAAATTAAGTTTAGAATGAGTCAAATGACCAGCTAAATGCCCTATTTTTAAGTAAAATTTTAAAATAATCAAAATCCTTATAATCATTTAAACACTGTTCATCTCGTAATATTTTTTTTTGAATTTCGTTCAAATCACGTTGGTATTTTTTAGCCAAATCCACAGGTTTAAAGGTCTGTTTATAGAAACCTGAACTCTCCCAATCAAATGAGTAAATAATATTATCTACCTCAAACTGCAATTGCTCAATTTGCTCTTCTAACAATAGATTATAAGATTTTAAATGTTCATTTGCGATTTTAACTGCTTGTTTTTGATCACCTTGCTCTGTATAAGCACGTAACTTTAATAGAGCTAGTAAATCTTTTTCCTCTAGCGCCGTATTGGCTTGCTGTAATAATTCAGTTTTTTCAATGCGTTTTTGCTCATCTCGCTCACGGTCAGGATGGATCACTGAGGCAATTTTTAAATAGATACTTTTTAATGACTGCCCTGCCATTTTTTTTGCATCTTCAAGTTGCATTTGCTTCTTTAAAATTTTCTTTTTCTCTTTTTCGGCAAACTTTTGATATTCTTCACGCTCACGATCATTCAGTTGATTTTGAATAAAATCGGCTTCTTCTCGATCAAATTTGGCTTTTACTTTTTGCATAAATTCTTCAAGATTTTCGAGATCAAAATCAAAGTCAATCCAGTCTTCAGACACACCTAATTGATCTGCAAGAATTCCCTTCATCACTTGTTTCTGCATCATTTCATCAGCATCATGCTCTGGATGAGAATAATTCTCTGCTTGCGATGTAACCGTCTGAAAATTAGAGCTCTCTTCTAAAAGGTTATAATATTTAGCAATGACTATCGCCAATTCATGTTGCTGTTCAGACAGATTAGGATTATCTAAGAGCAGACTCGCTAAAATCGAAATTTTTTCATCTAAACGCTGTAAATGGGTTTTAGCAAATTTATGCGATTGTTTATATTGCCAAAGTACTTCTAATTGACTAAATAAAACTTGATGCCATTTGCTATATAATGGCAATAGTTCTGCACTTGCATCCTGCTGTACTTTTTGTTGTGCTTGTTGCCACTCTAACAAAGATGCTTGAAGTTTCTCAATTTTTAAAATCAGACGATTAAACTTCTTTTGTTGTGGGGATAAATTTCCAGTTTCTTGATATAAGCTTAAATCTAAAATGCTCATTACTTTGTTTCAATACAAATGCTATTCAACTCATTATTTTAACATAACGAATACCTAAGACCGTTGGTTTAGAGAGTAAAAAACTTTTTACTTCATTAAATCCCATGCCTTAAAAACATCTCCAAGCCGCTCACCTTTTTGATATACATCAAGCGTTCTTTTTCGACTTTAATCTGCTGTTTAATGGCTGAAGTATCTTCATCAATCTGCTTATACAGGTCAGCAATTTGAACTTTCCCTTTCGCCTTTTTCACGGCAATTCTGGTTTTCGATGACCAGACCAATCTATGGATCAAGGTATCGATCTGTTCTTGTAATTTCCGGCTTTGTGCATCCAAAGCCAATTGATAGAATCTTAGTTGCTCCGCACTTAAACCTTTTTGTGAAATATCCTGATCTTGCTCGATCTGCAGTTGCATTTTCAGTAACGTAAACAGGTCTTGTTCTGCATAAGCCTCATTGGCACGTTGCAATAATTCAGTTTTCTTGATTTTTTTGACATCATTCACTTCACGGTCAGGGTGAATGATGGCAGCAATTTTTAAATAAACGGTTTTCAATGACTGCTCTGCCATCGCTGCTGCCTGCTCCTGTTTTTCCTGCTGGCGTTTTAATCTGGCTTGCTCACGTGCCTGCTGAAAATGATCTGATTCCCATTCTTCAAATACTTCTGCATCTGCAAGATCTGAGGGATTCTCATTCTTAAAGAATATTTCCAGTTCATTTATTTTCTTTTGGCTTTTTCTGAACTGGGCATGCTCGGCACGTTGCTGATAGTAAGTGAAAATTTCATTCACTTTATGGGCTTGTTGCACCGACATTGCCTGAGAGTCTTTTAGATAATTTGCAAGGTATTGAATCTTTTCATCCAGCACCACCAGTTCTGCCTTGGAAAATGTAGTTTCCTGCAGGTGCTTCCAGAGCTGTTCCAGCTGCTTGAACAGTACACCATGCAATTCATGGTAGACCGGCATAAATGTTTTATGGGTATATTGTTGCAGCTCTTCTTCAGCCTGTTGCCATTGGTGTAATTCCTGTTTCTGTTGCTCGATTTTATCAATCAGATGATCCAGCTTCTTCTGCTGTGGCGAAAGCGCTGTAAATGGCTGAATCATGGTTTTCAAGTCAAAGAGCATGGCAGCGGAAAGACCAATAGGAAATACTATCTATAGTAATTCTTTCAGCTTTCGCCACATAGTTCTTTTCAACCGGCCCTTTCGAAATTTGTATCAGAATTAAAAAAAGCAGACCAAAGTCTGCTTTTTCGCTCTCATATTGATTATTCCAGCACTACACGGCCATTCAAGGACTGCACCGGACGGTTATTTGGGTGTCCCATCAGTTTGGCAAATTCCGAAATCTGCTTGGCAGAAGCCTGCTGAATATCCTTCAGGATCAGCCAGCGTACGCCTTCAGAACAAGGCGGTGTGGTCAGCGAGCCGCTAAAGCGATAATAATCCAGATTCTTAGGCAACATCTGATTCACCGCTTGTGGCGTTTTCAAAACCACTTTTTCACCCTGTTTTTTTGGTAGGCGACTCCACATGCGTTTGAGCATCTGACTTTCCTGTCCCTGTTCAAACATCATCCCCACCACAGCCAGCTCACCTTTGGCATTGGAATGGACAAAATGGATTTCCAGTGGATAGCTTTTACCCTTGATCAGGTTTTCACTCGGGCTGTGCAAATGAAACTGCTTCAGTACAAAGGTATCGCCATCCAGTTGCAATTCACCACCTTGCGCAAAATCCACCTGAACAGTATGACCTTTATTTTCGATCGCATGAATCATGGTGTTATAGCTGAACTTGAGCGGTTCCAGTTCTGCTTTCACTGTTCGCTCAATATTGATTGGCGACTGGTTCAGACCGTTACAGGCCGAATATTTCTGGCTCAAAGTCGACCATTGCTCAGGCTGAGTATAATCCCACTCCGTATCTGCCCAGACCGCTGTACTTAAACCCATAACCGTTAAAAGCGTGAATATTTTTTTCACAATACATCCCTTATTGGAAGTCAAAATCACAATTTCTAATTTAAAAACAGTTTATTAACCTGGTGTAATCACTCTATTTTTCAGGCCACAAACTACAGATGTTTATAGAAATGAAGTGATTTGCTTACAAATTTCTAAACACTCCCAGGTATTCAAAACACATTATTCAGAATTTATATTGATAGATTTCAAATGGATAATAATTTTATAGATTTAAAAATAGACAGCAAAGAATGTGATCTTCTTCAAATTTAATCTGCTGATTTTTTATGCGTTATTTACATGAAATCTCTATCTTATTTTGAATAAATTAAATAGCTGTATTTTTAAGCTCAAGCTTCTTTTTTAAATAGAATCTATCTTTATTCATAAACTTACATAAACACAGCAGCAAATAAAATACTGATATTGCTAGACTCGAGCCAAAGAGCAAAGTAAGGATAAAGAATTTAAATGGACTGGGCGACCATATTTATAAATGACACCACTTGGGAGTTTACCGCAGAAATTTTGCTGCGTTGTGCCCTGATGTACACGATGATTATCCTGTTTCTGCGTCTGACCGGAAAACGCGGGGTACGTCAGCTTTCCATCTTCGAAGTCGCTATCATTTTGAGCTTGGGTTCGATTGCCGGTGACCCGATGTTTACCGAAGATATTCCCCTGATTCAGGCAGTTCTGGTGATGTCGGTGATTATTATCATGTACCGCCTGACCACCTGGCTCATGATGAAATATCAGTGGTTTGAAGACCTACTGGAAGGTAAACCGATTTATATCGTAGAAGATGGCGTGCTGGTCGTTGAAGAAATTAAAAAAGGTAAGATGTCACATGATGAATTCTTTGCCGAAATGCGCCAGCAAGGCGTAGAGCATCTGGGTCAGGTACGCACCGGTTTACTGGAAACTGACGGTAAGTTCAGTATCCTGTTCTTCAAATCGGATGAGGTTCGGCCTGGGCTGCCACTTTTCCCTAAAACCTGTTCTATAGTCCAACAGGTCAAGGCTGGGCAATTATATGCCTGCATTTACTGTGGACAGGTACAAACCCTTTCGCATGCCAACCAGCAATGTCCGCGCTGTGATTCTTCGCAATGGGCCGAAACGATTGACTGTTTAAGAATAACTTAAGTCTGATTCAGTAACTGCAAATGCGCAAAAATTTCCGGCAGTTGCTGAATTTTATATCGGATATGTTCGGCATCGGCATGAAAGCCTTGCATCCATAATGCATGCATTCCGGCCTCTGTAGCTCCTTGTACATCATTAATGGGATGGTCGCCAATATACAGGCACTGTGCAGGCTGCACGCCTAGACGCTCTGCCGTGATCTGGAATATTTCCGGCTGTGGTTTGTTAAAACCCACCAACCCCGAACTGATGATCTCATCAAAATAAGTTTCAATACCCAAACCCCGAATCGTATTTAAACGGGTGTCATGTCCGCCATTGGAAACAATGGCCAGCTGATAACCCTCATCTTTCAGCTGCGTTAATACTTGCTCTGCTGCCGGCATTTCTACGGCGAAACGGCCAAACTGGCTAAACCAGAATTGGGCCAGTTCATCTATGGTTGGGGGATTTAACCAAGACAGTTCCTGCAACAACGCATAAGCAGCCGAAGCCCCGATACTACCATGCGTCAGCAATTCCTTTTTAGGATAACCGCCATTATCGATGCGTCTTACAATCTCGATAATTTTGTCAGACTCGACCTGTTTCAATGTTGGCGCATAATATTCTGCCAGATAACGGCTATAGGCTTGTGTCGTCAGATCACGATGGGTCAAGGTATTGTCGAGGTCAAATAAAACGGCTTGAATAGGCATAATTTTCAAAACGAAATGCTGAAACTTTCAATCATGTTAACAGCCCTACACTTGTTAGATCAGACATAAAATTGCTAAGTTTTGTTGTTTTAAGCATAAAAAAAGCGATGCCAAAGCACCGCCTTTTCTTAGCTTACAAAGTCTAAATTAGAATTTGTATTCAACACCTGTACCAACAACTGGCTGTTTAGTTTCAGCTGAACCTTGTTCAAGTGTTAAAAGACCCGTGTAACCGTATGCTTTTACTTGTTTAGAGAATGCATAGTCTGCACCCACAAGAATTTGTTGGGCTTCAAAATCTGCAACATTGGCTTTTGTAAAGCTTGTAGAGTTTTGACTATATTGGCCTTTTACTGTCCACTTATCAGCATTTGGTAATTTATATTCTGCTCCAATTAGCCAGCCTTGTGCATCATCAATATCATTACCATTTACAGCAATACCATTACTTGCCACTGAAGTTGCATTTGAATTACCTTCAACCTCTGCAAGATCAGATGTTTGGAATAACGCCTTAATGGCTAAGTTATCATTTACATTTACTCGGCCAATCGCACGAATTGTATCAGCAGCAGCTAACAAAGCTTTTGCTGTACCAATTTCACCATTTTGTGTGTTTAAGATACCTACACCAGCAAAGTTGGATGGAATCGCTTTATCATAACCAAGACCTAAAACAACTGCTTTGCTGTCATATACTAAAGATGCTGACCATGCATCACCTAAGCCACGGCCTGCAACTTTAGCACCGCCTTTAGAAGAGCTAATACCACCGGCTTCACCTGTAGCTAATAGTGCAGTTGCTTTTAGTTTACCTTCACCGACTGCAAAGCCAGGAGCTTCATAGACGACAACATTATCGATACGGTTTTCACCGGTAAAGATACCTGCCATATCCGCTTTATTTGCAACATAGTTATTGAAAGTATCAACTACTGAAGAAAGCTGTTTTACAGGCGTATCGATTTTACCTAGTTTTACTGTACCTAACTTTTCATCTTTAAGACCGACTAAAAGATTACGCGGTACAAATGTATCTGTACTTCCACCATTGTCTACATAGAAGGTAAATTCAGCTTGATAAAGCCCACTTAAACGGTCAGTAAGTTTCTCCTCACCTTTTAAACCCAAGAATGAATTATTAGTATTCAGTTCAATAACATCGCGATCAGACACAGGTGAAGCATTGTCTTCAGGTAAATAATCAACTGTGGCATCAATCTCACCATAAAAAGTTGGTGCTGCAAAAGTTGTCCCCGCCAAAAGGCTGAATGCAATTGCTGTCGCTAACTTAGTTTTCATCAAAAAAATCCTTAATTTATTTTGTAACAAATAATACACACGGCGCTTATATTACAAAATTATTAAATTAATATTTATATATTCTATTTAGTACTTTAGGCTAACATTTAACCAAACAGTTGATTATTTAGAAATTTTATACTTTTTCTGCAACTTTCATCCATCGGAAAATTGGAATTAGACTGAAAATTGCCACGATCACGATCAGATTCAGATAATTTTGATAGCCTAAAGCATCTCCAAAAATGCCACTCAGGCTATAAAGTCCCCCACTCACCGTGGCCATCAGAGCAACCTGAAAGGTAAAATCTGTCCCTGCCAGATGCTTACGGCTGTATTGCATGACCAAGGTCAACATGACCACCAAAAGCATGGCTGAGACCATGTCTTCGGCCGCATTGATCAGATAAATGATCCAATTTTCTACTTTGTTTTGAGCTTCATACTGGCCAGCCAGCCAGGCATAAGCTATTAAGCTTAATATTTTTAGAATTGAGAAAACGATCAAACTCGAGCTGCGCGACCAGTATTTCAGGCACCAGCCAGCCAATCCGGCCCCAATCAAGGCAGCCAACGCTCCCAGCATGGTGACATAGAGACCAATCTGGCTAAAGCTCAGTCCGAGATCTACCATTAAAGGTTTTAACAAAGGCCCAGATAAACCATCAGTGATTTTAAAGGTCAGTAAGACCAGAAGCCACCTCGCCAAGCTTAAATCTGACCAGAAGTATTGAAAATAGGTTTTTATATTGCTGAGTGCAGCTCCTTTATCAGCTGGCGTGATAATTTTTGAATGCTGAGGTTCTCTAAAAAATAAAATGGGTAAAGTATTAAGAAAGACCAGAGCCGCCAATAATAAAAAGGTGCTTTGCCATTTTAAAATATCCAAAAGCCATAATATGGCCCCACCTCCAACAATAAATCCCAGTCGTGAACCGATGACCTGAAAGGTATTACCCCAATGTTGCTGTTCATTTTTCAGAACATTGACCGCCAGTGCATCAGTCGCAATATCCTGCGTGGCCCCGATCCCATTCATTAGCAAAAGCGTGATAAAAAACAGCAGTAAATACAGCGGCTGATTCAAGGCCTGAATCGGTAGAAACGAGAGCCCAATCAATACAGCAACTGACAGCCATTGCAAGGGAATAATCCAGCTACGGTAATGGCCTTGGGATTTCTTCCCATAACGATCGACCCAAGGTGCCCAGAATATTTTAATCGACCAAGGCAGCATTAACAGGCCAAAGCCCCCGATATGCGCCAGTGATACCCCTTCAGCCCGTAAAATGACCGGCAAGGCATGCGTCATAAATCCGACCGGAAGCCCCTGTGCCCAATACAGCGAAAATAGTAAGATATAGGTATTCCGCATATTTAGGCCAAGTCCTTCAGTTGAAAATGCATCACCAGCATTTAAGATGCTATACATTTTGCCAATGATCCGGATTTTACAAAAGTCTAATATGATCAAAAATAAAGAAAAATTCGTTTCAGGAAGAGACATAAGCAATGGCCCAGACACGTTTCCCCCAACTCCCGCCGCATGTACCAGCCCGCGGCAGCAAGCTGAGCCGGACTTTTTTCAGGCAGCTTTTTTTGGGCCAAGGCTGGCGTCTGGAAGGTGAATTTCCAGACTTACCTAAAGCAGTCGCGATTATTTCTCCGCATACTTCAAATATTGATGCCTGGCTGGGTTTTAATGCGCTGCTTGGTCTCGGTATTCAGATTACGATTTTTGGTAAAGACAGCCTGTTTCGCACACCACTAAAACCGGTTCTGGAATGGATTGGCGTCGTTCCGGTCGTCCGAGATAGTCCACAAGGTCATACCCGACAAATTGTCGAGATTATTGAAAAATCAGAACAGATCTGGGTCGGTATGGCACCGGAAGGTTCACGTAAGGCACCAAAAAAATCCGCAGCGGTTTTTATCCTATTGCCAGAGCAGCCCATTTGCCGATTGTGATGTTTTCCTTTGATTATGATATCAAGACCATTCATATCCTGGGCGTGTACCATCTGACTGGTGATTATGAATACGACTTGGAACAGATTTATCAGCATTATCAAGGTAAATTCTCAGCCAAAAATCCGGACTGGGTGGCCAAGCCGTTACAAAAGCTTTTGAAAAAAGACTAGGCAAATACGCCTTTTTTTGATGTGATAGCCTGAATTTTGTTGATTTAATCACCAGTTTTTATAATGAAATTAGCTCGTTATGCCTTAATTGGCTGCCTTGGTTTCAGTCTTGCAGCCTGTGACAAAGCCACTAAAACACCTACGCCTGCCACGCCATTAAAGGCCCGTGAACCTGTCGTCGCCATTGCCCTCGGTGGCGGCGGTGCCAAAGGTTTTGCCCATATTGGCGTCATTAAAGTGCTCGAATCACACGGCATCAAACCGAAAATCGTCACCGGTACCAGTGCCGGTAGTTTTGTCGGTAGCCTGTATGCCAGTGGCAAATCGCCTTATCAGTTACAGCAGATTGCCCTGAATTTTAAAGAATCGGATATCCGCGATTTAACCTTGAACCGGCAAGGGATTATTGCTGGGCAAAAATTGCAGGATTTCGTCAACAAGAATGTAGCGAACAAACCAATTGAACAATTCCCAATTCGTTTTGCTGCAGTTGCCACTCGCCTGGACAATGGCCGCAAGGCAGATTTTATTAAAGGCAATGCCGGACAGGCAGTTCGTGCTTCCTGTAGCATTCCGAATGTGTTTGTGCCTGCAGTGATTGGTGGAAGCAAATATGTCGATGGCGGTCTGGTCAGTCCGATTCCGGTCAAGACCGCCAAAGATATGGGAGCAGACATTGTGATTGCCGTGGATATTTCTGCCCGTCCGGACAGCAATAAAGCACTCAACATGTGGGGCGTACTGGACCAGACTATTAATATTATGGGTCAGCAAAGTATCAATGAAGAACTTAGCCAGGCTAATATTGTAATCCAGCCTAAAGTAGGCCATATCGGCACATTGGATTTAAAAGCCAGCAATGAAACCATTCTAGAAGGTGAAAAGGCTGCTCAGCTGAAAATCCGTACTATTGAAAAAGCCATTAGCAACTTCAAGCAGTCTCCCGCGGCATTTAAACCGCCACGTCCGGCAAAATTTTGATGCATGAATTTTTTATATTCATCTGCGGCCGCATCTGCTACATTGAAGATCAATCATATAAAGATGATGATTAATTAAATACTTAGCGATATAGGTCACGATATGGAATTAGTTCTTGAACCTTGGCACTGGTTTGTATTAGGCATCCTTCTGATTCTATCGGAATTACTACTGCCCGCATTTGCTGCCCTGTGGTTCGGGATCGGTGCCATCATGGTTGGCGTCCTGTACTGGATGTTCCCGATGATGGGACTGACGACCCAGCTCCTGACCTGGATCGTACTTTCTATTCTGTGTACGCTGCTCTGGTTTAAGTTTATCAAGCCACTTTCCATTGATAAGACCAAAGCCGGTCTATCGCGTGAAGCGACCATTGGTCAGGTGGGCATGGTGATTCAGACTAATCTGGATCATGGGCAAATCCGGGTGCGCTTTCCGATGCCAGTTTTAGGTTCGGATGAATGGGAATGCCGAACTCTGGACCCAGTTCAGGTCGGAGACCGCGTTCGCGTCGTGGATATTCTGGGTAATGACCTGGTCGTACAACCTCACAGCACGAATTATCAAAATCAATAAGGTGAATAAGCTATGTCTGGTGGTTCTATCATTGTTATCGCGTTTCTGGCCTTTGTTGCGATTACCATTTTTAAAGGTGTGCGGATTGTGCCACAAGGTTACAAATGGATTGTACAGCGTCTGGGTAAATACCACACCACCCTAAATCCGGGCCTGAATTTTGTCATTCCTTATGTCGATGAAGTCGCCTATAAAGTCACAACTAAAGATATCGTTTTGGATATTCCCTCACAGGAAGTGATTACCCGTGATAATGCGGTCCTGCTGATGAATGCCGTGGCTTATATTAATCTGACCACACCAGAAAAAGCCGTGTACGGGATTGAAAACTATTCCTGGGCGATTCAGAACCTGGTGCAAACCTCACTGCGTTCGATTGTCGGGGAAATGGATCTGGATGATGCTTTATCTTCGCGTGATCATATCAAGGCACGCTTAAAATCCAGTATTTCAGATGATATCTCGGACTGGGGTATTACCTTAAAAACTGTTGAAATTCAGGATATTAAGCCATCTATCACCATGCAAACAGCGATGGAAGAACAGGCCGCTGCTGAACGTCAGCGTCGTGCGACTGTGACTAAAGCTGACGGTGAAAAACAGGCCGCGATTCTGGAAGCGGATGGCCGTCTCGAAGCGTCACGCCGTGATGCCGAAGCGCAAGTGGTATTGGCGGAGTCTTCACAACGTGCAATTGACATGGTGACGTCTGCCATTGGTGATAATGAAATTCCAGTCGCCTATTTACTCGGTGAACAATATATTAAAGCCATGCAGGATATGGCCAAATCGCCAAATGCCAAGACGGTAGTACTTCCAGCCGATGTGTTAAATACGATCCGTGGTGTTATGGGTCGCCCTAACTAATTGATCTTTTCACTTTATATATAGGCAGCCTGAGGGTTGCCTATTTTTATTCGCACAAGAAAATCTCAGCAAAAATTGTGAATTTATGGTTAAATTTCGCGTTTATTTTTGAAATCTACTGGATTTGATGTTGCCTGGCTTTCGGATTAAAGCTTTTCGCAGCTGTCTTATTCCTTGTTTCGATCTACTGTCCAACTTAAAAATGGATACCGTATGAGCTCCCTAAATCCAACCTTAATTACTTTTCTTTTCTATATTGTCGCGATGGTGGTGATCGGCCTGATGGCTTATCGCGCGACAAGCAACTTTTCCGATTACATCTTAGGGGGCCGACGTTTAGGGAGTTTTGTCACTGCACTTTCTGCAGGGGCTTCCGACATGAGTGGCTGGCTCCTCATGGGCCTGCCCGGTGCGATTTATCTTTCCGGCCTGTCTGAGATGTGGATTGCCATCGGTCTGATTATTGGTGCCTGGCTCAACTGGCTGCTGGTTGCTGGCCGTCTGAGGGTGCATACCGAAGTTCAGCACAATGCCCTGACCCTGCCGGATTATTTCTCGAATCGTTTTAACGACCAGAAGAAAATCCTGCGTATTGTTTCGGCTTTCGTGATTCTGACTTTCTTTGCGATTTACTGTGCTTCCGGCATGGTTGCAGGCGCGCGTCTGTTCGAAAGCATGTTTGACATGTCTTATAGCACCGCGCTCTGGATCAGTGCGATTGCCACCATCAGCTATGTGTTTATTGGTGGCTTCCTGGCTGTGAGCTGGACCGATACCATTCAGGCGGGGCTGATGATCTTTGCCCTGTTGCTGACACCAATCGTGACGTTGATGGCATTTTCAGATATGTCTCAGGTAACTTTGGCACTGGAAGCTGCTCGTCCTCAAGCAATGAATATTCTGGGTGATCTGAGCTTTGTTGCGATTATTTCTCTGCTCGCCTGGGGTCTGGGTTACTTTGGCCAGCCGCATATTTTGGTGCGCTTCATGGCAGCCGATTCGGTCAAGTCGATTCCAAATGCACGCCGTATTGGCATGACCTGGATGATTCTATGTCTGGGCGGTGCAGTCGCAGCCGGCTTCTTTGGGATCGCCTATTTCCAGCAGCATCCGGAACTGGCAAGCGTAGTGAATGCCAATCCTGAAACCGTATTTATGGAACTGACCAAAATCCTGTTTAACCCATGGATTGCAGGTGTAGTTCTGGCGGCGATTCTTGCCGCAGTAATGAGTACTTTAAGCTGTCAGTTATTGGTCTGTTCAAGCACCTTGACAGAAGACTTCTATAAATCTTTCCTGCGTAAAAATGCCTCGCAAAAAGAACTGGTCTGGGTTGGCCGTTTGATGGTACTGCTGATTGCCTTGCTGGCGATCTGGATGGCGGGTAATCCTGAATCCAAAGTACTGGGGCTGGTGGCGTATGCCTGGGCAGGTTTTGGTGCCGCCTTTGGTCCGCTGATTATCCTGTCACTGTTCTGGAAACGCATGACCTTGAATGGTGCTTTAGCAGGGATGATCATAGGTGCAGTCGTGGTTATTTTCTGGAAAAACCTGTTTGCAGACACTGGCCTGTATGAAATCGTTCCTGGCTTTATCTGTTCAATGCTGGCGATTGTGGTGGTGAGCCTGATGGGCAAAGCGCCAACAGCAGAAGTGACTGACCGTTTTGAAGAAGCTGAACGCCTGTACAACGAAAGCAAATAATTCTGTAACAACTAGAAAAGAGGACTTCAAGTCCTCTTTTTTATGGAATGTTCTTATACCTGAGAAGAAAAATATGTTCCAATCAGCTTTTTCGCATGAGCAGGAACCGGGTAATTTGCATCAACTCTTCCGCCTGACCTTCAAAATGGGCAAGCGCCGTTAGGGCTTGATCGTGTAATTGCTGGGCATAGGCTTTGGCCTGCTCCAGACCCATCAATGCCGGATAGGTTGATTTTTCAACCTGTTCATCTTTACCTGCAGTTTTCCCCAAGACTTCGGTATCGGAAATAATATCCAGAATATCATCCTGTACCTGGAAGGCCAGACCAATCGCCTGTCCAAACTCACGTAATTTAGGAATGGCCAGATCGGTACCTTCAAAGATTGTCACCGCCGCCATCATGATCGCAGCACTAATCAAAGCACCGGTTTTATTGCGATGGATGGTTTCCAGTGCTTGCTGATCGATTTTTTTGCCTTCAGACTGTAAATCTAAAACCTGACCATTCACCATTTTCGAAGAGGCTGTCGCCAGAATCTGCATCTGTTTCAATACAATGGAAGCTTCTACCGCTGGCCCCTGATCAAACAGACGGCTACCCAAAATTTCAAAAGCCATCGATTGCAGGATATCACCTGCCAAAAGCGCGGTATCTTCTCCATAAGCCACATGACATGTCGGCTGGCCACGGCGCAGCAAATCATTGTCCATACACGGCAGATCATCATGGGCCAGTGAATAGCAGTGAATAAACTCGATTGCAACCGCTGCACGGCGCACTGCAGCACTATTCTGATTGGGTTTTAATGCAGCAGTGGCATAGCATAGCGCTGGACGTACTCGCTTGCCACCAAGCATCACAGCATGATGGACTGCCGACCTTAACGGTTCTGGAATGGCAAAGGCTTCCAGAGCGGTCAATAAATCCTGTTGAATGCGGTGTTGTGCTTGAGTGAGTGCATGGGTTGATACGTCAGTGATAGATGACACATTCGCCTCGAATACGTAGTCCAGAAGAATAAAATGACAAGCGAATAAATGCCTGTACGGTGATCAGGCATTGTACCTAGAAATGCCTTGAATTTTCAGCCATAAATCGAATTGTTCTACTGAAATTTGCTATTCAATATCAAATAAGCAAGTCAGAGATTTTAAACCATAAAAAACCACCGCAGAACCGGTGGTTTTACAGGCTAAATGTATGCACGGCATTTAAACGAGAACATCTTCTGGTACGCGCACCCAGCCTTCCATCAATACGCGGGCACTACGGCTCATAATCGCTTTCTTCACTTTCCACTCACCATTTTCAAAACTTGCTTGTGCACCCACTCTTAAAGTCCCGGAAGGATGACCGAAACGCACCGCTTCACGCTCTACCCCACCTGCGACCCGGTTCACCAATGTTCCGGGAATGGCAGCTGCCGTACCAATAGCCACTGCAGCCGTGCCCATCATGGCATGATGGAGTTTACCCATAGACAAGGCACGAACCAGAATATCGGTATCTGCTTCAGTGACGGTTTTGCCACTTGAACAGGTATAGTTACTCGGTGGTGCAACAAAGGCAATTTTTGGCGTGTGTTGTCGGGTTACGGCTTCGGCAATATCCTGAATCACTCCCATCTGCTTCGCTGCATAGGCACGAATTGTCTCAAATTTTGTCAGGGCTGCTACGTCATTATTGATATGATCCTGAAGCTCTGTGCCCTTATAGCCGAGATCTCCAGCATTCAAAAAGACGGTTGGAATGCCGGCATTAATCATGGTCACTTCAAAGTTGCCAATATTTGGCACTTCCAAAGTATCGACCAGATTACCTGTCGGAAACATCGAACCACCTTCAGCATCATCATCAGCTGGATCCAGAAACTCGATCTGCACTTCCGCCGCAGGAAAGGTTACGCCATCCAGTTCAAAATCACCCAGCTCCTGCACTTGACCATCTTGCATCGGCACATGTGCAATAATGGTTTTCTGAATATTGGCCTGCCAGATGCGTACTGTGCACAACCCATTTTCAGGAATACGTTCGGCATCAACCAGACCATTGGAAATGGCAAATGCACCTACTGCCGCGGTCAGATTGCCACAGTTGCCACTCCAGTCCACAAAAGGACGATCAATTGACACCTGACCAAATAAATAATCGACATCATGATCAGCGTGCAGGCTTTTTGACAGAATGACCGTTTTACTAGTACTGGAATTGGCACCCCCCATACCATCAATCTGCTTCCCATAAGGGTCTGGACTACCAATCACGCGCAGCAAAAGCTGATCACGAATCCGGCCCGGCTGTTGTGCTGCTATAGGCAGGTCATCCAGCTTAAAGAAAACACCTTTACTGGTGCCTCCACGCATATAGGTGGCAGGAATCTTGATTTGGGCGGCAAAACTCATGAATTATTTCATCCTTTGACTTGTCTTTGTTTTCGTACGGGTTATTCAATATTTATATTCAAAGTATAGTATGTTGAAAGCAGAACTGCTTGACTGCCAGACCTTAGTATAAAAAAACGGCATTTGTGTTTTATCCAAGAAAAAAGAGAACTCGTCAGTTACACTTTCAATAAAATTAATATATTGATTCATTTATATTTTATTTCAGTTATTTATATGAATATTTTTTATCATTCCTTCAACAATATTTCATTCTTAGGATGGACTAGGCTTCTTTAGTCTGATCAATTACAATCAGCCACTTATCATTTTCCATTGTCGGGCTGAACACTTTGAATAACGAGTCTTCACAACTTCAGCGTGGCTTAAAGAACCGTCATATTCAGTTGATCGCCATGGGCGGTGCAATTGGCACAGGCTTATTCTTAGGTTCCGCACAGGTGATCCAATCTGCGGGTCCTTCTATTATTTTAGGCTATGCCATTGGGGGCCTGATTGCATTTTTAATCATGCGTCAATTGGGTGAGATGATTGTTCATGAACCTGTCGCAGGTTCATTCAGCCATTTTGCTTATAAATACTGGGGCAAATTCCCTGGTTTCCTTGCGGGTTGGAACTACTGGATTTTGTATATCCTGGTGGCCATGACCGAACTTACTGCGGTTGCGAAATATATTAACTACTGGTGGCCTCATATTCCAGCCTGGGCATCGGTATTGTTTTTCTTTATCGTGATTACACTGGTCAACCTCGGCAATGTGAAATTCTACGGTGAATCAGAATTCTGGCTTTCCATCATTAAAGTGACTGCGGTCATCTCGATGATTGTCTTTGGCCTGTATCTGATCCTGACTGCTGATCCTTCTTCAGGCGCATCTTTTAGCAATCTTTGGACCGCGGGTGGTTTCTTCCCGAATGGTTTTGAAGGTCTGTTCTACATGCTGGCATTCTTAATGTTTGCCTTCGGTGGTATCGAACTCATTGGTATGGCGGCTGCAGAAGCTGAAAATCCGGAAAAAACCATTCCGAAAGCCATTAATCAGGTGGTGTTCCGTATTCTGATTTTCTATGTTGGTGCCTTGACAATTCTGTTGTCACTCGTGCCTTGGAATCAGCTTGAGCTTGGTGGTCTGGACAAAAGTCCTTTTGTGATGATTTTCAGTCAATTGGGAATTGGCTGGGCAGCACACTTACTGAACTTTATTATCCTGACAGCAGCACTGTCTGTGTATAACAGTGGCATGTACGCCAACAGCCGTATGCTCTATGGTCTGGCTCAACAAGGAAATGCACCTAAAGTCTTCATGAAAGTGAATAAGCAAGGTACGCCGATTCCTGCCGTATTATTCTCTGCTGTACTGATTTTTGGCTGTGTACTACTTAATTACTTCGTGCCTGAAGATGCCTTAAGTCATCTGATTTACATCGTAGTCGGTGCATTGGTATTGAACTGGGCCATGATTACCCTGACCCATCTCAAGTTCATTCAAAGCATGAAAAAGCTAGGACAGAATACTTCCTTCCCTGCGCTTTGGTCTCCGGCGGGTAATATTCTGGTTCTAGGTTTCATTCTTACGATTCTTTACATCATGTGGACGCAAGGATTCCAGGAATCTATTTTGATGATCCCGCTTTGGATCGTGGTCATGTTCGGTCTGTTTAAGTTACTTAAGCCTAAAAATACCTAGACAACTCCTGTAGCTATGAGTCCTTAAAAGTTATTGCTTCGGCAATAACTTTTTTTTGTATTTTTTACAGTACAATAGCCTTCTTTTCGCGCCCTTAGCTTAACTGGATAGAGCAGTTGCCTCCTAAGCGACCGACGTAGGTTCGAGTCCCGCAGGGCGCACCATCCTTTCAAAATGTGATCTATACTTCAAAAAATTAGCGTTAATCTTCATATTTTTAGAATATTTTTTATACAAAAAATCATTTTTTCTTCATTATTTTATTTCTATTACTTTCAAATACTTATTTCAAAATGAGGCTATTTTTTGGTGTAAAAACTCTATTTTGATGCTTTTTTAGACTAATTAGTTTTTTCTAGAGCATTTACTCTTATTTTAATTGTGCTATTTTTGTCACATGGAGTAACAAATGATTGCGGATAAATACCCGAAATCTCCAAGAATTTAATAAGTGCAAACAACAACGCTAGATATAAATTTGTACCTCAAGGAAAGACGTAAATGAAATTAAAAACATTAACTACTGCAATGATTCTTGCAACTGTACCAATGACAGGTGCTTTTGCTGCAGGTATGGATCGTTCTGGTCAATCTATGGCTGCATTCTTACAACCGGGTAACTACTTTGAAGCAGGTATTTCTGTTTTAGATCCGAATGTTTCTGGCAAAGTAAAAAATGGTTATACGCCTTCAGCAGCAGTTCCACCAGCAGCAGTAGGCCTACAAAATACCAGCGTTGATGATATGGCAGGTGACTACTACTTCCCGTCTGCAGCACTAAAATTACAATTAAACGATAATTTTTCTTTTGGTTTAATTTACGACCAACCATTTGGCGCTGATGTTACTTATTCAACTGGCGACACAGGTTCAGCAGCTTTAGGTGGCGCAGGTTTATTCCATGACGGAAATGAATCAACATCAGCAGAAGTAGATACACAAAATATTAGCGTTATTCTAGGTTTTCAACCTACTGAAAATTGGAACTTCTATGGTGGTGGAGTCTATCAAACAGTAAAAGGTAATGTCCAATTACGTGGTTACGCTTACAGTGGAACAAATAATTTTGGTGGTTACAACGCAAATATTGGTGAAGACTCAGCAGTTGGTTGGTTAGCAGGTTTTGCATACCAAATTCCAGAAATTGCTTTAAAAGCATCTGTAACATATCGCTCAGAAATTAAACATGAGTTAACTGTTGACGAAAGCTCTATTGCTGCATTGGGAACAAATCCAGGTACAGTAATCAATATGAACAATGGTCTTGGCGAAACTGAGATTACCACACCTCAATCTATTAATTTAGATTTACAAACAGGTATCATGGCTAATACCGTAGCATTCGCAAATGTACGCTGGGTTAATTGGAAAGATTTTTCAATCCGTCCATACGCGTTCGGTAAAGGCGCAGAAGCTGCATCAACAGCATTAACTGGTGGTGCTTACACGAAAGGCTTTAACTTACTCGACTATTCTGATGATCAAATTTCTGCAACAGTAGGTGTAGGTCGTAAATTCAGTGAACAATGGGCTGGTAATGTATCTGTAGGTTACGACACAGGTGCAGGTAACCCTGTATCAACATTTGGCCCTACTGAAGGCTACTGGAACGTAGGCTTAGGTTTACAATTTAGCCCTGCTCCAAACTACTTTATTGCAGGTGGCGTGAAATACTTTATGTTGGGTGATGCTACAGCACATTCTGGTTCATATTCTGTTCCTGGCAATGCTCAAAATGCTCAAGTTGCAGAATTTGAAGACAACGATGCATGGGCATACGGCTTAAAAATTGGTTACCGCTTCTAATCCCTTAGTTTTCAAAGGAGCCACTCTTCGGGGTGGCTTTTTTGCACTTAAAACCCACTCGTTTTTATACAAGTGTTAACCAAATGTTCAAACTTAAAGCAATTAAACTCATATTTACCCAAACATCACCCTAAAAAAATTATTTAATAAAATTCATTTACTTAAGACCTAAAAATAGTTCTTTTACTCTAATCAACTGCTATTTATAACTTATTCAGTTCATTTATTCTGCGAAGTTGAGCATTTACTCTTTTTTCAAATGTGTTACTTTTCCTGCACTTTTTGTTACATAAAGCATCAGGGAACGACCATGAAGCTCAATAGAATTTATTCGGCTATTTTACTTAGTACTCTCCCACTTACACCTGCGCTTGCTGCTGGTTTAGACCGTTCTGGTCAGTCTATTGCTGCATTTTTACAACTGGGTAATTATGCAGAAGCAGGTATTACTGTGATTGATCCTAGCGTATCTGGAAAATCTATTCCTCAACTAGGTAATGAATCTATCAGCGACATGGCAGAAGACTACTACTTTCCATCTGCTGCTATTAAAGTTCAAGCAACTGATAAAATATCTTTAGGTCTGATTTATGATCAACCTTATGGTGCCGATTCAATTTATCCAACAAATAATGTAAGTTTTTCACAAGTAAATCCTCTTAGTACTCAACGAGAAAGCACTCAAGTAGAAGTAAAAACTAATAACCTTACAGCTTTAATCGGTTATCAACCAACTGAAAACTGGAATTTTTATGCTGGACCTGTTTGGCAAACTGTAGAAGCTAAAATTGCATTACGAGGTGCAGCTTATGGAAATTCGGGCTATGATATTAAACTTGATGAAGAAGAAGCTTGGGGCTGGCTTGCTGGTTTCGCTTATCAAATCCCTGAAATTGCTTTAAAAGCAGCTATTACTTATCGTTCAGAAATCGATCATGAGGCAAATTCAACAGAGAGCTTTGGATTTGGAACTATTGCATCGCCTCTTTCACCAGATGTTACAGCTACAACACCTCAATCTGTAAATTTAGATCTTCAAACAGGTATTGCAGCAAATACTTTAGCCTTTGCTAACGTACGCTGGGTAAATTGGAGCCAATTTGCAGTAACACCTAATTTATTAAAATTACGCTCAGGTAGTAATTTGATTGACTACTCAGATGATCAATGGTCTGCAAATGTTGGTGTTGGCCGTAAATTTAGCGACAAATGGTCTGGCTCTGCTTTAGTAAGTTATGACTCAGGTGCAGGTAATCCTGTAACAACACTAGGACCAACCGAAGGTTACTGGGGTGTAGGTTTAGGTGGACAATATAGCCCAGCCGAAAATTACTTTATTCAAGCAGGTGTTCGCTATATGTGGTTAGGTGACGCTGAGGCTAAAGCAGGCCCTAATGTTGTAGGAGAGTTCACCGATAACACTGCAATCGCATATGGCATGAAAATCGGTTACCGCTTCTGATTTTTTGATAGATTCAATAAAAAAGGCGCTTATAGCGCCTTTTTATTTACTTAAATTCTTTAAGCAGGGATATCACGCACTGAAGCATTACGAATTGCTTCTTTTAACGCATCATAACCACGAATTGGCGGGAATTGCGGGAATTCAGCAATCACATTTTCAGGCGCATCAAATAGGAAACCATGGTCTGCCTCACCTAACATTGTAGTATCGTTATAAGAATCCCCTGCCGCAATCACACGGAAATTCAAACCATGCAGTGCTTTAACAGCCTGACGTTTTTGATCTGGCTGACGAAGTTTATAAGCCGAGATCATGCCCGCTTCATCCGTTTCCAGTTTATGACAGAAAATCGTCGGCCAATCCAGTTGCTTCATCAATGGATGTGCAAATTCATAGAAAGTATCTGAAAGAATAATTAATTGAAAATGCGTACTCACCCATTTCACAAATTCTTTTGCTCCTGGGAATGGACCCATTTCTGCAATCACTTCCTGAATATCATTCAAGCCTAAACCGTGCTGTTTTAAAATATTCAGACGTTGGGTCATCAGTACATCATAGTCAGGAATGTCACGAGTCGTCGCTTCAAGCTCTTTAATACCGGTTTTTTTGGCAAAGTTAATCCAGATTTCTGGAACCAACACACCTTCTAAATCTAGACATACGACTTCCATGAACATTCCCTCTAAGTTGTATTGAAAAAATTTTGCACTATCATAGCTGAAGCAACAGATTTTGTACTGTACTTTTTTAAATCTATTTTTTTCATAAGTATTTATTTTTTAGTGATAAGTCAATTAAATCAATTCTATTAAAATAGATGTGAAATTAACTAATATAGGCCATGTCCTTTCCAAGCCTATATCGCCAGGATTCTCATGACCATCATTCCTACTATTGATCGTATTGATGCACTTGCATCTGAATATGCAGATAAATCGCCCAATGAAATTTTGGCACTTGCACTGAGCCAGCAAGGTGAAATTGCGATTTCATTTTCTGGTGCTGAAGATATTGTATTGATTGATATGGCATCGCATCTCGGTAAACCGTTCCGGGTATTCAGTCTGGATACTGGCCGTCTACATGCAGAGACGTATCAGTTTATTGAACGGGTACGTAAGCATTACAACATCGAGATTGAAATCTGCTTCCCTGAAACGGATGCAGTACAAAATTTAGTGACCACCAAAGGTTTATTCAGTTTCTTTGAAGATGGCCATCAGGAATGTTGCGGTATACGCAAGGTTCAACCGCTACGTAAAAAACTGGCGACGCTGGATGGCTGGATTACTGGTCAGCGCAAAGACCAAAGTCCGGGTACACGCAATGAAATTCCTGTGGTTCAGGCAGATTCAGGTTTTTCCGGTCCGGGAAAACAATTGATCAAGTACAATCCTCTAGCCAACTGGTCCAGTGCAGATGTCTGGAGTTATATCCGTATGATGGAAGTCCCTTATAATGCCCTGCATGAGAAAGGTTTTGTTTCTATCGGCTGTGAGCCTTGCACCCGCCCTGTGCTGCCAAATCAGCATGAACGCGAAGGCCGCTGGTGGTGGGAAGAAGCCACCCATAAAGAATGTGGCTTACATGCTGGCAATCTAAAAAAATAAAGTTAAGTTTTATCGTTCCTATTGATTGAAAGACTATTTTTTAATAAAGATAGTCTTTTTTAATTGATAATTTTACATTTAGTGACAAGATAGAAATTACCTTTTATCGGGATAATATTATTTTAATTAAAGAATTGATAAAATTTTAGCTCATTGATTTATTTGCATAAAATGTGAAATTGAACACAATGCTATTCTTCTAATAACACATAATTATTAAGTTACACTCCACTTCGCCTAGAAAATACTATTTTTAGAAATCTATTTTAAAACTAAAATTTTCACATTTCATAAACTTAGGAAGATATTTTGTTCTTGTCAATAGCCACTTTTTCACAGTTGAGGCAAGATAAAGCAGTTCATTTATATGCTAAAAAAGATATACTTTAAAAACTAAAGTAATAATTCTAACAAGGCCTTTTAGCAAAAAAGCCATAGAGAATGCAGTGAGGCAATCCACGCTATGCGTCCATTACATCCAATTGATTTTATTTTCTTAACTTTAGAGAAACGGCAGCAGCCTATGCATGTAGGTGGACTATTTTTATTCCAAATTCCCGACAATGCGTCAGCTTCCTTTATTCAGGATCTAGTCACGGATATCCAGAATTCGAAATGCTCTCCAATCCCACCTTTTAACAATTATTTAAACGGCCTGTTTTGGGATGAAGACCAGGAATTTGATTTAGATCATCATTTTCGTCATATTGCCCTGCCAAAACCGGGCCGTATCCGTGAATTGCTGACCTATATTTCACAAGAACATAGTGCCCTGATTGATCGTGCCAAACCTTTATGGACCTGTCATATCATTGAGGGCATTGAAGGTAATCGTTTTGCCATGTATTTCAAAATTCACCATGCTATGGTGGATGGAATCGCTGGCATGCGTCTGGTAGAAAAGTCGCTTTCACATGATCCAAATGCCAAGAGTATTGTACCGCCATGGTGTGTGGAAGGGCCACGTGCCAAACGCCTTAAAGCACCTAAAGTGAACAGGTTTAAAAATGTCCTGCAGACCATTAAGGGGCAACTGGAATGTGCGCCACGAGTTGCTTATGAACTGTCGCAAACCGTCATGAAAGATATGGGACGCAATCCGGATTATGTATCCAGCTTTCAGGCGCCAAGCAGTATTCTGAATCAACGCGTCAGTGCTTCACGTCGCTTTGCAGCCCAGTCTTTCGAATTTTCACGTTTACGTCATATTTCTAAGGCATTGGGCGTGACCATTAATGATATTGTCTTGGCCATTTGTTCAGGTGCATTACGTGAATATTTATTATCGCAAAATGCCTTACCGAAAAAACCGTTAATTGCTATGGTTCCAGCTTCTGTTCGCAGTGACGATTCAGATATATCCAACCGTATTACCATGATTCTGGCCAATCTGGGCACGCATAAAGAAGATCCGCTAGAACGTCTCAAGATCGTACGCCGCAGTGTGCTGAGTGCCAAAGAGCGCTTCAAACGCATGAATGCCAACCAGATTTTGAACTATAGTGCCTTTGTCTATGGTGCAGCAGGTCTGAATATTGCCTCCGGTTTAATGCCGACACGTCAGGCGTTTAACGTGATTATTTCCAATGTACCTGGACCACAAGAGCCCCTTTACTGGAATGGTGCCCGTCTTGAAGCACTTTATCCGGCTTCTATCGTACTGGATGGTCAGGCCTTGAATATCACCATGACCAGCTATCTAGACAAACTGGAAGTCGGCTTGACCGCATGTCGTAATGCTCTGCCGAAAATGCAGAACTTGCTGACGCATCTGGAAGAAGAAATTCAACGTTTTGAACTTATTGTAGATGGCGAACCTGTCCCAAAGTTACGGGCGGTAAGCTAGCCACGGATGAATAAATAAGATAGATGGGCTGCCAAAGGTGCTGATCATTTTTGCCAGTCTTTGAGCACAGAATAAAGGGACCGATCTGGTCCCTTTTCTTTATTTTTGAAATCTTTTTAAATTATTTTAGAACTTTTGGAAGACTTCTCGATTTAAACGTCTACCAAATTATTTTTGACAAGTTAGAAACAATGCACAAATGCAATCAGCTTTTAATGGTACGGCACTGTTGTAATAATTGATGGCAGACGTTACGGATCATGCTCGCGGTAATTTGAACTTCATTACCGCGCTCATCAACGATATATCCCGCATGTACAGTCTTTGGTTCTAATACGTGTTTTAGGCCTTTATGGATTACTGCTTTACTCATACTCATCACACACTCCTTTTGCTAAGCCTGAAACTGGGAGAAACGGCTTTGGCTAATTCATGCATCTAGTATTGTAAATAAAGGCCCTATTGTAAAATTTCAGATGTAACAAGTGTTTAACGATATTCTGTTACAATTTCAGCTGAGAATGATATCGTATTGCTCTTGCGTATACAGATTTTCCACTTGGAACTTAATCACGCGATTAATGAAATGTTCCAGATCAGCGACTGCAGGCGCTTCTGCCGTCAATAATCGATCAATGACAGCCAGATGCGCGACGACAGTAAAGCCACTCTGTGACTCATAAGCACGAGCATAACGCAGAATCTCCCTGAATATTTCATAACATACCGACTCGGCTGTTTTGACATAACCGCGTCCCTGACAGGTCGGACAAGACTCGCACAGCAGATGTTCCAGCGACTCACGGGTGCGTTTCCGGGTCATTTCCACCAAGCCCAGTTCTGATACCTGAGTAATCTTGGTCTTGGCGTGGTCACGTTCTAACATGCGCTCAAACTGTTTCATCACTTCTTCACGATGCTGCGCTTCCTGCATATCAATGAAGTCGATGATAATGATGCCGCCGAGATTGCGCAGACGTAACTGACGTGCGATGACATCCGTCGCCTCCATATTGGTTTTAAAAACCGTATCTTCCAGCGAACGGCCACCAACATAAGAGCCGGTATTGACATCAATTGTGGCCATGGCTTCAGTCTGGTCAATCATCAGATAACCGCCAGACTTCAATGCGACACGAGTTTGCAATGCCTTTTGCAGGTCTTCTTCGACATTATACAAGTCAAAAATTGGCCGCTCGCCCGGATAATGCAGCAAACGGTCTTTCATGTTCGGGACAAATTCTTCGACAAATTCCTGTAACTTGGCATGAATTTCACGTGAATCGACGTAAATTTTGGCGGTTTCTTCATTGGCCAGATCACGAATCACCCGTTGCGGCAAAGGCAATTCTTCAAAGATCAAAGACGGTACTGCAATAATCTTTTGCTTACGCTGGATGTATTCCCAAAGCTTGGCCAGATAAGCCATATCCTGTGCAATGGCTTCTTCTTCAATCCCTTCTGCCGCAGTACGTACAATCACTGAACCTGGCAGCTTATGTTCCGCCTGAATACGCTCAATAAGTGATCGCAAGCGATTCCGCTCTTCCTCGGATTCAATCCGTTGCGATACCCCGATATGATTGCCATATGGCATCAGCACCAAATAACGCGAAGGAATCGACAGATCGGTAGACAGGCGTGCGCCTTTGGTACCGAGCATATCTTTCATCACCTGAACCGTGAGGACTTGTCCCGGTTGAAGTAGCTCAAAGACATTCGGGGTTGGCTGATTGCGAGGCCAGACCATATCATTGATATGCAAAAACGCAGTGCGAGAGAGGCCGATATCCACGAAAGCAGCCTGCATGCCGGGTAAGACCCGCACCACTTTTCCTTTATAGACATTCCCTACCAGGCCACGCTTGGCCGTACGCTCGACAAACAGTTCATTGACCGTGCCGTTTTCAATTAACGCGACCCGACATTCCATCGGCGTGACGTTAATCAACAACTCGTCAGACATAATTACACTCAAAACATTATAAGAATTCTTTTCAGCAGTTAATTTAGTGCCTTAACCGTCTGTAATAACTGTACTGTCTCATATAAAGGCAAGCCAACCACATTGGAATAACTGCCCTGTATTTTTGGAATATAACGTGCTGCAATTCCTTGAATTGCATAAGCCCCTGCTTTACCCAGTGGCTCACCTGTCGCCCAGTAACTTTCCATATCTGCAGCGCTCAGGATTTGAAATTCGACCTGTGTGCGTACCACTATACTGCATTTTTCATGCTTTGTACGAACACAGACACCGCTATAGACATCATGCCACCGACCAGAGATTTTTGTCCACATTTCAATCGCATGTTGTTTGGATTCAGGCTTACCCAGAATCTCCTGATCCACCCCCAGACTGGTATCCGCAGCAATAATAATTGCATCAGGATAAAGCTCTGCCACGGCATCCGCTTTGGCTCGTGCCAGACGTTCAACATAGGCTGCAACCGACTCGCCTGCTTGTACCGATTCGTCAATTTCTGGGCTGCAAATATCGAAGCTCAGCCCGAGTTGCTGTAACAACTCGCGGCGCCGGGGTGAGCTCGAAGCAAGAATTATACGCGCCATTTTTTGAGCACATAATAAATAGCAGGCCAAACCAGAATACTGGTCAGCATCGGAATCCAGTGCCTTGCATAAGAAAATTGCACGCCAGCCACAATCTGGGAAAAAAAGATCATTAGCAGATGCGCGACAATCGCCAGCCCCATAATCACCCAGAGATTATTAAAGGTCAGGATACGGCGCTCACGGGTTAGAAAGCGGGCTAAAAAGGCAATAATGATAAAGCTCAGCGCATTCAGACCCAAAGGTGCATCCAGCAGCAGATCAATAAAAATACCGGTACCAAAGGCAAACCAGATCCCACACCAGGTCGGCTGGCACAGCACCCAGAAAAGCATGATCATCAGCATAAACAGCGGACGCCAGCCCGAGAGATTATAGGAAAGTGGATAGACCATTAAAATAGAAGCCACAATCACCGAAATGACAATAGCCATTAAAGGATCACGATGCTTTCTGGATTTCATCTTAGCGATTGACATGCGGTTGCTCCATCGCTAATGAATCGGAAAATAACACCACCACATGATGTCCACCGGCCAGCTGAGCCGCAGGCGTCACATCAATCTGGGCAAATTCACCAGAATTATGCCGTTGTACTTTAGATACCTGCCCCACCAGATAACCTGCCGGGAAATGTTGTCCCAAGCCCGAACTATAGACTTTTTCACCGACCTTGATATTGGCGCTGGTCGGTACATATTCCATTTTTAAACGTCCCAGATCGCCCGTGCCTGAAACAATGGCACGCATCCCGGTATGTTCCAGGCGCACTGACAGTGAATGTTCTTTATCAGACAACAGCATGACCCGACTACTATGCGGATAGACATTGATAATCTGCCCCATGATACCCTTGTCATCCAGTACGGTTTGCCCGACTTTCAGCTCGTTATTCGAACCCCGGTTGATCACGATAATATGCCGTAATGGATCGGCATCGGTACCAATCACTTCGGCAATTTCAATACGTCCATCAATGATCAGTGGCGTGTCCAATAGACCGCGCAAACGGGTATTTTCAGCAGAAAGTTCAGAGATTTTTTGTAAGCGTACCTGTGCCTGTAGCAACTCGGCCTGCATCGCGGTATTTTCCCGGCGCAACTGAGCTTCAGACTTGGTTTGTTGATTCAACCACTCTCGCGACAATACCGGATAACTGGCCACCGCATAAATAGGATTATAAGCAGCGTACAGGACATCCCTTGCAGGTTGAACAACATGCGGCATGCGCCAATCAAAGAAAAGCACCACCAGGCATGTTACCAATGCAATGATAAAAGAGCGAAAAGATGGCGGTTGTCGAGAAAACAGATGTGCTTGCACCCGCCGAATCCTTTTCTTAGCCTACGAATAACATGTCATGATTTGGGTTGTCGAAAAATTCGAGTACCTTGCCGCCACCACGAGTCACACATGATAGTGGATCTTCTGCCACTACCACTGGCAGGCCAGTTTCTTTGGCAAGCAGCTTGTCCAGGTTACGTAGCAATGCACCACCACCAGTTAACACGATACCGCGTTCAGCGATGTCCGAAGAAAGCTCAGGAGGTGTGTGTTCTAGCGCAGATTTCACAGCAGACACGATGTTTTGCAATGGATCAGAAATCGCTTGGGTGACTTCGTCAGAATTAACCACGATTGCGCGAGGCACACCTTCTGCGAGGTTACGGCCACGAACTTCAATTTCAAGCGGTTTAGCACCTTCATCTGGCAACGCCATACCCACTTCTTTTTTGATCACTTCAGCAGTGGTTTCGCCGATCACACAGCCATGCGCTTTACGCACATAGTTAATGATCTGCTCATCAAAGACATCACCGCCAATCCGTAAAGAGTCTGCATAAACACAACCTTGTAGGGAAATGATTGCAATTTCAGTGGTACCCCCACCTACATCGACCACCATCGAACCACAAGCCTGCTCAACTGGCATACCTGCACCAATCGCTGCTGCCATTGGCTCTTCGATTAAACGTACATCACGTGCGCCCGCATTAAACACGGCTTCACGAATGGCACGGCGCTCAACCAGAGTCGATTTACATGGCACGCAAACCACGACACGCGGTGCCGGAGTAAATAAACGGTTTTCATGTACTTTGCGAATGAACTGATTCAGCATGGTCTCAGTGACTTCAAAATCCGCAATCACACCGTCTTTCATAGGACGGATCGCTGAGATATTGGCTGGGGTACGACCTAGCATTTGCTTCGCTTCAAGACCGACTGCCGCAACAATTTTATGTGAACCACTATGACGGATGGCTACAACCGTTGGTTCATTTAATATAATGCCTCGTCCTGGCGCATAAATAAGTGTATTTGCTGTACCTAAATCAATGGCAAGATCGGGCGAAAACAAGCCTATTAGTCGTTTTAGAATCACGGGGACGTTCTCAGTTAAACTTTATATGGACGCAAGGTCGCCACTTTAACTAAATGTGATGATTTGGACAAGTCAATCGCTTATCATAACGCATGATAATTTGAATTTTTTTAATACTGATTAGGTAATATTATGTCTACATCGGATGCACAGCATTCTGCAGATTTAAGTGCAGAAACAGTTTCAGCTATTGCCAACCTTGCAAGGTTATCTCTCAATGATACGCAATCTGCTGAATATGCTCAAAGTTTAAATAAAATTTTAGGCATGATGGAAACCCTGAAAGGCATCAATACCGACGGTGTTGAACCACTGAAAAGCCCTTTCGACCACCCACAGCCTTTACGTGAAGATGTCGTGTCGGAAAGCAATCATCGTGAGGAATACCAAGCAGTTGCACCTGCTGTACAGGACGGTTTGTATCTCGTCCCACGCGTGATTGAGTAATTATTACCCAGTTCATTCTTTTTATTAAATTAAACGTAAAGAATTATTTCTCATGACAGATTTACACCGCTTATCCATTCGTGAACTGACTGAAGGTTTGGCAAATGCTCAATTTTCATCCCGCGAATTGACTCAACACTATTTAAAGCGCATCGAAAAAATTGATGCACAGGTCAAAGCTTATGTGACCGTGACTGCTGAACAGGCATTAGCTCAAGCTGATGCTGCCGATGCTGCAATCAAAGCTGGCAATGCCACTGCCCTGACTGGCGTGCCCATTGCACATAAAGATATTTTCTGTACCCAAGGCATTAAAACCACAGCCGGTTCTAAAATGCTGGACAATTTTATCTCTCCTTACGACGCGACCGTTGTAGCGAAAGGTAAAGCTGCGGGCTTAGTCACACTTGGTAAAGTGAACATGGACGAATTCGCCATGGGTTCTACTTCCGAGTCTTCTTATTTTGGCTCGACCAAAAACCCTTGGGCACTGGATCACGTTCCGGGCGGTTCTTCAGGTGGTTCTGCTGCAGTTGTTGCTGCTGATCTGGCACCATTTGCAACCGGTACGGATACCGGTGGTTCAATCCGTCAGCCGGCTTCTTTTTGTGGTCTGACTGGTCTGAAACCAACTTATGGCCGTGTATCACGTTTTGGTATGATCGCGTATGCATCATCTTTAGACCAAGGCGGCCCGATGGCACGTTCGGCTGAAGACTGTGCTTATCTGATGAATGTCATGGCGGGTCATGATGCCAAAGATTCAACCTCAATGGACAAAGAGGTTGATGACTATGTGGCAAATCTGAACGCTACATCGGTAAAAGGCTTGCGTATTGGTATTCCAAAGCAATACTTCAATGTGGAAGGTCTGGATGCGGACGTTAAAGCACGCGTTGAAGAATCACTAAAAAAACTGGAAGAAATGGGCGCAATTCTGGTTGAGATTGATCTCAACATGACAGAAGCTTATGTTCCAACTTATTATCTGATCGCGCCTGCTGAAGCCTCTTCAAATCTGTCACGTTATGACGGCGTGCGTTATGGCTATCGCGCAGAAAACCCGGTGGACCTGATGGACCTGTACAAACGTTCACGTTCAGAAGGTTTTGGTGCAGAAGTGCAACGCCGTATCCTGATTGGTACGTATGCCCTGTCTGCAGGTTATTACGATGCTTACTATGTAAAAGCACAGAAAGTACGTCGTCTGATCCAACAAGATTTCCTTAAAGCATTTGAATCGGTCGATGTCATTGCAGCACCTTCTGCGCCAACGACTGCCTATAAAATTGGTGCAGATTTAACGCCAGTTGAAATGTACCTGGGCGATATTTATACGCTTGCGGTAAATCTGGCAGGTCTTCCTGCGATTAACGCGCCTGTCGGTTTTGACCAAAATAACTTGCCAGTTGGCTTACAGCTGATTGGTAATTACTGGTCAGAATCTCAATTGTTGTCTGTGGTACACCAGTATCAACAGGCCACCGATTGGCATACAAAACGCGCTGCAATTGCTGAGGAGAACGCATAATGGCTCAAGCTCAAAAATCGGCTAAACCAAAATCCAACCTGATTGATGGTTGGGAAGTCGTTATTGGTATCGAGATTCACACTCAGCTTGCCACCAATACCAAAATTTTTTCAGGTTCATCGACTGTTTTCGGTAATGATCCAAACACGCAAGCCAGCCTGGTTGATTTGGCTATGCCGGGCGTATTACCGGTATTAAACAAAGAAGTGGTTGATCTTGCGATTCGCTTTGGTTTGGGCATCGATGCTTACATCGATCAGGCGTCTGTATTTGCGCGTAAAAACTACTTCTATCCGGACTCTCCAAAAGGCTATCAGATCAGCCAGATGGACAACCCGATTGTGGGCTTGGGTCATATCGACATCCAGCTTGAAGATGGCACGGTTAAACGCATTGGCGTAACCCGTGCGCATCTCGAAGAAGATGCGGGTAAATCGATTCATGATCAGTTCGAAGGTATGTCAGGCATCGACTTGAACCGTGCTGGTACGCCGCTGCTTGAAATCGTTTCTGAACCGGATATGCGTTCGGTTGAAGAAGCGGTTGCTTATATCAAGGCAATTCACACTTTAGTGCGCTGGTTAGGTATTTCTGACGGTAACATGGCGGAGGGTTCGTTCCGTTGTGACTGTAACGTGTCGTTACGTCGTCCGGGTCAACCCTTCGGTACGCGTTGCGAATTGAAAAACCTGAACTCATTCCGTTTTATTGAACAAGCGATCAATGTTGAAATTGAACGTCAAATGGAAATTCTGGAATGGGACGGCACCATTGATCAGGAAACGCGTCTGTTCGACCCTGTGAAGATGGAAACCCGTTCAATGCGTTCTAAGGAAGAAGCGAATGATTACCGCTACTTCCCAGACCCTGACTTGTTGCCTGTAGTAATTGCAGATGAGCAAATCGAAGCAATTAAAGCGACCATGCCTGAACTTCCTGCGGCACGTCGTGAGCGTTTTGTCGCTGATTTCGGTGTGACTGAATATGATGCTCACGTTCTTACATTGACTCGTGAAATGGCTGATTTTTATGAAGCTGTTGTAACTGCTGCTGGCGGTGCTGCGAATGGTAAAATTGCTGCAAACTGGGTGATGGGTGAATTCTCAGGTGCGTTAAACAAAGCTGGCTTGGATTTGGCTGACTCTCCTGTATCGACTGAAAAACTTGGCGGCATGATCGCGCGTATTGTCGATAACACCATTAGCGGTAAGATCGCAAAACAGGTGTTCGGCTTTATGTGGGAAGAAGGCAAAACTGCAGACGAGATTATTGCTGAGAAAGGCTTGAAACAGGAAACTGATACAGGCGCGATTGAAGCAATCATTAAAGAAGTACTTGCTGCCAACGAGAAGATGGTTGAAGAGTATAAATCTGGTAAAGAGAAAGCCTTTAACGGTCTGGTTGGTCAAGTGATGAAAGCATCACGTGGTAAGGCAAACCCTGCTCAAGTCAATGAATTGATGAAGAAATTGATTGGTTAAGTTGATCTTTCTTTAAAAGAAAACCCGCGAAAGCGGGTTTTTTATCATTTTTTAGTTTTTTTCTTCAATTTTTTCTGTTTTCTTCGTTTTTCTTTTTCATGCTTTTGCTTTATTGCCTTAAAAACTTCTTTATTAGGTTTAATTTTTTTCGGCACTATTGCAGCCCATTCAGGTGATCGATTCTTTTCTTTAAGAACGTCCTTTAATGTTTTTACAACTAACTCTGATTTTAAAATCATATTATCATGATCTATTGAGCTAGGATCAAAGCTAAAACCCTCAGGCATTTCGAGAATATTCGTAAGATAGAATTTACCAACTTTTCGGTATCTTTCTAAAAAATTATCTAAGTTAATACTACTTTTTGGGGTCATTAAATTTACACGTGAAATAGCCATGAAAAGCTTTTCATCATTTTTTAAATCCATACCCTCAGATAAATCTTCCAAATAACTAAAATTAGGTCCAATCATCACTTTGTAATGAGCAATATTTTCTTTATCTACCTCAGTTACGATTGATACTCGTAGTTTTTCATCAATATCGTTCTCACCTATTCGATTACGAATAGCATCAAAGATCAATTTACCATTTTCAGGATATTCAAACCCAACACCTAAAATAGGAATATCATTTTCATCTATTGGGTTATATGCAAAAGCTGTACCTTTCCACTTAGCTTTATTCCATAAATCCTCATCTATTAACCCCGAAACGAATAATGTCTTACGAGATTTTTCTTCAAGTGGCTTCAAATCAGAAGATACAGGGTTATCTTGTCCCAATTTAGGTCTTAAGCTTTCTGACTTACCAGCTAATCTATTAATTAGCTTATTTTTTTGCTTCTCATTAGAAATATCGTAATAAGTATATGGCTTTAATGGATCTAAAATATATTGCACTTGATCTGTATCAAAGAAAATTGGTATATATTTTGTATTGTTATTTACGCTCTCATAAATATTTTGAATAATCTGCGTGGTTTCCCATTTAGCACCTAACCCTTTAGGCTCGTTACTAGAATCTTTACTTCGCGCATAATAGATAGGAGAAGCTACTACTAATACAAAATCTGCTTCATCAATTTGTTTGAGCATCCATTTAGCCCATCCTTGTGGTGGAGCTTCTTCATATTGATCGATTTCAGAATCAATCCCTTTAGCACGTAACTCGTTAGAAAATTGCAGAACCTGATCACTAAGTTTTTCACTTTCATGAGCATAACTTATAAAAACTTTAGGAATTTTTGCCATATAATTCAACTTAAAACTTTTTATATTTTAATTATATAGTATCACTCATCAATAGATCACACCAAAAACAACATGACCATCAAAAAAGTATCCTCTATCTCCAAACTCGAAGACTTAGGACGAATTCAACTTTCAAAGTCTTTCTTTATGCGTGACTTCCTCTATAGCGAAATCGCTAATTGGTATGGTGTACCCAACTTCCCCGATCATCCTGAAAAAGCCATCTACACAGGTACACAACTGTGCGAGCAACTGCTCGAACCACTCCAAGATAAATTTGGACGAATTGCAATTCGCTCCGCATATCGCTCACCAAGCGTCAACCAACTTGGCAATGAAAAAGGACACAACTGTGCCAGCAATGAGAAAAACTTTGCCAGCCATATTTGGGACTATCCCGACGAAAAAGGCTACGGCGCAACGGCGTGTATAGTCATTCCTTCATTTCTAGAACTGTATGAAAAAGACCAATCCAACTGGCGACAGCTTGCCTATTGGATTCATAACAATCTCAACTATAGCCATCTACAATTTTTCCCAAAACTTTGTGCTTTTAATATTGGCTGGCATGAACAGCCTGCACGGGAAATTTATAGCTATATTCAACCGAAAGGTCATTTGTTGCGGGGTGAAGCTATAAATCCGGAGTTTGAGAAGTTTTATCCTGATTTATTGTAATCATTAATCCCCCCAAATCCCCCTTTTTCAAAGGAGGACTTGCCACGTCATCAATTGATACGCGTGGTTCCCTCTCCTGAGCAAGTTTTAAAGCACTGCTTTAAAATGAAGCGCAAGAAAGGATGAGGGCTAGGGAGAGGATTTTTTTAAATTAATACTCTTCTCTTAAATTTTCTAATTCAGTCGCACGTGCGGCAGTCGCTTCCATGTAACAACTATTGCTATTTACAGTTGCAATCGTCCCTCCATTCGGGTCGGCATAAAAATCGCAATTGGCATCACGATAGCGAATCCAGAGACGCTGAACCTCTTGAAGCTGTTTTTTACGGTTTGCATTCAGCGATGCCATCGTCTGTTTATAGGCATTATTTAACCGTGTATCTTGGCGATCTGTTTCGGCCGCAATACAATCCAGCATATTTACAGTAACGCCACCTGAGCGATCCATACAATTTGAGTATTGCCGACTCAAATCATTGTCCCCTGCGTACAGCGCAGGAGGAAGTATAAACATACTTAAACCCAATAAAGCAGTGCGTTTGAACATAACAACCCCTATCTTTTCATTTATGTTATTCATAATAAATACCATAATGGACCCTGGCACGCATGCATTCAATCAGTTATTTCCCTCTTAACTCACCCAACTTATTCCACACATCCGGTGTCAAGAAAGTGACCACCAGTTTATTTAAATCCACATAACGCAGCACACCTTTAAGCTGACTTTTCACTTCAGGATTTTCTAAAATTTCCTCACCGGTAATCCGTCCAAGTTCCTGAAAACTGTCACCCACCGCTTGTACGCCTTCCGCAGCAATTACCGCTTTGGTCTGTGCAGAACATTGCTCCACTAAAATGCGCTGCAACACCGTCGCCAGATTCTTGTCTAATGCTTCCTTTTGACTCGCGGTCACATTGCTAAAAGCCTTTAAGTCCGGATGATTACCTAAAGCCACAAAGGTCCATTGCAAGACGGTAGTTTTATCCGTGACTGTGGTGGATTTCATCAAACAGTCACTGAGCTGGTTGACTGTCGGACCAGCCAATGTCACCTGAGTTACACTTAATAATGTTGCACTTATTAAAAACGTACGAAGCTTTGTAAAAGATTTATGTGCCATCATAATTTCCTGTTCTTCGATGTCCAGCCAATGATATGAAACCAGTTAGTTGTAGCATGGAACAGGGCAATAAACTGATAGAACTCTGTAAAAACTGACCCAGATTTACAACACTTGGATGGTCATTCTGATGTCCATATTGCTATTCATCAGGTCAGGATATTGATCAGTCAAACTTAGCGCTATGATTTAGACTAAAACAATAAAAATAAAAACTTATAATTATGAATACCAACATATTTCACAGCATCATACTGTGGGGACTTGTCTTTTTTTCGTCTTGATCGTATTTTTATTCATCCATCCAACATCGCGGAAGGAGATTCTCGGATCACGTGATCTCCCCACTAAACCAAGCGGGCTTTCTTCTGTTCTCTCCCGTCGGATCGAGCAGATTTTTGCGCCTATCTTCTCGATCGTCAAAAGGATCATACGGATTTTGGATTAAGTTTTTTGATCCCGCGCTTATTTTAACTGCCTCAAAAGATTCTTGGCTCCGGCATGATTATAATTATTGGCTAAATTCTGCAAAATCCGCTTGGATTGTGCTTTAGCATTCGGGAAACGGCTGGCATAGACCGGAATACTGTTCAGACAGCGTGCAACCAGCATCCCTGATTCAGTATAGACACGTGTTCCCTCTGTGCCCTGCAATTTGCCATAGTTATAGGCACGCTGGGCGTTGTTACAGGCATTATTCAGATTCTTGCCACTGTTAATATCACGTCGCGCTGCCACATAAATCTTCATCTGATTTTGTTGCGGTGTTTCTGCTACCGTAGCTCGAGCTGATGCCGCTGCTAGCTGCTTTTTCTCTGCTTCTTTTTTCTCTAACTCTTTTCTTTGTAATTCCTTTCGCTCTAACTCTTTCCTCTCCAGCTCTTTACGTGCTGATTCCTTCAGTTCATTCGTCGTCTTTGCGGCAGGAGTCTTAGGAGGAGTCATGGTTTTTATCGATGCAGATTTGGTTTGCTCCAAAGCAACCCTGGCTTTAGTTGGACGATAAAAGTTTTTTGCTTGAGAAGGACTCATGACCCGAGTGAGTAGTCGAACACTACGCGTCTGGCTGGTTTTATCAATTTGTCGTTCAGAAGTTGGCTCAATCGAGACAATCCAGCTTTCAGTCAGGTCATCCATACGACACTGATAGGCACCGCTACCTTGTACAACACCCCGATTGGCACTCAGGCGTTTGCGCTGGGCAACATCTGACACTGCACTAAAATTACTTTTATACAGCAGGGAAAATTTACCGCCCTGTTCATGACAATATTGCGTCAGTATCGAACGCGGATACATGGCCTGAGTCGTGTTATTTTTCTGCGCTTGTCCCCAAAGATAAATATAATCTTTTGCACTACCATCACGTTGATTCAAAGCCCGTTTGGCAATCAGTTCTTCCGGACTGGCAAAAGGATGTAACACCTCTGATTTCAACCGATTCACGCTATTACATCCAGCTAAACCTGCTGCCCCTATTATTAGAATTATTACTTTTAGCTTCACAGCAAACATCTCAACCCCAAAATCCCGTATAACATAGCGTAAATAGTACAAAACAACAAACACAAGATATTGATAACTATAATATTTAAACGGTAAAAAGGCACATATCAGCCTCAACTTTGCTGATTATGCCAAGCTTCATGTGATAAAAATTGACACAAGTATCATTCTTAAATCAGTTCAAATAATAAACAATTCCATTCAGGACTCAAGAAAAAGATAGAAAAAACACATAAAAAACCGAAGAAAGCGGTGAGTCCTTCTCCGGCGGCTTATTCAGGGAACGCTACAGACCTTTATTATAATGGGTAATAAATTTACCTTTTATCCGCTATAACATTGCCTGAACAAGATCAGCATAAGAATAATTTCCTCAACGTACATTTGTTATTTTTATACGTCAAACCATCGGAAATTAAACGCCATCTTGGCTGGCCCTTAGGATTTTAGACAAGAAAAAAATATCTGAATACCCCAATATTGGGAGGTTCTGACACGATTTACCCAAGTCATCTGACCAACGGTCAGATCGATATTTTCCATTGGATTTTGTAAATTAACTCGCCCTAAAAAAAGCCAAACCTAAAACTGTTTGGCTGATAAAGCAGGATAATAATATGAGAAAAAATTAATCAATATGTGATTCAAATGCTTTTAAGCGTTTATAGATCGACATCAGTTCAATAATCGTCGGCCAAGACAGAATCAGATACTGGAAAGATTCCCGCACTTTGCCAAATACATTCAGGATTTGCATCATCAAACCAAGAGTAATTGCCCCTGCTGCAATACTTGGAAACAGAATAAATAATCCGTAAATATTGTCTAACTGCAAGTACCAGATCCGAACCATGTTGAAATAAGCATAGTGAAAATACAACCGGAAATAATTCCAGCGTACCCGGCTAAACAGTTCTTGTAATGTCAGCGGATGTGCGCGATCAGCATAGTCTTCGCCATAGACCAGCTCTTTACGATAGGCTGCCTCAACTTTCTGGTTATTGAACTCCAGTCCGGGCAATTTCATTCCCACGACCATCAAAATGACCGTACCCAATACCGCCCAACCAATCGAGGCCCACATTAAAGCATGCGGTATTTCCCCTACAATTGGTAAAACTTTCACATGACTAGAGAGCTGATATAAGATCGGCAGGAATGCCATCAGAAACATCAGCGCTTCAATCAAGGAAACACTTAACTGCTCCGTGGTTTTGGCAAAGCGCATGGTATCTTCCTGGATACGTTGTGATGCACCTTCAATATGACGTAACTGCTCCCAATGTGCGGTGTAATAATCATTCATCGCGGTACGCCAGCGGAAGACATAATGACTGACAAAAAACAGGTTAAATACCGCTAAAGTGACATAAACCATCGCAATATAAATAAAGGTTAATGCGCCTTGATACAGCAATGAAACATCCCCACCACCCTTCGTGAGCATTTGTTGAATCTGATCATAAAACGGGCTATACCATTCATTTAATACGACATTGACCTGTACCCCGAACCAGATATTAAACAGAATAAATGCCGAGCCCCAGACCGACCAGCGCTGCCATCGGTGTCCGGCTTTCCATTGCCAGAACAGCGCAAATATCGTAGTTGCCATGAAATACCAGAGATAAAACCAGATGAATTGAGCTGACCAGAAACGCCCGATACCGATTGTAAGCTTTTCATCAAAATAATTTTCAGGAAAACCCAGATAGGTTCCCCATCCTGATCCGCCACTATGCCAAAGCACAAGATTAATGATAAACCATAAAATCAGGCTGCTAAAAAACCAGACGGGTTGCGGGAAAAATGACTTAAACATACCGACCCAGTTCTCCTTATGTCTCTTGGTCATCCAAATGACGCCTAGTTTATTCTTATTTTAGATTTTTACTGTTATAAAGCATTAATTTTCAATTTAGTATAAAAAAGGATAGAAGGATATCAAGTCTCTAGAAACTTATTTTTATCATTCAGCTCTGCGTTATGATTTTCCTTATATTCTCGATTTTTATCATTCAGTAGAGCGATACCAAAAACCAGAAAAATCATCATGTTTTTGACCTTTCGTTATTTTGATAGACTTTTTTATGCCTGTTATCTGTCGGGTTTATGTAAAAGAACCTCATGCTTCCGAGCACTGCGAGAATAGGCTGAAAATCAGGCATACTGCATGTCTTCTAGGTATCTTGTATCTAAATAGAGCACTTCTCCCTATTTGAATAAGTCATTGATCAAGTTCTCAGTTTTTGAAGAAACAGTTAAATTTTCAAAAATCATGCTATGATTTAATTATCGAAAAGTAATCTTATTTTGGAAAAAACTATGGAAAGTTCAGTAATTGAATTACTTAAACCGGTGACCCTACAAAAAGAAAACTGCGACCCTATTATTTTTGAAGCAGGTACTGTTTTGAAAGTGGTCATGCAGACTCCAACCAGTCTTCTGGTCAGTAATGATGATGACTTTAACTTTACCATTCCTTTAAAAGACAAAAATGAAGTGTGGCGAGAAATCTGAGTATTTTTCCCTCATGCAAATAGACGGGTTGTATCTGAATTTGGTTTTTTAACTTATATGATACGACCCTTAGCTTTTCTCCACTTTGATTGCTCTTTTATTATTTTTTCAAAAAATTATTTCTTGCCTCTTCTATCATCAGTTACTGATTTTAAATTGGCTCATGTCCATTTGAGCAAAAAAAATTTAATTGAAACATCACTTAGTTTTTTGACCTATGTAAGATCACTGATGATCTGTTTTTCCGTCTTTTGTATCTGCTCTGTCATTGCAATACCACCCTTACATCTTTTCTCTCTGTTTAGTTCAACTTCATCTAACACCTACGCTTCGATTCAAAAAAGAATATTCAAGTTATTTTGAGAGTTCAATAATAGAGCTGGAGTTCGTCTTTCTTCGATTTTTTATCCTCTGATAAAATTTACCAATAAGAATTAAAAAATAATCTGAGATGCTAAATTAAGAGGCTGTTTAAATTGTATAGCTCTCCAATTAGTCCCGGGAAAATTTAATAATACGAAATTTCCCTCTAGACAATTTTAGTATTTTTCCTTTTAAGACAGCTTAGCCAATCTTAAAAATTATTAACTTTCATAAACTTAAGCTAAAAATTTTAACTATATATGCCCAATTTATAAATTTATTTAAATTATTAGACCTCTTGCGAAAGTAAAAACCACCTCAATATAGATTTCATGAGATATCAGAAATTAAACCGTTTTTCAGATTCTGAATTTAAACGCCTGGTTGGCGTACCTCGACCAGTTTTTACCGAAATGGTAGATGTTTTAGAAAAAGCAGAATCACTCAAAAAGAAATCAGGTCGTCCTCATACTTTAGATTTAGAGGATCAGTTGTTATTAACGCTCAATTACTTACGGAACTACAGCACTCAACTGGAATTGGCGGCAAATTACCATATCGCTGAAAGCAATGTGAATCGAACCATTAAAAAAGTTGAAGATGCATTAATGAAATCAAGACGTTTTACTCTGCCAAAACGAAGCATTACCACAGCAGACGAACACTTTAATTGGGTCATTATTGATGCCACAGAATGTTCAATAGAACGCCCGAAAAAAAAATCAGAGTAAGTTCTACAGTGGTAAAAAGAAGAAACATACGCTAAAAGTACAAGTGATCTATCATCCGAAGAGCAAACAAATCATAGGGCTAGATATATCGAATGGCAGTCAGCATGACATTAAACTGGCAAGAAAAACGGTTAAGAAATTCAAACATTGTGAATATGTTATGACCGATTTAGGTTACTATGGATTAGAGAAAGATGGCTTTAAATTATTGATGCCAATAAAGAAAAAGAAGAATTTACCCTTATTTGATGTTGAGAAAAAGTACAATAAAATGATTGGAAAAATACGAGTTGTGATCGAACACATCAATAGTCAATTGAAAACATTTAGAATATTAAGTGAACGCTATCGAAATAGACGGAAAAGATTTGGTTTACGCGTCAACTTAATAGCTGCATTGGTAAACCGGATAAATTTTCAATAATGACTTTCGCAAGAGATCTATTATATTTAAAAATATCTCAAAATTACATCTCCCCATATATTTAAAAAATAAAATACAAATTAATAATAAATACTATATTCTGAAAAATTAATTACAAAATACACATTCAAAAATAACGATTAAATAATAAATCTTATTATCTAAAACCCTGAAAAATAATGTGGTTCCGTTAATTAGACCACTCAATTCAGTTTTATAAGTGATAAATCCGCTCTAAATATTTAAATTATGCTGCCATTACTTTTAGTAAATGTTGATCATAAAATTCATCCGGTGTTGCCTTATTCAAACTTGAATGAGGACGTATCATGTTATAAAAATCCAAATATTCAGCAATTGATTGTTTCGCTTGTTTAACCGTATCGTAAGCCTTCAAATAGACTTCCTCATGCTTCACGCTGCGCCATAAACGCTCAATCATTACATTATCCATCCATCGTCCTTTCCCATCCATACTGATACGGATATTTCGCAATTTTAACTCATTCAAAAATGCCTCGCTTGTGAATTGACTGCCTTGGTCTGTATTAAACACCTCAGGACAACCATATTTCACAATTGCTTCTTGCAACGCATCTATGCAAAAGTCTGTTTCCATACTGATCGATACTCGATGAGCCAGTACTTTACGACTATGCCAATCTATAATTGCACACAGATAGACAAAGCCTTTAGCCATAGGAATGTACGTGATATCTGTACACCAGACTTGATTAGAGTGATCGATGACCATGTTTTTCAACAGATATGGGAAAATACGGTGTGCAAGATTAGGCTTACTGGTATTGGGTTTTGGATACAAGGCATGTATTCCCATCAAGCGCATTAAACGTCGGACTTTACGCCGACCTATTTGATGCCCTTGACGCTGTAGCATATCTCGTATCATTCGACTGCCCATAAATGGGTAGTCGAGATGAATTTCATCGATCAGACGCATCAAACTCAAATCAGTTGATGAAATCTCTTTGGGCTTGTAATACAACGTACTGCGATTGATTTGAATCAATTGCGATTGTTGTCGTACCGAAAGTTGATGGGTCTTATCGATCATTTTTTGCCGCTCAGCTGCCCTATTTTTCTGAGCGCACCTTCTAAAAAATCAATTTGCAATGCCTGATGTCCTATCTTGGCATGTAGAGCTTTGAGGTCAATCTCAGGTTCTTGTTGTGCTGTTGGTCGTGAAAAAATATTGATTGATTGCTCAAGCAGTTGATTTTTCCAATCAATTATTTGGTTTTGATGTAAGTCGAATTGAGTAGAAAGTTCAGCGAGTGTGTGGTCGCCTTTAATTGCTGCGAGAGCAACTTTAACTTTAAACTCTGCTGAATGATTACGACGTTTTCTTCGTGTCATGGTTGACTCCAAAAACAAGCATTTCCCATGCTTATTGGGGAGTAGATTATCACTTATAGGCGTGGTCTAAAATCCTAGAACCACATCAAAACAATCAATCCAAGAAAACTTTAAAATATAAAATCCTTATAATTTATTTTTAAAATTTATTAACAATACTGGATTTCTACCAAAATATTTCTAAATCTTACAAAGTAACTGTACTTGTTAAAAGTGTTTCGTTTCTGCACTTAAAGCCAGTCTGTTAAATGAAATATGTTATAAATTTAATCAGATCAATGAAAATTCAGGTAGTTTTAACTTTTAAATCAATTTAATTTCATAGGCTTAGGTAGTATTTATGTCGACTCCAAAAGAACATCAAGACTTAGAAGATTCACTTGCTACATCTTCTTATATATTACCTCAAGTGATTTTAAATCAGCTCAAACCTATTATTTATTCTCACAAACTTGTTTTATTTCTTGATATTGATGGAACCATTTCTGAATTCCACCCAGATCCAGCAAAAAGTATAATTAAGAGCGGAACCTTAAATACCTTAAAAGAGTTACAACAATATATTCAGCTAATATTAGTGACCGGTCGCTCAATTGCACAAGCCCAAAAACTTATTTATCCATTTGACTGGAATATTGCCGGTTCTCACGGTCTGGAATTAAGCTATCAATCGCGTTTAAGCAAGTTAATTGATTTAAATCCTGAACAGTTTGAATTATTAAAAAATTATATTACAGAACATAGTAATAATATTCCTCAGATTCGAATAGAAATTAAAGACTATTCAGTCGCCCTGCATTTTCGTGAACATCCCTATTTAGAGCATCAAGTGCATGCATTTGCCTTGAATTGTCTTACTCATTTTCAGGATTTTGAACTTAAGGCTGGAAAGTTTGTATTCGAACTGGTGCCCAAAGGGGCAAATAAAGGTTCAGCCATCCAGCAAATCATTCAGCAATATCACTTAAGTGATCATTATCCCATTTTTATCGGAGATGACCTGACCGACGAAGCCGGTTTTCAAGTCATCAACACATTCAAAGGCTGCTCTATCAAAGTCGGTACAGGCAACACCGTGGCACAACATCGCCTCGAAAACGTGACTCAAGTACAGGCTTTTCTAGCAGAATTTTTAGAAATACTGAAAGCACAACAACAATTATTATTGGAGAAATTACATGTCGAAACTCATAGTGTTATCAAATCGTGTAAATCTACCTAAGTCAGACAATACACAGGCAGGTGGATTAGCGGTGGCATTGCAGGATGCTTTGCAGGATATAGGCGGTATCTGGGTTGGCTGGAATGGATCCCGAGTTGACCAGACGAAAGAGCAGAAGTTTCAAATCCTGAAGCATCAAAATGTTGAATATCACACGAGTCCATTGACTGAATCCCAATATCAAGGCTTTTATTGTGGTTTTGCCAACAATGCATTGTGGCCGCTGATGCACGACCAGCATCAACTTGTAGATTATCAGCCGCAGGATTTTAAGATCTATCAGGATGTCAATTTACGCTTTGCCAAGCACCTGAAACAGGTAGCATCTCCACATGATATTATCTGGATCCATGATTATCATTTTTTAAGCGTGGCGCATTATTGCCGTAAACTGGGCATGCGTAACCGTATTGGCTTTTTCCTGCATATTCCCTTTCCTGAACTAAGGCTCTGGCAGACTTTAGCCGCTCATCGCGATCTGGCACATCATTTGGCCAACTACGATGTACTGGGTTTGCAGACCTCTCGCGATCAGGAAAACTGTTTAAATTTCCTTGAACAGACCTTAAAAGTGCAGCATCGTCACAATGAAATCCTGAATTATCAATCTCGAAAGATTCATGTGAAATGCTATCCGATTGGTGTGCATCCTGTGCAACTACAAAATCAGGCCTCAGATAGTCATCCAGAAAAGCTTCCGTTTGATCTGAATACAGTGCAGCCTTATAAAACCATCATTTCAGTTGACCGGATTGATTATAGTAAAGGCTTATTGGAAAAAATCGGATCTTTGCAGAGCTTACTGGAAGATCAGCCAGAGTTTAAAAATCAATTCCAGCAATTACAAATTGCCTGTCCATGCCGACTGGATGTAAAGACCTATAAGAACCTGTATATGCAATTTAAATCTGCCGTGCATGAACTTAATAGCCAGCATGGCACAGCGGACTGGTTACCTTTCGATTGCAGCTATGATACTTTGGGCCATGAGGCATTGATGCAACTGTATCGTAAGGCAGATATTTGCTGGGTAAATTCGATCCGGGATGGTATGAATCTGGTCGCCAAGGAATATATTGCTGCACAGGATCCTTTAGATCCGGGTGTCTTGATTCTATCTAAATATGCCGGTGCTGCTGAACAAATGAAAGAAGCCTTACTGGTCGATCCTTATGAGCATGACAGTATGGCTAAAGCTTTGAAGAAGGCGCTGCGCATGTCTAAATCAGAACGTTTAGAGCGCTATCGTTATTTAAGCCAAGGCTTGAAAAATTTCGATATTATTCGCTGGCGTGATCAGTTTATCACTGACCTGAAAAACTCACAAAGCCTGCGGATCTATCGTCCGGTGGCTGCAGGAGCTTCAAACCAGTTCAATGTACATGCCTAAATTTTTAAGTAAAAAAACACCAGCATTAAGCTGGTGTTTCATTTTGAAGAGGAGCCACAATCTCTTCGCTTTGTTGTACTTCGCTTGGGTCTGCAGTGAGATGATTCAAAATCACAATACTCAATAGACCAATCGCAATGACGCTAAATACCAGACTCAATCCGATGATTTCACTACCAAAGCCGACCAATGCTGGCCCAATCAACGAACCTGTATAAGCAAATACCGATACATAAGACAATGCCACATGTGAAGCCAAAGTTTTCTGACGTCCTGCACGGGAAAACATCAGCGGTACAATGTTGGCACTACCTAAACCTAAAATCGCATAGCCGACCAACACCACTTGCCAGACTGGCGCAAAGACTACGGTTAATAAACCGGTTGCAGCCAATAGTGCGCTTAACAGAATCGTATTTTTTTCACCAAACTGCTGAATAATCAGGTGTCCACTAAAACGTCCCAGTACCATCAAACCAGCAAAGAAACTATAAGCTAAACCGGTTTGCGCCGCAGGCAGGCTGAACTCAGTAGCAAGATAAATACCACTCCAGTCCATGGCGGCACCTTCCGAAAGAAAAGCCACAAAACAGATCAGACCAATACCTAAAATTGCCCAGGTCGGTGCTGCTTTTTTTACCGGTTGTTCTGGTGATGTTTCTTCTACCGCTGTTTTTGGCTCAGCACCCAAACTTAAAGGAACAGCGAATAAGGCAATAAGCAGCAAAATTACACTGACAATCACCGCACCGGTTAAAGGCGCCAAGCCAAGTCCCATTAACATGGTCATGCCCAGTACGCCTGCCAGACCACCTAAACTACACACTCCATGAAAACCCGACATTAAACTTTTACCGAGTTTTTTCTCAATCTGTGCAGCCTGGATATTGACAGTCACGCCCAAAGCACCGGCACTGGCACCAAAGAAAAACAGGCTGATTGCCATCATTAAATGATTCGGACTATAAGCCAGAGCAGGCAAAATAAATAAAAATGCACTGAGAATTACGGCCAAAACAGCACGGCAACCCAAGGCATTGGCCAGTCGACCGGCCAGCGGCATCGCCAGCATTGAACCGATTCCGGCACACAGCAATAACAGGCCAAAATCAGCATGATTTAATAACAGGCGCTGCTGTGCATATGGAATTAAGGGTGCCCAAGCCGCAGTACTAAAGCCCAAGCTAAAGAAGCACAACGCAGTCGCTATTTTCTGCCATAGATATGGTGATGGAGACTGAATTCGAGAAAGCAGTGTTTGATTGAACATTGTATTACCACAAAAGAAGGCTCAGGCATCCATTACCGTTCATCCATAGAAAAACCCCACAGACTTATAGTTGAAATATATAAGTATGCGGGGCTGAATTTGCGTGAATTATAAACAGAATAAATTTAAATGGAATAGTTTTTAGAACCAAATTTTAAGATTTTTTACAAGTATCTGATTGTATAAAATTTATAGTTTTATGCTTTTATTTGCATAGACTGATCGGTTTTTTCGCGGCCTGCTTAAGCTCAAGTTTTTGCAGAAAATGGGCAAAACCTGCGGCAATTTTTGAGTTAAGACGACTGCTGGTGGTAACTCTCAGTTGATTCGACCAGACAATCTGCGCGCCGGCTTTTTCTAAACGACGGATGAAATCAACATCCTCATGACAGTCCAGTTGCTGAAACCCATTGACCTGTATATAAGCCGAAGCTTTAAAACACAGGTTTGCGCCATGAATATGCCGATGTCCCATGCTGTCCTGATAATGTCGGAGATAAGCCTGACGGGTTTTCCGGCTTAAATGATCCCATTGATCCAGCTCGACTACACCACAAATCGCATCGGTGGGTTGATGCTGTAACATCACCTGAAACCAATCGTACTGTACGAATGAATCGGCATCGGTACAGCAAATCCAGTCACAGCCTTGCTCGATCATTTGCTGAATGCCTACATGGCGTGCCTTACCGACATTTCGGAAGTCGCAACTGATAGCTGGAATGTTCATTTGCTGAACTTTAAGTGCAGTGCTATCGGTACAATGGTCCAAGACCACGAGAATATGAATCTCGGGAAAATTTTCTATTGTTTTAAAATATTGAAAAAAATAAGTTTGTGCTGATTTTAAGGCCAACAGGCAGCGTTCAATATAGGCTTCTTCATTACAGGCCGGAATCACCACACCGATTTTTTTCATCTTAAGCCCTCCTGCTCTGCTACGGATTGTGCTGAATTCAGCCACAGATCTACCAAAAAATCGGAGTCCTGCAAACTTAAACGATGTGCATAGTTCAAATGCGCTTTGAGATACTGATGGACATCTTCACCATTTAGGCTAAATCCCGAGATCGACGCGCGCCAATGACAACTCAAGATACATCCACCCGGTTCGAGTGCAGTATGCAACCATGTCAGCACCTGTTGCAGAGCAATCGGATTTAGATAATATAAAATCTCGCTGACGACAATGAGCTGAAATTTCTGTTTAGGCAACTCATCTGGCACGATCCGCTGTAGCACCTGCACATGCGGATACACTTGTAAACGCTGCTGTGCCAACTGGATCGCAGTATCATTGGCATCCAGACACATTAAGCTATCTGTCCGCTGCGCTAGTTCCTGACTGAATATGCCGTTACTGCAACCAATTTCAATCGCGGAGTCAAACTGCAAGCGTGGCAAGACCGCCAGACAAATCTGCCGTTTGCGCTGTTCATACCAACGCTGTTCATATTGCCAGGGATCTCCCTGATTCAGGGCATACAAGGCATCGAAATATTCCTGATCATAGGCTGCTTTACTGTTCATACAGATACACCTCCCAGGGCTGTAAAATACGTTGTAATGCCTGCTCTGGCAGAATCGGTGATTGATCTATCGTCGGATCAAGTTCGATCTGGCTCTTAAAACACCGCGCAGCTCGAGACTTATATTGTAATTCTTCCTCAGTTAATTTGAGTTGATGAGCGACGGTCCAGGGAATTCTGGTATCTCCAGGTGTTGCCCAATGCCATGCCCAAATCAAGACCTGAATACAGGGCAAATGAAGTTCAGTGGCCAGCTGCTGTGTGACCTGCCCCGTAATTTCATGATCTGGATGTCCATCATGAACAAATGTGCTAATTAACACATCATTCGGTTGCAGATAAGATTGCAGATGCTGTTGCAACACATCCCGCTGTTCGGCCACCTTGCCATCTTGAATATCTAAAGGGATCCGCAAGATATTCTGTTTTAAAGGTAACGCTTCTAAAGCTGCTCGCGTTTCAGCAGGACGAATCTGGTTCAACTCTTCGGGAGTATATAGACTAGAGCCGGGATGACTGGCTGTCCCATTGGTAACGGCAAAAAGTATGATCTGATAGCCAAGTTTGTCCAGACGCTGAATCAGGCCTCCACAGCCCAAAATTTCATCATCAGGATGAGGGGCAATGATGCAGACTCTGGCATCTAGAGGAATAATCTTAGGAATATCAAATTCCGGCATCTGTTGCAGGATCTGACAGGAACGCCATTCTTCAAGTCTTGTGCCTTCACCATGGATGACACGATCCCCTACAATCTCATGTCTTATAACGTCCATAATTGTTCCTCCTGTGCAGTCAGCTCGCCAATCCGCTCCAAGTCAAATGCAGCATGACTTTGACGAATAAATACCGGAAGATCTGCTGCAAGCCGAGCGAAATGCGGATGCTCACAATACGGCCCAGCACCAAGTGCCTTACCTACATGAGTTAGTACATTTAAGGCAGTCGCTTCCACCTGAGCACGTAGGCTACGAATCTTTAACTCATGTGCGTGTTGCGGTTGCTGATCAATCAATGCAGCAACTTGATAAAATAAGGACTGTGTCGCTAAAAGCTCCCGACTAATTTCACCGAGATACATGGCCTTATAGGCATGCGGTTTTAACAATACTGCCTGTCTTAAATATTCAGCCAAACGCACGGTTGCGCCATACCAGCACGCGGCCACACCTGCGGCGCCATGCCAGAATCCGGGCCGATCCAGATAGGCATTTGGAGCTGCGACTTTTTCCGCCTTAACCTGATCCAGTTCAAGCCGGGCAGTCAAGGTATGCTGCATGCCCACTGCCTGCCAGGCATCCTGATGATGCTGAATGCCTTCTTGTGACAAATCTAGAATCAGTAATTGGGATTGTTGCTGCTCATCACGGTAAGTCAGCAGACCGTGTTGCACCCAGACCGATGCAGAACACCAGGGCTTAATTCCGCTTAGCTTTCCTGCTTGCAATGTTAAAGGTTTGGGACCGCCTTCTGCCGCCCATACTGCCCATAAGCCTTTTTGTTCTACCGGAATATTCAGTTCATGCAGAATAGCTAAAGCATCTAAATGCGATTCATACAGTTTGCCCAGGCTCAAATTGCTTGCCGAAACCTGACTAAGCATCTGCCAGCGTTTTAAGGTCGCTCCGGAAGCGGGATAAGGCACCTGAGCGGAAATCTCTACCAGCTCCATTAAAGTGTGGTGAATTTTTTCTTGTAGCTCCAGAGGAGAAGTTTCAAATCTTTGTAATATTGAACCGAGGTTCATGCATGCGGTTCCTCATAAAATACGGATAATGTTGTTGTGTTTGTAAAGTCAGTTAATGAGAAAGCTTGCGCATTTGTTTTAAACGTGTGGTCAGCCCTAATACCTTACGGCGTGCATTAATCTCTTCTTCATTGAAACAAAGTTGCTGCATCAGTTCAGCTAAAGGCAAATGATTATGTTCAATCAGATAAATATCCTGCTCTCTGCTCCATTTGGCTTGCTGTGCTTGCGCTAACAACTTTTTGACGTCCGGTCTCACCATCTCTTCATCCATTTTAAAACCATGAGGATAGAAGCCGGAGCCTCTATCCTCTAAAACATAAATTGGATCGTTTAGGCAGGAATTGCTTCCGCAATCGCTTCACGCGCCCAGACACGATGGTTCAGGATCAAAGTCTTGAAGCTATCTTGTACTGCTTCAAACTGTCCGTTTGCCAGAGTTCCTTCATCGCTAACCAAGCGCAGATCCTCAATCAGCTTGCCTTTATCGCCCAGGAACACGATTGGTTTTAAATGCTTGTAAGCTTCCAGCAGATAATGAGTCGCCACACCATCTTTCATCACCACATCGTAATTGTCACCGTCAGCAATCACCACAGCATCATAGGCAATGGATGGTTCTGCTTTTTGCATACCATCGGAAGGAATCACCTCGCCTTGCTGACCCAGTACCGGGCCCGGTTTTGGGGTCAGTACATCGACCACAGCCCCTTCTGATTCTGCCCAAGCTTGAACAGCTTTGATACTGGCCTCATTGGCCTTGTCGTGCACCAATAGCGCAATTTTGCGTGCCTTAATATCTTCAGGTTTAAATGCCTCAAAAGATAAACGTGGTGAAACCTGCACCTCTGGCAATTTTGCCGCCTTTTTCTCTGCCGGAATTTCAATACCCAATTGGTCAGCAACCTGCTGTGCCAAGTCCAGATCGATATTGCAGAGCACTTCAAGTACTTCACGTTCACGAATATATTTGCGCTCCACCTTGCTCAGCTCGAAGACATAGGCATCGACAATGTGCTTTTGCTCATGTGGTGCCTGGCTGCGGTAGAAAAGACGGGCCTGACTAAAGTGATCACTGAATGATTCGCTACGCTGACGGATCTTGTGTCCATCAATACGCTCCTGATAGCTTTCAAAACCACCGCCTTGTTCGGCTGGCGGAGTCTCAGTCGGCCAGTTATTGTCAATCGAATTCGGCTCATAACTGGCTTGACCGGTATGTACAATACGCTGGTGTAAACCATCACGCTGGTTATTGTGGAATGGACAAACCGGCTTGTTAATTGGGATCTGGTGGAAGTTTGGACCACCTAAACGGCTGAGCTGAGTATCGGTATAAGAGAACAGACGGGCCTGCAATAATGGATCATTGGTAAAATCCAGTCCTGGCACAATATGTCCCGGACAGAATGCCACCTGCTCGGTTTCACCGAAGAAATAATCGACATTACGGTTCAGCACCATTCTGCCAATCGGCGTCACCGGCACCAGTTCTTCCGGAATAATTTTGGTTGGGTCCAGCAAGTCGAAGTCGTACTTCATCTCATCTTCTTCTGGGACGACCTGTACACCCAACTCCCATTCCGGATAGTTACCGGAGGCAATCGCTTCATATAAGTCACGACGATGGAAATCCGGATCTTTACCCGCCAGTTTTTGTGCTTCATCCCAGACCAGTTGGGCTAGACCCTGTTTTGGCGTCCAGTGGAATTTAACAAAAACCGCTTTATTCTCGGCATTGATAAAACGGAAAGTATGTACACCAAAGCCTTGAATGGCTCTTAAATTACGCGGAATACCCCGATCCGACATGGCCCACATCACCGCATGTGCAGATTCAGGCACTAAAGAAACAAAATCCCAGAAAGTATCATGTGCAGATGCACCGGTAGGAATCTCGGTCTGAGGTTCAGGTTTGACTGCATGTACAAAATCCGGGAACTTGATCCCATCCTGGATAAAGAATACCGGCGCATCATTCGCTACCAGATCGAAGTTACCTTCATCCGTATAAAACTTGGTGGCAAAACCACGGATATCACGTACCGTATCTGCTGAACCACGTGGTCCCTGTACGGTAGAAAAACGCACAAATACTGGCGTTTGCACACTGGTATTGGTCAGGAAGCCTGCCTTGGTCAGTTTTTCATTCCCCGGATAAGCCTCAAAATAGCCATGTGCGCCGACACCGCGGGCATGCACAATACGTTCTGGAATTCGCTCATGGTCAAAATGGGTAATTTTTTCCCGGAGAATAAAATCTTCGATCAAGGTCGCACCGCGAACGCCTGCCTTGAGACTGTTCTGGTTATCGGAAATTTTAACCCCTTGATTGGTAGTGAGTGCCTGTTCGGTCGCATCACTGCGATATGCGTCGAGCTGTTCACTTTTTTTATTGGTATTTTGTTTGTCTAAACCGTCTTTACCAGTCGCGGGGCTATTGGCCTTAATTTTCATGATGTATTCCTTGCTGAGCTTGAGTTTAGTTCAGATATTTTTGGTCTATCTCAAAGTCGCTTGAGCTTATATATTGCATGGCTTACCGAATCAAAATCATCCCGCAAGTCAATCTGCTACAGCCGATCCTGTATCAGCCTCACATTTCTTCTGAATATGCTGACTCGAAGCATTTTTGCTTTTCTGGGAATATTGTTATTGGTTTCGCCTGTGTCCTAACATAACTGCATTTGAGAAAGAGATTTATTATTTTTTGTAGTGCCTTGTTTAATTAAGGCAGCATTGTGTTATTTTTTATAAATTTCGGGTTTATTTATGATTTAAATTTTTATCTAAGTTATTTATTTAAAATAAAATATTAAAATTTCACAGAGATATTTCGAAATAAAGATTCAGTATGGTGATATGTGATCTTGCTCACAAATAAGCGTCATAACCCAAAACGATGTTTCAATCCTGAAATGATTAGGACTTTTTAGAAGTTCAATTTGCTATGAGAAATTAACGTGCTACCGCTGAAGTATAGTCAAAATTTGACAGATTTAAATAGTTACAATCCCGCGTCCTGCTTATACATAATGACTAAACTTCCTGCCTTTATATTGATCTAATATCTATAACTTATAACCACTTAAATCTCTTAGCCTGTTAGATCAAATACAAAGTCATAGAGATCATTTCATCTCTTGGCTCGGGCTTCAGATACATCCGACTTTATTTTAATACACCGTATCGCGTTAAGTTTGAAGGAGTAAGAGCATGGCCTCTTCTAAAAAAGAATCTAAAGCAATGAAAATTGATATCGGGATTTCGCATGATGATCGCGCCAAAATTGTCGATGGTTTATCCAGACTTTTAGCAGACAGTTATACCCTGTATTTGATGACCCATAATTTCCACTGGAATGTCACCGGCCCCCAGTTCAACAGCCTGCACAACATGTTTATGACTCAATATACCGAGCAATGGAATGCGTTGGACATCATTGCTGAACGTATTCGGACTTTGGGTTTTGCAGCACCCGGTACTTATAAACAGTTTGTAAAACTCACCTCCATTAAAGAAGTCGAAGGTGTGCCTAAAGCTGAAGAAATGATACGTTTACTGGTAGATGCACATGAAACTGTGGCGCGTACCGCCAGAAGTATTTTTTCGATCATTGAAGAAGCCAATGATCAGCCGACTGCTGACATTCTCACGCAAAGACTGGAAGTACACGAAAAAACTGCCTGGATGCTGAGAAGTAATCTGGAATAATAAAACCGGATCAAATCTTTGAAATCAGGCTACCCACAGGATGAAATAGAAACTTGCGGCAGTGCCATTAAAGTTCGGCTTCATCCTGACGCTTTGATTAGATATGATTTACCGGCGTTCAATGATTAGATCAACCTGAAAGACAGAATCATTAAAATTAAACCATCAAAATTTAAGGATGTAGGCAATCGCGTACATCCTTTTTGAATGACGCGTTTATTTCAATCTCAGGCATGGAAATAATTTAAAGGCAGTTTTAAATAAGAAATCCCGTTGTCTTCCGCTTCAGGAAATTGGCCCTCCTGGCTCCTTACAGTACAGCTTAATCTTGATGCGGATTGCTCGAATCACTTTCAATCCGGCCATCGACCAGATTAATGGTGCGATCACAAGTGGCGGACAGGCGCGGATCATGCGTGACCAAAAGTACGGCGCAGTCGCGTTCACGATGCACTTTACGAAACAGTTCAAACATATCAGCCGCGGTCTGGGTATCAAGATTACCTGTCGGTTCATCGGCCAATAATAATGCCGGCTCAGTAATCAAGGCCCGGGCAATGGCCACCCGCTGCTGCTGTCCTCCGGAAAGTTCATTCGGTTTACGTTCAGCAAATTTTTCCAGCCCCACTGCCGCTAGTAAATCACGTGCGCGTTGCATTGCCTGCTGATTCGGTTTGCCATGCGCCATCATTAAAGGCATGAGAATATTATCCAGTGCACTAAAGGCCTGAATCAGATGGTGAAACTGAAATACAAATCCAATGCTGTTGCCGCGAAGCGCTGTACGACCGGTGTCATCCATCGCACTGGTAGGTTGTCCCAACAAATACAGCTCGCCACTCGTTGGTTTATCTAGCAGTCCCAGAATATTTAATAAGGTACTTTTACCAGAACCGGAAGGGCCAATGAGTGCAGCAAAGTCGTTGCGATCAATGCGCAGGTCAATGCCATGCAAGACCTCCACTTCATTGGGCTGGCCAATATTATAAGATTTTCGCAGCGCTTCCAGACGCAGAACTTCCTGAGATTGCTCAGACATGACGAATCGCCTCCACCGGGTCGAGTGCCGCGGCCCGGCGTGATGGCACCGCTGCAGCCAGTACGCCTGTTAATGTCGCCAACAATAATGCCAAAATCACCAGTTCAATCGATATCGGAATATAGAATAATCCCGGACCAAAATTATTAAATACCCACACCAGGCCATAACTGACTATGCTGCCCAGCACTGAACCGAGCAAGCCGAAGATTGCGCCCTGAAACAGAAAAACCCTCAGGATTTGCGATTGGGTTGCACCTGTCGCCCGCAGAATACCAATTTCTCGGGTGCGCTGCACCACACTGACGGACATGACGCTGGCAATCCCGAAAGCCACCGAAATTGCGACAAAGACAATAATCATATTAGTCGACAGGCTTTGTGCAGTAATGGCATTCATCAGTTGTGCATTGGTTTCAATCCAGCTTTCGGCTTTTAATGAGGTCAGGCGTCCGACTTGTGCGGCAACCTGGTCTGCTTCAAAAATATTGGCAATGGTTAGGTCAATCACCGGTACCCCGCCTGGCAGGCCGAGTAAGGACTGTGCCTGCTTGAGATCCAGATAGACATAACGCGCATCCAGTTCGCGCACACCCAGTTCAAAAATACCGGCAATATTCACCAAAGCACTATTTTGTTGACCAGTATCCAGTCGCAACTTGCTGCCGACCTGAACACCGAGGTCTTTGGCCAACTGGCTGCCAATCAGCACATCATCCGCGCCGACCCGCAACTGACCACTGATTAAATATTCTTTTAATGGAATGATCTGCTGATAACGCTCCAGATTCATCCCGACCAAGGCCACGGATTCAATCGCATCACCGCGTTGTACAAAGGCAGGACCAGACACCACCGGCGAGACAGCGGTCAGTACAGGTAATTGGTCTAATGTTTCAGTAATCTGTTGCCAATTGTTGATCGAACGCAGGCGCTGTGCTCGTTTGTCTTCCTGCAATAATTGCACGGTTCCAGCGGGAGGTGACACAATCCGGTTGACTTCATCCGGTGACAACAGACGAATATGTGCCTGTGTACCTAAGGTTCGTTCGACAATATTGGCTTGCAGCCCCTGAATCAAAGCGGTGATAAAGACGATCACCGCTACGCCCACGGCAACCCCGATGTTAATCATGATGGACTGCGCGCGACCCTCGCGCAAAAAACTGACCGCGATTTTCCATTCGATCCAGAGCCGCCCGAATAAGTTTTTCAATCGAAGTTCACCGGTAATTCATTTTTGCTATTGGCCATATCAGCAGAATTCTGCAATGAACTCTGTTGTGGTTTTAAGCGAACTCTGGTGCCATCCTCCAATGAAGATTCGGCATCTGCCAGCACCTGATCACCCTCGCTCAGTCCGGATTTCACTTCCGACATGGCCAAGCCACGCAAGCCTAAAGTAATCTGCTGACGCTGTACTTTTCCATCACGTACCATTAACACCACGGCTTTATCTCCCTTGATACTGCTTAAAGCATCATTTGGAATAGCCAGTGCCCGGGCTCGTTTGGCCGTCTCGACATTCACCGATACCGTCATGTCCTGACGCAGAAAATCTGGTACGGGATTGACAGTTAACCTGACTTCTACCGTACCTCGCTGTGGATCGATACTTGGCGCAATAAAGTTAATCCGGGCCGGGAAAGACTGATCCGGATAGGCATCGCTAATCACAGTGGCATTTTGCTGCAAGGCCAGTTGCGGTAAATTCCGCTCATCTAGCGGTACCCGGATTTCTGTATTCCCTGTTAACGCAATGGTAAATAAAGTTTGTCCCGGCTGAACCAGATCACCCGGCTCGACATCGCGTGTCAGTACTGTGCCGGCGACCGCAGCCCGAATCTTGGTTTTGGCCAGTTGAGCCTGTGCCACTGCAAGCTGCTCCCGAAGCGACGCTTCTTCGACTTGACCCGCAGCCAATACGGCTGCTTTTACCCGAGCTGTCTCATAATTATTGCGCGCGACTCTTTCTGCTTCCACAGCCTGTTCGACTTCTTCCCTCGACAGGATACCGGCTTCTGCATTACGTCGACGTGTAGCTTCTCGGCTGGCTTGCTCCAGCTGGGCTTTGGCACTGGCCAGTTCTGCTGCAGCCTGTGGCCGTCGGCTGCTTGCCAATTCGGTCAATGCCAGCTCGGCCTGTCTGACTTGGGCCAGCAATTCATCCGATTTCAATACCACCAGCAGATCACCCGGTTTAACCTGATCGCCTTCCTGCACCAGACGTTGCAGAACCACACCACTAATTTCACTGCCTACCTGGGCACGTGAAACTGTCGCAACACGTCCGGTCGCAACAACATTTTGTACCAGCGGCATGGCACTCAGCGTATAACTAGGCACCACTGGCCCCTGCCACCAACGAAATAGAGCAAACCCTACTGCCAGTAGCAATACGATAATGAGCAAAATTTTATAGCGGGCAGCGCGCAATGAGAATCTCCGGTTGATTCGTCTAATTTAAAATAAGAAAGTCAAAACTGTATTTATTTTTTCCCTAAGGTTTAATTTACAACAAGTTTCTAATTGGAATTATAGGTATTTTGTTGAATTTGAAAAGAATGTTGAGTTCCTGTCCACTTTTATGAGCTAGCTTAAGTCGGTGTCAGTGAATTTAATCAATAACAGATCCAGACACGGGATCAGGTAACAGAAAATTGTATTAAATTTCTCTTGAGTTCAAGGAATGGGAGCTTTCATTAAAAAACAGGCTAGATCATGATAGAGCTCGCCTGTTCAATCGCTTGGGTGTTAATTGGATATTAGTTAAATGTTAGACCGTACGACGCAATGGCTGATCACGTTGCGCCAGACTTTTGCCCATCGGCACGAGTCGTCTATCAGGATCAATCTTTTGCCAAGGCAGATCATTCGGGTCTGCTTTCATGGCACCAGGCGCTTTCGCGACCAAAATGGCAGCAGCCATGTCCTGAAAATCTGCACGAAAATGTACCGAGCTTTTCACTACGACAATCGTTTTATCTTCAGGCACAATACCAAAAATTCTAAACATATTACGATCGAGCAACTGAGCTTTATAGGAACTGACTGCAATTTCAATACCGTCTATTTCCAGTAATACACTCGGGCCGATATCCGCCTCGACGCCATGCATCATGGGTCCGCCATAGCTGAATTTTCCATCGCTATAGGCTTTGATTTTAAATTTAGCGCTAAATGGAGCATCCCCCGCAATACCCGATGTTCCGCCCAGTTGCGCATAAAAATGCTGACCAAGCCCAAGCTGATATGCTTGTTGCACCACCGTAGGATCTACGATGAGGCCAATCAATCCATTTTTAACTTGATGTCGATGTAGCGCCGATAACATCCCGGTTGTATTCGAATCGCCACTAGCTCCCGGATTATCCTGAGTATCGGCAATCACCACGGGTTTGGCCGAATAATGCTGTTGATAAAGTTGAATTGCCTGCTGCACGGCATGATCTGGTGATAAAAAATCCATATTCCAATGCGCTTCTTGTTGCAGCACATGGTCGATATAGCGTTGCATGGCCTGATCTAACTGCTCAGCGTTTTCACTATAGCCCCAGATACAACCGCCACATTCCTCAAAATCTGCCGCCGGAAAACCCGGCGTAAAATTCATCTGGACAGGATTATTTTGTTCTAGCTGTTCGAGTAAATTCATACAAGACTGGGTAGGTTCCAGCTCGGTACATTGTGCATTCAACGCAATCAAAAACGGTAGCTTGTACATTTTCTTATACAGTTTTTTGCCCTCGAATATTTGATTCAGCAGTTGGGCACAGCGTTGTCCAGTTTGGGCCATATCTACATGCGGATAAGTCCGATAGCAAATCAATGCATCACTATGAGCAAACATCGCTTGCGTGACATTGGCATGGAAATCCAGACTGGCAATTACCGGAATGTCCGACCCGACTGCTTCACGAACCCGTCTTAAAAATTCCCCTTCACCATCATCCACCTGTTCACTAACCATGGCACCATGCAGATCCAGATACACCGCATCTGCCGGATGCTGCTGGATGCTTGCAATAATTTCATCACAGATCCGTTGGTAAGTGTCCTGCTCTACATGCGCTGAAGGTGAAGTGCCAGCCCAGATTACCGGCAAAAGTTGATAACCGAATTGTTCTGCTTGTTGAATAAAACCGCCAATCGGAATGTTCTGTTCCCGAAATTTCAGGACATCTGCGCCGCGGCTAAGCGGAGGAAATCCCCCGCCCTGGACAAAATCCACATATCTTGCTTTGGTCGGGGCAAAGGTATTGGTTTCATGTTGAAAGCCCGCAATGATGATTTTCTTCATATCTTGAATCCTTCCTATGCTGCATGATTGATTATTTATCGACGATTAAGGCAGCGCGTGTTACTTGCTGGGAAACAACTTGCTTTTTCAGTCTGAAGGCATAGATCAGGAAAGTGCCTCCGAGCATCATGATCACAGCAATCGTGAACCAGCCTGCCAGCATGGAACCGGTCATTGACTGCGCCATGCCCATAATATTTAGACTGACAAAACCACCGAGTAATCCGATACTGTTAATCAGGGCAATTCCGCCTGCTGCCGCACTACCGCTTAAGTATTTCGATGGAATCGACCAGAAAATGGTATAGGCACTAAACATAAAGGCCGTTGCGGTACAGATCGCAATAAAGGACAGCAGGAAATTCGCACTCATCACCGACAACATCAAGCTGACTCAGGCCAATACCGTCGGCACTACACAATGCCATTTCCGTTCCTGCCATTTGTCCGAGCTGCGGGCAAAAATGATCATGAAAATTGCACCGCATAAATATGGAATCGCCAGCAGCCAACCAATCATCTGCAAATTTTGGATACCGCCCGACTTCAGTAAAGATGGTAGCCAGAAGCCAATCGCATAGATCCCACAGATAATGGTGAAGTAGGCCAAGGCCATGAAATAAATCCAAGGATCCTTTAATACCGCTTTAAAATTACTATGACCAGTGGCAGACTGATGTTGGGAAATTTCTTTCACCAATAAGGCTTTGTCCTCTTGGGACAGCCATTTTGCTTGTGAGGGATGATCAGTTAAATAAAAGTACGCTACGCAGCCCAACAGCACGGTCGGCACAGCTTCTAATAAAAATAACCATTGCCAGCCAGAAAGATTATAAATCTGATGGAAAGTACTCATAATTTGTGTCGATAACGGTGCGCCTAACATGCCAGCAAGCGGCCCGGCCAGCATGACAATCGCCATGACACGTGCCATGCGTGCACCGGAATACCAATAGGTCAGATAGAAAATCATGCCCGGGGCAAAACCGGCTTCGAATACGCCTAGTAAAAAGCGCAAGACATAGAACATCTGCGGGGTGGTGACAAATAGCATCGACATGGAGGTCAGGCCCCACAAAATCATGATGCGGGTAATGGTTTTTCTGGCGCCGACTTTTTCAAAATACAGGTTGGTTGGCACTTCAAACAGGACATAACCTAAAAAGAATATGCCGGCTGCCATGCCATAAATTGCATCGTTAAAGCCCAGCTCCTGCTGCATTTGCAACTTGGCAAATCCGATATTGATCCGGTCCAGATAAGCAAAGAAATAACACAGCAATAAAAATGGCAGCAGGCGCCAGCTTACTTTCTTGTAAATCTGGTCTAACCGTTGTTGACGGGAGGTGATTAAATCCATCTAAAACTCCTTTTTATCTAGATCTTCTTATTGTTCAAAACCCATGTAAGCATGCTCCTGACTTGATAACAATGTAATTTTTTAGGCATACTGATGCTTTAAAAGCATCAGAGTTTTTATGGACAGAAACTTGCAATTCCTTGCGCCACTGAACGGAATCAATGAAAAGCGTTTACGCTATTTCTATACGGTGATGATGTTTGGCTCGATGCGTAAAGCAGCAGACATCCTGAATATCGAACAGTCTGCCATGAGCCGACAGATTCAACTCTTTGAATCTGAACTAAAAATAAACTTATTTAAACGTAAGGGACGGCATATTATTCCGACTGAAGCTGCCTATCTGGTACTTGAGTATTTCAAGGAAAATAAAAATCGTGAAAATGAATTATTTGACAGTTTATTTCAGCTGCAATCTTCTCAACTCGGCAAAGTGAACATTGTTTCTAGTGAAAGTTATATGCAACACATGATTTATGATGTACTTCGACATGTGCATCATAAATATCCAAATCTTGAAATCCAGTTAGAATTAATGAGTGCCCAACATGTGGTACGACATATCGTGGACAGCCTGGCGCATATTGGACTGGCGTATAATCCCCCATTTCATACAGACATCAGCACTATTGCCCATAAAATAGAACCTTTTATTGTGGCTGTTCCTGCCGGTCATCCTCTTGCCAAGCTCAAGCATCGCATTTGTCTTTCCGAAATTTCAGCCTATAAATTTGCCTTAATGCCCGTAGGGCATGGTTTTCGTCAGCTACTCGACAGTGAAATGGTACGCTTACAAGTGAACCTGAATATTGGCCTGACCACCAATTCTATTTATGCCTTAAAAAATTATGTGGTGGCTGGACATGGGATTTCCGCCATGCGCTATGCAGATATCGCAGATGCAGTTAAAGAAGGTCAGGCCGTTGCCTTAACTATTGATTCCGAACTGTGCAACACGGCTCAAACCCAATTGATGGTACGTAAAAATACCCATTTGTCAGAGTCGAAGCATTTATTGATTGAGCGTATTCGCTCTAGTTTTGATTTGATTTTTTAAATCGCTTATAAAATTTAGGCAATAAAAAAGCCACTTAAATAAGCGGCTGATTTATAACAAGAATTTTGGTGGAGGTGGCGTCAATTGAACTCAAAACCTAACTCATTCATTTTAAAGCTCTTTTATTGAATAAAAAAATTCATTGACCCAATTTTGACCCATATTAGATTTAGTGCATTGAATCACTTTAAAATCTTGTTCAAATCCGAATTCAGGATTTGAAGTGGCGTACGGCATTATAGCAGAAAATTACACCTAAAAATAAATGCAATGTTATAACATTTCAATTAGCTCATTATGATATTAATAATCACATCAACCTCAGTATAGTTCAATTTTTTAATTTGTACTTTTGCTTAGGACTCTTAGGCTTATCAGGAAGGGTACGTTCAATCACACCTGCTTCTAATGCTGGAGTTAAATAATTTTTTTGGAATGTGGCTCGATGGGACAAGTCTAATAGAGCCATAAGCTCAGTTAAGCTATATGCTTTCTGCTCCATATTCTGGATGAGACGTTTAACTTGATCGCTAACTTGTACGCTAGCTTGAGCGGTATATTGATCGCTGGCATCAGAACTAAGTATTGCATCTAGAATCATCTGCAAAATAAACTCAATAAAAGGTGCAGAATCTGAGCGATCTGTGCTCGCTTGCAATGCATCGTAATAAGCTTTTTGGTTTTGATAAATCAAGCTTTCTACAGGGATATTGAGAAAAATTGGATTCCACTGGCTTAAGATTAAAGTTTGCCATAAACGCCCCATCCGCCCATTGCCATCAGCAAATGGGTGTATAAACTCAAATTCATAATGAAATACTGAACTCTGAATTAATGGATGCTCATTACCCTCAGCCAACCAATGCAATAATTCTCCCATTAAACGGTGAACTTGATTCGCAGGCGGAGCCATATGCACGACCCGATCCCCTGACATCACACCCACACCACTATGGCGATACTGTCCAACCTCATCAATCAGTCCTGTCATCAATATTTGATGTGCTTTAAGCAAATGCGATTCTTGATCAGGATTCCAATCTTGAATTTCTTCATATGCCTTTAGGGCATTACGTACCTCTTGCACTTCTTTAGGTGGAGCGATAACGGTCTTGCCATTCAGGATTGCGGTGATTTGCTCTGTACTCAAGGTATTCCCTTCAATTGCTAAAGACCCTTGAATCGTTCGAATACGATTGGCTTTTCGCAATTTAAGGCTATCTTGGATTTGGGTTAATGCAGTCAAACGCCCTATTGATTCACTAATTTGTGCAATCAAGTGAATAATTTTAGAGGTGATCGTATAAGGCGGTTGATATTTCATGCCATTCCTCATTGATGTAAAAACAAAGCACAGTTGATTAAACTCTAAAATATTAATATTTCATAGCTTAGTGAGTAATATCTGCTATTAACATGCTTATCTTTTCTGAAACAGTGAGCTAACTAATCGCTATTTCTTTTAAAATAAACCTATGCATTCTCGTTAAAATACTTAGGTTTCTTCATTACAGGACAGCATTATGTTTATTCATGCCGACTTCTCACAACCCGTCATCATCAAACCAGAAGATTACCATTGGGTGAAATCTCCAGGAGGTGAAGTCGATAGAATGATGCTTGATCGTATTGGCGATGAGAAAGCACGTGCAACTAGCCTTGTGAAATACGCACCAGAATCTGCCTTTCCTGAACATCAACATCCTTTGGGTGAAGAAGTCCTCATATTGTCAGGCATTTTTACCGAGAATGCTGAAGATGATTATCCAGTAGGCTGGTATTTACGTAACCTCCATCATTCAACTCATCGGGTTTCCAGTAAAGCAGGTTGTTTAATCTTTGTGAAACTGATGCAAATGACTGAACATGAGAGAGAACCAACCCGGATTAACACCAATGACTTAGCGAATTAGAAGCTTACCCAACGTCGGATGATATGCCCGCTATTTCAATCTGAACATGAGCAGACCTATTTAGAAAAGCTAGAACCTGATCAAATTTTCGTAGAGAAATCAGAACAAGGGATTGAATTGTTCATTATTAAAGGTCAATTATTTTGCGGCACTGAAATATATCCAGCAGGTTCGTGGGTCCGTCTTCCCCTCAATAGTGCTGCTAAATTTCAGGCAGGTCCATCAGGCGCAACGCTTTATGTCAAAACTGGTCATCTACAACATGCCATAGATGCGTGGGTGAAATGAACAATAATGTGTTTCCGAAATGAAGCTGTCTCGTGTCTAGAATACTTGGAGCAGTCCACTTACCACTTTTAAAACTCATACAAAATGTAATGATATATCACTACATTTCTGATCTTTATTTTTTCATGTATGATCAACTAAGACAAATTCAGGGATAAGGTAATGTTTGAAACTATCGATGATTTAAAGAAAAAATTAGATCAACATCGCCCCCTCTCTCATTCAATTGTAAAAAATTTACAAGAAGACCTTATTCTTCGCTGGACTTATCATTCAAATGCAATTGAAGGTAATACACTTACTCTACTAGAAACAAAAGTAGTACTGGAGGGTATTACTGTTGGTGGAAAGGCATTAAGAGAACACTTCGAAGCGATCAACCATAGAAATGCAATTTACTATGTTGAAGATATTATTCGAAAAGAAGAACCTTTTTCTGAATGGCAAATTCGTAATATCCATCAACTCATTTTAAAGAATATTGATGATGATAATGCTGGACGTTATCGTCAACAAAACGTCCTGATATCAGGTGCTACCACTACCCCACCTGACTATACTTTGTTAAATGATAAGATGGCTCAATTGGTAGATTGGTATAATAGTGAAGCACATAAGCTTCATCCTATTGAACGTGCTGCTAAAGTACATGCGGATTTTGTAGGTATCCATCCCTTCATTGATGGTAATGGGCGTACATCACGCCTATTGATGAATCTAGAATTACTTAAAGCTGGTTATCCACCTTGTGTTATTACAGTAGAAAATCGTTTGGCTTACTATGAGGCTCTTGATCAGTGGATGGCTTACGGAAAAACCGAAGCCTTTATCAAGTTAGTCTCCGATGCAGTGCTAGAAGGATTTAAACCATATCAGGTGGTATTAGGTATTTAGCAAAGCTTGTACGGTAGCTCGGACAAAAATGAGACTGTAAATTAAATTGTGTAATTGCCTGAATTTGCTATGTTCATATTCACAACGGAGTCAGGCAACATGATGAACGAACAAAAACTAAAAGACCTTGCTGCAGAATTTGCTAAAGGAATCAAAACAGAAGAAGATCTCAATCAATTCACCCAATTGTTGACTAAACTCACTCAACATCATCCGACGGTTCCATCGAGTTCAACCACTGCCAAGGCCATCAATTACAGTCTGAAGCGTTGGCCAGCCTTAAGCCGCTATCTGGATGATGGCAATCTACCCATTGACAATAACTGGGCAGAGAACTCAATGCGCCCCTGGGCATTGGGCCGTAAGAACTGGTTGTTTGCAGGTTCGCTGCGCAGTGGACAGCGAGCGGCAAATATCATGACTTTAATCCAGTCAGCAAAGCTGAATGGGTTGGATCCGTATGCCTATCTCAGTGATGTGCTGAAAAGGCTGCCGACGCATAAAGCGACCCAAATAGAAGAATTACTACCACATCGCTGGAAATCCAACTCAAATTAAAAAATAGGCATGGGGTTCAGCGGACGCTTACGTTTAATCTTAGGTTTTTTCTTAGGAAGCGCGTGGCAAAAATTTAGTTACACCGATACGTGTTTGGATTTAGGTGGTGGGCAAAATCCAGGGAATTATCCAATTTGTGTGATTGATGCAAAGTAGGGGAAAATAGTATTAAACTCTTCATACAGCTCAAAAAACATGCTTAATTCGACAGTATTGTATGATAAAGTTAAAAATATTCACGCTCTTTGAAGTTAGAGGTCTGCGCTGTTGAAGGACTTGCTTTTATCTTTAAAATTAAATCTTCGTAAACTCATTTTGATCTCGACAATTTTGAGCGTGTCGGGTTTATTTGTTGTTAGTGTATTTATTTTAAATTATGTCATTAAACAGCAACTTATTCAAAACTCTCTTTCTGTAAATGAAAAATATGCTGAAAAAATTGCTCTTAGTGCAGATCAGCATTTTAGCGATATGCTTAAAGAATTAGAATATAGTGCAGCGCAGTTAGAAAAAGATTTAAATAACCCCGTTTTAAAATATAACGAAGTCTCTCGTTTAAAAAACCAGTCTGATAATTTCAATAGTATTTTATTGGTTAGCGCTAAACAACAAATGTTAGCCTATTCACCAAGTAGTTTGGGGTTAAGTTTTCAACAGACTTATGGTACTGAAGGGATTATTGAATCTTTACAAAAAAAGAAAACTTATATTTCCTCTCCATATTGGTCGGTGAATAACAACCTTGTAATTATGATGTCAAAGCCGATACATGGGAAAAATAATCAATATTTAGGACTGATTAGTGGTATTATTCATTTACATAAAAAAAATGTACTCAATGAAATGCTGTCTAATCAGTATGATTATAAAAATAGCTATATGTATGTTGTTGATCAACACGATCGAATTATTTTCCATCCAGATGAAAAACGTATTGGTGATAAAATTGTCAATAATACTGGTTTGGGCTATATAAGAAAAAATAAAAGTGGTTCTATAAGATTGGTGAATAGTCGAGGTGTTGATAACTTAGCAGGTTTTGCACATATCCCAAGTGTGAACTGGACAGTAATATCTCAACAGCCTACAGATGAATTGTTTGCTAAAGCAAATACTTTAATTTTAAAAGTATCTTTGGGTATTTTTATTTTCTACTTATTTATTTTTATCTTGATTTGGTGGATTTCTAATTTTATTGCTTCACCACTGAATCGTTTGGCTAGAATGGCAAGTATGCTGAATCAGCCAGATATTCAAGATAAAATTAAAGAGGTCGATCCTTGGTATTTTGAGGTTTTAAAGTTTAGAACGTCAATGTTGCTCAGTTCTGAAACGTTTAGTCACCGAATTTCAGAATTAAAGCAACATGTAAATACAGACCCACTGACAGGTTTGTATAATCGTCGTGGTATGCAATTTTTTTAAATGAATTAATTGATACGCGGACTGAATTTGCAGCCTTAGCCATAGATATTGATTTCTTTAAAAGGGTCAATGATCAATATGGGCATGCTAAAGGTGATTTAGTGTTGCAGACACTTGCACGATTTATGCAAGATAATTTCAGAGAGCATGATATTTGTTGCCGCAGTGGTGGTGAAGAGTTTGTTGTATTAATGATCACAGGCGAGCCAAGTGTGGCGTATAAAGCCGCAGAGCGTCTGCGCAAAACCATGCAGGAAAGCACTATTCATGACATGGGGCAAATCACGATCTCTATAGGCATTTCTTTCTGGCCTAAAGACGCACTAGATGTCTCTGAAGTTTTGGAGATAGCTGACAATAAGTTGTATGAAGCAAAACACAGTGGGCGTAACTGCACACGTTCTACGGCTGAGCTGGAATCTTAAGGTTATACCTGCTTAGCCTAACCGAGGCAGAAGATGGATAAAGATCAAGAAGCAACCATTGTGGTAGATGATGGCCCTGAACAAGTAAAATACGAGTTGCTCAAGGAAAAACTCAAATATAAACAAGCGGCCAGAGAAAACTCCAAGAAAATTGATCATAAACAGGTGCGTCTGAATATTCAGGCCGATGCGCTGCCAAGTAAAACCTTTTTTATTATGAATGCTTTGGCTGCTGTTATTGCAGGTTATGGCTTATTGTCAAATTCTGCTGCAGTAGTGATTGGTGCAATGTTAGTAGCAATGATGCTTGGGCCAATATCCGGGATTGCGCTAGCTTTTATTGATAACCGTTGGTTGTTGTTTAAAACAGCATTCAAAACCTTGGTGCTTGGCGTGGTTATGATTGTTGTGATTGGTGTGGTGTTGGGTTTAATCAATATTAATCTTCCTATTACCCATGAAATTTTATCTCGCACTCAACCTACCATTATGGATTTGATGATTGCGCTCGCTGGCGGTGCAGCGGGTGCTTTTGCCGCAGTTTCTCCACGTCTGTCGGTGGCTGTGGTTGGGGTTGCGGTCGCAACAGCTTTGGTTCCACCTTTGGTGGCGAGTGGTATTTTATTGGCCCATTTGGAATGGAAACATGCGGCCAATGCGGCATTATTGGCTATGACCAATATTGTTGCCATACAAATTAGTTCTTCACTTGTATTGTGGATGGCTGGTTTTAGACGTGGTTCAGATGAAGAAGTACAGAGTAATGTATTGGAATTCATAAAAAGAAATGCAATGAGTTTGATTTTTTTATTGGGTTTAGGAGTTTATTTAACATTTAATTTTCTTTTTATGCTCAATAAGCAAATTTATGAAAACCATATAGAAACGACCATTGCTGAACAATTGAATCAGCATAACAATTTAATTGATACGGTACAGTTTGACCGTCGTAGTGACATGACTTTGGTTCGGGTAGTTTTACGTGGTGATCTTGCTCCTCAAACACAGCAAATTTCAGATTTGAATCAGAAATTAAAACAAGACCCAAGAGGCAAACCAAGTATGGTACAGGTGCGTTTTATTCCAGTACAAATTATTCATGCGAAGGAAAGTCCTGAATTTGATATGAAAAAAGTGGAAGCTGAGCAGTTAGTGCAACCGTGAGTTGTTTTGCGGTAGGGTGATCCAAAACTTAAAATATTCTGATATTGAAAAAGGTGAGATTTTTTTCTAAAACAATGATTTTTAGATATTAAAAAGTTATAGATCCTAGTTTTTTTCAATATCCCACGATGGAACAAGAATTATTTTTAATAAATTAACCCCACTGCAATTAAGCCAGTTTTAAGATGAATCTCAACTAATAATCAGTTACATGTATCAGATGTATCAGATGTATCAGATGTATCAGATGTATCAGATGTATCAGATGGTTCTGCCATACATCAAAATTCAGTACAACACCCTTTATGGGGTATCGGTTTTGTCACTTTTTCAAATGAATCTTTCTTACGGATAAGATTCCCTGAAATTGATGAAACTAAAGAGATTCCCAAAAACTCAAAAGCTATAAAATATATTTAAAATGAAATAAGCCACTCAGATAGAGTGGCTTATTTTTATGAAATTGATATCGCTTTCCAACTGTAGGTATCTTTATCTCTTTGCTTACTGAAGATAGCCTGTACATTGATTAGTGTTTTATAGAGGTGGTCCCACTTGTTTGAACAACTAAAAGCTTATTTATAAGTGATATTCTGCTCTAGTTAAGCTACCTTATTTTGTTGTGGTAGCTGGTCATAGTAAAACTCATCTGGAGTCATTTTGTCCAGACTCGAATGAGGTCGTTTCAAATTATAAAATTCAAAATAGGCATTTAATTGCTTTTTCGCATCAAAAACATTGCTGTAGGCTTTGAGATAAACCTCCTCGTATTTAACGCTCCGCCATAATCGTTCAATCATCACATTATCAACCCAACGACCTTTACCATCCATCAATACAGCGCATCAGCTTCAGATCTGATGCACTCACAGGTTTTGGGCGATAGTAATAACAACCACGGGAGACTTTCAGTAGCTTAGCTTGCTTAGATACTGAAATCTGAAGTGAGTCGTCGATTAACTTTTGTGGTTGAAGCGGCCCAGTTTCTTCAACACACCTTCTAAAAAATCAATTTCTAATGCCTGCTCACCGATTTTTGCATGTAGTTTTTTTAGATCAATGGGCGGTTCGCTGGTCGAGAAAGCCACTTCCCTCTCCCAATAGGAATACCACCTTCGATTCTTAAATCAGTATTTTTATGATTCGACTCAGAAACACCCTTTCCAGCAGTAATACGTAATGCTGAATTAAATGACATTCGTTCTGAACAATACCATCTATGACCTAGCTTTAATGGCTTTTTGAATTCTCTTACGATTTTTTCAGAAGAACTTAAAATAATAGTGCTTTGATTTTTTTGAGGCCTTCTATCATCTTGTGTCCATAAACCTCCATAACTTTCACACAAAATAAGACAGCCTGAATCTAAAAGCTTTTTAATTTGAGGAGGTGTTCCATACTCTTTCAGTAATTGGCTAAAAGTCCCATGCCAAAAAGAGTTTTCTAAATCTGATCGTCTGTTACCTTTTGATATAAATACTTCATCTAGTTCATCACCATCCCACCCGCTAAAACTCACTGAAATAGACCACAACAATGTGAAGTGTCTAGGTGATTCTCTAGAAATTTCAACGAGAATAGTTTCAATTAAGTGCCAAAAATGATGTGTTTCTAAAGATTGATTATTACGATAACATCGTAATAAATCAGCTAAGTCTTCGCTCATGCGCTCAGGAAGACAATAAGACCAACTCTTTAAATAATTCAATAAAATATTTTGATTATCCAATGCCTTATCGGGTAATTCTTTGAGAATTTTTTTTAGATCAGCTCGATCCTTTCTAGAAGGATATGCTAATTTTGCTGCATACCCAATTAAAGTCCAGCTACCTGGTTCAGGAAGAACTATTTCTCGATATAAATCATCTTTTTTATTAATCCAAATAGCTAAAGCTTTCCATAGGTTATTTACACCATCGACTTTTTGCTCTGCTCCTTTACCATCATCTAGCAATGTACCTAAGCGTTCCCTATATTGTTTACTATCACCTGCGTTGGTCGTAGTAGCAGCAACCACACAAGAAAGAACAAGGTAATGAAAATTGTTATATGCATAAAGACCACTATATACATGATTTTTTTGCCCCAATACTATTTGTACAGAATTTCTGGTAAATAATGACATGAAGGCTTGAAGCACTGTCTCATCTGAAAAATTCTCAACACCAACTGCCGCAGCAAGACCAGCGGGAGTGACATCCAATGAAGTCAGTTTTGTAGTCCCATATGGCCCATCTGTTCTAAGGTAGTAATTCTGAAGACTTTCCAACCAATCATTAATTTTTAAATTATGGAGTATTGACTCCTCAGTTTTCTGCACAAATCTACCTATTTATAAAGACCATTTAGTAAAATGAATTTTTTAATTTAATGATCTTAAAGGAAATAAAAAATATTTAAAACTCTACTTTTATACCAAAAAACCGATTCGCCCTACCATCCAATTGCTTCTTGATTTTTCCCAATCTGGTATGACCTGAGCCATTAACTGATAAAAGCGTTCACTGTTGTTATTATCAGCTAAGGGTATTTTACATATATACCTATTACAGAGATGGTGGCAATTGAACTCCACAAAATAAATATTCTAATTCAGTACTTTAAGCGCTTATGAATAATTAGCTGTTACCCTAAATAACCCAATCTCAAAATTTCTTCCTATATTTCAAGTAACCTAAGATAAAGAGAACTAAAGGTCCAATAATCAAAAATTTTCTCAAAATTTTGTGATTCATTTTTTCATAGTAAGTAATTATCACCTGATCTAGAAAGGGTGCTAAAGCGGTTTCTGGTCTCGTTTCAAAGTAATGACTTAACTTTAAATTTAGAAATATTAAAATTCCAAGGCTAAAGATAAAAAACAATAGTGGAATGAGCCACACTCTCCAGTAAGTCGTAATTACCCATTTAAAGGTTTCAAACTCTTGCTGTAACCAAAGCATGACTCTCCTCCTAGATCAAGAATACATCTGCCTATTCAGGATTAGGTCACTATGTGTTAGTACATAATCGAATATGTCATCTGCCTTCGCTTTACGATCTTCAAAGTTAAACGTTTCCCATGACAAGGCATCAGTTAAAATGATTTCAGAATTTAGGACTCTCATCAATTCAGCTTTATTACTTTCTTGATTGATCCAGTTCACCCCCTGAGATAAAGCAATTTGAATTTTACTCAACAACTCTTGAGCAATCTTTTTAACTGCTTTTTCTTCTTTCTCGGATAAGTTTGGTTTTTTCAATTTATCAAATAATGTGAGCTCAAGATCATTGTCAAGCTCTTCTCTGACATAGCGAGTTTCTTCTTCAGACAAGTCCTCATACACTTTCATCAGATCTTCAAAAACCTTTTGAATCGTCACATCAGAAATGTCTTCATTAATTTGCGTAATGATTTTTTGGTAATCTTCATGGAACTTCGCACGATCACCGTTTACAGCAGTGAGACGAGCTAATGCTTTTTCAATACGCTCCTGAAGCTCCATCAACACCGTTCTCTTATGTTTAATTTTCTCAAATTCAACTTTTAAACGGTGAAAATCAATGGCTGACAAGTCGTATTCTGCATCCTTCCCTTTTTTATCTATCGCTTCTAAATGATGATTTACATAATTCTGAATCTGTCTCAACTCCAAGGTGATATCAGAACCTTCTACACGCTTTGATAATCTACGGTAAATAGCCTTTAATGTATTCAAATCTGATTGATACATTGACAGCTCATCACACGGTAAAAGATTTTCTTTACGTAAATCTAAGTCATTAAACATCGTAATAAACGTTGCTTTTACTTGCTTAGTAACAGACAAAGCTTCTTTACACTGCAGTAGCAATTCCAAGCGATCTTCATCTTTCGCCGACTTCAATGCTTGATAAGGGGCTTTCTTAGACTCAACATATTTGATTAAATTTTTCAGATATACGCCAAATTCTGTTAATAATGTTGGCTTATCGTGTAATGGATCAGCTTCGACTTTTTCTGACTTACCAGCAGAATTTTTACCCGTTGAGAATACAGCCAATGCACGTCTTAAACTCTGTAGCATCCCATTGTAATCAATAATTGTCCCTTGTTTTTTACCTGGTGCTACTCGGTTAGCACGAGCAATCGCTTGCATCAAAGTATGGTTTTGCATGGGCTTATCAATGTATAAAGTCGATAATGACTTCACATCAAACCCTGTTAGCCACATTGCACAAACAATCACAAAACGTAATGGGTTATTACTATCCTTGAACTCTTCATCTAACTTACGTTCTTGCATTAGTTTACGATGTTTCAAGATATCCGTAAGCGTCCGCTGAATCCCATACCTATTTTTTAATTCGATTTAGGTTTCCAGCAGTGCGGCAGCAATTCTTCAATTTGGGTCACTTTGTGTGTCGGTAACCTTTTCAGCACATCACTTAAATAGGCATACGGATCCAAGCCATTCAGCTTTGCTGACTGGATTAAAGTCATGATGTTTGCCGCTCGCTGACCACTGCGCAGCGAACCTGCAAACAGCCAGTTCTTGCGTCCCAACGCCCAGGGACGCATCTGATTCTCTACCCAATTGTTGCATATCGGTAGATTGCCATCATCCAGATAGCGGCTTAAGGCTGGCCAACGCTTCAGAGTGTAATTGATAGCCTTGGCGGTGGGAGAACTCGATGGCACTGTCAGATGATGTTGGTTGAGCCATTCATATAGTTGTTGCATCACTGGTTGACTATGCTGTTGTCGGTATTCGCGGCGGTCTTCCGCTGTACCATCGGTCTTTTTCCTGAGTTCTGCTTCTATCGCATACAGTTTCTGAATCAGCACTAAGGCCTGTTCAGCAACCTGACTTTTCCCAGTTACATGCAGTTCATGGAATTTACGACGTGCATGGGCCATGCACCCCACCTCAATCACCTGGCCTGATTTAAAACGTGCTTTATAACCACTGTAATCATCACAGACTAGATAGCCCTGCCAGCCTTTCAAGAACTCTTCAGCATGCTGGCCTGAACGACTATCCTGAAAGTCATAGATCACCGCCTGAACTGGATTATACTGTGTGGTGGCATAGGCCCAGACATAACCTTTCTTCGGTTTTTTATTATTCTCACCCATCCGCATGATGGTGACCGGTGTTTCATCTGCATGCAGCACCCGCTGTTGCAGCACCACCTCTTTTAAGGCATTGGCCAGAGGTTCCAGTTCTACACCGCAGCGACCTATCCAGTCAGATAAAGTGGATCTGGACAGATCAATGCCAGCCCGCTGATAGATCAGGCGCTGACGGTACAGCGGCAAATGATCGGCATACTTCGATACCAGCACATGGCTGAGCAATTCAGGTGAAGCAATGCCTTTATCAATCACATAGGCGGGCATCGCTTGCTGAGTTAGAGTGTCACACTGATCACAGACCCATTTACCACGCACATGCTGTTCCTTATAGAACTGTGCCGGTCTGAAATGCAGTTTTTCACTGACATCTTCGCCGATACGACGGAGTTGGCAGCCACAAGCACATTGGGTTGATGCAGGTTCATGCTCAATACGGATGGTGTGTAGATGATCTGGCAGTGGTCGACGTTTAGGTTTATTGGTTTTGGCTTTCTGTGTCGCTGCATTGGTTTTATCTGCATTTAGCCGTTCCAGTTCTAGATCAACCGCGGCAATATCTTCTTCAACCGCTTCATCCCACAGATGGATTTGTTTTGCCGTTAAGTGTTCATTCTTTTGGGCGAATTTGTGCTTTTTAAACAGCGCCAGTTCATGCTCGTATTTTTGATTGAGAATAGAAAGATGTTGAACTTTGGCATCCAATTGTTGGTTTGATTGTGCTAGAGACTGATGCTGCAGCGCCAACTGCCTGGTGAATTCCAGCAGTTGTTCATGGGTCAGTTGGCTTAAGTCAGGCAGCGTATTCATGACCGCAGTATGCCTGAGGTCATGAGAAGAATGAAATAGAACGTTTGGAGAATAGCAGAATGGTCGAGCCTGGTTTAAAGCATCGTCACCACCTGCTGTCGTCCAATGCGCTGCCAGGGCAAACCTTGGATCAGTGCCTGTAACTGTTCCGGGCTGAGGGCCACGGTTTCACCTTGGTGAACTTGAGCCCAGTGAAATTTGCCCTGTTCCAGCCGCCGGGCACACAGCCAGATGCCCAATCCATCATGTACCAGCACTTTCATGCGATGGCCACGTTTATTACAGAACAGGTAAGCACAATGCGGTTTGATGTAGCCAAAGGCTCTCACCACCTGAGCCATGGTCGTATCCATACCTGCACGCATGTCCATGGGCTGAGTAGACAACCAGATTTCATCAATGCGGATCATGTTGCAAGTGCCTTGAGTAATTCTGCCAAGGCAGGTATTTCTGATGTCTGCCATTTTAGCTGAATATCATTATTCGTATGAGGCACGGTGATACACAACGTGATCCTCTCATCAATAGGTTGGCTGATTGCAGCAGTGTAAGGCAAAGCAATAAATGCTGGATTCACATGAGTAGGATCCTGCACGGCACCCTCATGATGGCTGAAGATCCTGATCCAACGACTGACAAGGTTGGCATTAATACTATGTTGCAGTGCGACCGAAGCGATCGAGGTATTAGGATTTTTGCAGGCATTGACAATACTGAGTTTGAATTCTTTGCTGTATTTTCGGCGTTTTTTAGCAACAGGAGGTGTTGCTGAATATATATCCATGTTCATGGATTAAGTCCCCACTTGTTTTTAGGTGGGAACTAAATTAAGGCTTATAGGATCGCTTGGTAAGGCTGTGTTAGCCGGATGCTTACAGATATCCAAAGGCTTACCACTATGGTCATTAAACTTAGCGACTTCTTCAATTTCGCTTTGTTCACTACTGACCACAACCGCAAACTTGGTCTCTTTCATCCATGCTAAATGTTTAAATTTTTCATCTAAGATATCTGGATCATGACAATGGATGATCTCTTCTTCTACAAGCTCTTTCTCTTGCAACTCGATTGCCAACTGCCATTTTTCAGTAATCAGCTCATACATTTTCAAGCAGGTATTACGATCTAAACAAACCATCATTCCTTTGTTACATGGTGATTTATCCGTCCCTAGCAACCAACGCTCTTTATAATGATCCACCACATCTTGCGCTACGATTTTTAAACGCTTCGGTGACGTTAAAATATTGTAGTCATCACTTGCCTTACGAACTAGTCTTTCGATATCTGCTTCGCTTTTGCCCTTTTTCTTCGCATCATCAATCACTTTCTGAATACGTTGATTTAACTCATCAGGATTGGCAATACTCAGCTGAGCAGCATGATTTTCGTAAATTAGCGGTACAGTGGCACCATCTAAAATGGCACGTTTAAAGTCATAAATGGAAACGTAATCACCAAACCATTCTTTGGTTTTTTGATCTTCTGGAGAGTCCATTAAAGGCGTACCAGTAAACCCTAAATATTTAGCATTTGGCAGTGCTGCTCGCATATTACGTGCTAAATCACCATATTGACTACGATGCGCTTCATCTGAGATCACAATGATATTATCCGCAGTACTATATGGCTCTGTCACAAGCTGATTGAACTTATGTACGGTCGTAAAGATATATTTATCATTCGAGTGTGTAAGCTTTTTACGCAGTTGATCACCACTGACTGCCTGATCATTCACCTTGCTGGATTTACCACAGTCACTATAAAGCTTAGAGATTTGATCATCTAATTCAATACGGTCAGTAATAATTACAAATCGGTAATTCGATGAAATTTTTCTCAACACTTTTTCAGTAAAGAAAAGCATTGAAAAAGACTTACCGGAGCCTTGGGTATGCCAGTAAACCCCTAATCGACCTTCATTACGCTCTTTAATATGCGCTGGATCTTGGCTAATCAATCGTTCAATCACACGATTTACACCTAAGTATTGGTGATTTTTCGCAATGATTTTAATAGCTTTATCACCCTCTCCTTCAAAGGTAATAAAGTTCTCTACCACATCGAGTAATCGTGTTTTGTCCAAAATCCCAAATAACAAACGCTTCAGTTGATTCGTATTGGCTGCTGGTTCTGGATCATCTTCATCATTTCGTTTCCACTGACCATAAAACTCAAGTGGTGATGTAAATGTCCCATATTTCGCTTCTTCGCCATTGGATAAAATGGTGATTGCATTAAAGTCAAAGAGTTGCGGAATTTTATCTTTGTAGTCTGTTAAATTTCCTTTAAAGGCACGATTAACGTCAATATCTACCCCTTTAAATTCAAAGAATACCAACGGCAAACCATTTACAAAGCAAATCAGATCTGGACGTCTACGCTCTGAGGTTAGGGTACTTTTCACCCATAACTCATCTACTGCATGGTAAATGTTGTTTGCGACATTATTAAAGTCAATGATTTTAACCGTGTAGTCTTTTAACTGACCTGTCTTAGGATTTTTTGCCTGTGTTTTATGCCCGACTAGCAAATCTTGTTCATAGCGGTATCTGTTTTCAGCAATTGCATTTGCGTTGTAGCTACGACGATCTTTAAGATGTTTAATCGTGTTTTGAATGGCTTCTTGAGGTACATCAGGATTCAATTTTACTAAGGCTTGCTGTAAATCATTGAGCAAGACCACTTGTTGTTCAGACTCACGTCCAAAAATACTTGTGCCTGATTTCCATTCGTCATCATAAGCATGTGTTGTTCGCCACCCCAATTGTTCTTTCAGAATCTTGATGGCTGGTTTTTGAATCAGATTTTCTTCGGAGAATTTTGCGTGTGCCATAGTAAAAAATTTATAAAAATTAGTAAGTTTCTGTTACCCAATTTAGCATAGGACGTTGAAAAAAACCTGCGCTAACGCAGGTTTTTCTAAGGTTTATTCAATACTTGAAAGTTTGGAAACATCGATTTCACCTGACATAAGTCGAGGTAATAAGGTTTCTTTTAACTCTACTAACTTTTCATTTTTCAATTTTAGCAAATGAATTTGATCAAATATTTGACTTGCTAATTTTGAGAATTCATTAATGATCTCTTTAGTAGGTGTGAGAATCTTAACTTTATGTACATCATTACGGTTAAGCGTTGGTACCGCTGCACCTGCATTGAAGCTTTCTAATTCTAGATTTTTCAACGTAAAATAAGCCATCTCAGGAGTAAATTTTTTAAACTCTTTCACCCAGAGTGTTGTATTTAGTGGCCATGATGGGCCATTAGTTATCATAACTTCCCCTAAAGAACCTGATCGCCCTGTAATTACAGTTTTCTCTAATACTTTATTTTCATTGTGATAACCTACAATTCCAGTAGATGCATAAATAGGGACATCCCCTAATATACGTTTAGAATTAGACAGATCAAATCCACGTTGTAGAACAAATAATTCTATCAGCTCGTTATATTCCCACCCTTCAGGAATACCATCAACAAACTCAACCTGCTCATGGTTTGGGAATTTAAAGTTGATGAACCATTCTTGATAAAGGTTTAAAATTATTTGCTTGGATTTTGTAATCCGATCCAGATTACATAAGTATAGGTCATCAATTGTACCCAAAATAGAAACGACTTTTAATTGACTATCAATTTCTAACTTTGGAACTAAAAAATCACCTATCATTTTTAAATTGATAAGTTGACAAAAATAACTAATGATGCGAAAAGGTTTTTTTAGTTAACAGATGTTCACACATGCCTAGAATTGTTTCTGTACCACTTAGTTTAGAACAGCGAGAACGACTCATTTTTCTGGTCAAGCATGCAAAACATTGGCGTGAAAGGCAACGTGCCCAAACTATTCTCTGGCTTTCCGAAGGTAAAAGTGTTGCGGAAGTTGCCACTCTACAAGAACGTATCCCAGAAACCATAAGGCTACAACGCCGACGTTGGGAATTGTATGAGCTTGAATCGATTAAAGAAGGTCATCGCTCAGGTCGACCCAATACATTGATCTCAGACTATCAGGCGAAAATCCTAGATTGGGTCAATACAAGTCCACTCAATGCAGAACAAATCCGAGTCAAACTACATGAAGAATACGAAGTGTCCGTGTCTGTTGAAACCATTCGTAAGTTTTTACGTGATTCAGGTATGGTCTTCAAGCGTACCCGTCATAGCTTGAAAAAAAAGAGATCCGATTGCATTTGAACAAGCAACACAGCAGATTGAAGAATTACGAGAGCAAGCGGCACGTGGTGAAATTATATTAGGTTATGTTGATGAAACAGGATTTTCATCTACACCTGATAACCGCTATGCGTGGACAAAGATAGGTGATGTTCATGCGGTTGATGCAATAAGATTAAAACGAGTTAATGTCATGGGGTGTTTGCTTTCAACGGGGAAACTGGTGACAAGCTGTTTACAAGAGTCAGTGACAAGTACTTGGTTTTATGCCTATTTAACTGGAATAGCTCAACGAGTAAAACAGACATATAACCTTCCATTGGTTCTTATTGTTGATAATGCCTCGATTCATAGAAGTAAAAAGATGGCTGATTACAGAGAGCTACTTAAAACTAACTTTTCGACGAATCTGTATTTTATTCCAGCTTATAGCCCTGAGTTAAATCGAATCGAGATGGTATGGAAGCAGATGAAATATTATTGGCGAGATTTTCAAGTCATGACAGCTGACAAAATAGAGCAATGGGTGGAGAAAGTATCAAACCAATTCGGAAAAGAATACATGTTTACTTTTTAATGACAACTTATTAGGCTGTGCTGCTTGAGCATTTAAACTTTGGACAAATTTAAAAAAAGTCTTCTGCTTAAAGTAATAATAATAAAATTGAGGACAAATTTTTTCCTTATCAAGCCTAATGATTGCGACAGCCTGGTTCGTATTAGCCTCACTAATATTTTCTCTAACAAAACCAGTTTTCCCAATATTCGCACCAGCAATTGTCATCAAAATATCATTTGGATAAATTTTGGATCTCTTTAAAAAATTATGAGTTTCATCATCTATATAAGAGAAACCCTTAACATCTAAAGATACATCTCCATTTAATGCTTCTGCTTTAATAAATGGGATACCTTCATTTTTAAAACTATAACCATATGTAGTGGGTGTACTGCCTTTAGTAATTAAAATACATAGGTCAGATAATTTCACAAATTCATTCATGCTAAAACCTCACTTAGCATTTTTTGAATTTTTGAACTCAGCTCAATTGATACTTTATCTAAAACAATCAAATCATCTAAAAGTTTTTTGGACTCTTCTTTAAAGTTACCTAAATCCTCTTGAAGCTCAATACCAACATAACGTCCAGCTGTTAAAGAATAATCCTGAGCTTTAATATCTTCCTGTGAAGCCAACTTACATAAGCCAGCCACATCAGCATACACACCTTCTGGGAAACGCTCATTCAACCAAGTCATATCAGCAATACGATCTGCTAAGGTTTTTTCCAAAGTTTGTACTTGATCTTGAACAGTTTCAGGCTCACCTTCCGCTGAGGCATTTAAACCATTAAACAATGCAGCAATATCTTTGTTTGCCCATTGTTTTTTATCTTTCTTGGCATACAAGCTTTCAGCGAGTGCAACTAATGCCAAAGCTTCAGCTTTCGTTGAACTTAATTGATCAAATACAGCTTGAGTTTGACTTAAAGCATTTTGCAGTGCATTAAATACCGTAATGATTGAAGCATGGTCTTGAGCATCTTCAAGTTTTTGGCGTAATTCAGCCACACTTGGTAAAGCCTCAAGCAGGGCAATCTTGGCATTTTCAGCTAACTCTGATGCAAGAAATTGCTGCACTTTTAAAGCAGATGCTTTTAAAGATGCAAGTTGCTCCGCTGTAATTGGCGTTGGTTTATCTTCAGACTCTTGTTCTTTCTTTGAAAGCTTATTTAAAACATCAATTGATGTATTGGTCGCAAATTTGGCCACGTAATCAACAATAGTTTTAGATGAGCTTAAATAGTCTTTATAAACCACTGGCATCTGCTCAATGGTTTCGAGCATGTTAGTGATATAACGACGTAGCAAGTTTTGATACTTGTCATGCTCTTCACGATATAACCAAACAATCGCATTTAAAGCTTCTAATTGTGACTGACTGAAAATATGTGATTTCGCAGATACCACAGTAAATACATTACGTGCATCCAGCATCAATACTTTATCTTTACGGCTTTCAGGTTTTGATTTATCAAAAAACCAAAGCGCACATGGCAAAGAACGGGTATAGAAGAACTTTGGCCCAATCGACACCATAATATCAACATGACCAGTTTCGACTAATTTTTGACGAATTTCTTTGTCACGTCCACCTGCATCTGATGCACTTGATGGCATAACAAAACCAGCACGACCAGTCTCGTTTAAATAGCTATAAAAATATTGAATCCACAAGCTATTTGCATTTGAAACCTGCTCATTTTTAGCATCATTGCCATCATTGCGCTTACCACCAGACTTAGAAGTCACCCCTGGCAAACCAAAGGGCAAGCGTTTCTTTTGCGCAATTGCAGCTTGAGCAATTTCTAGAGCTGTTGGTTCAGGCTTACCTTCTTCCTGCTGTGGCACAACATAAACGTCGTTCTTACATTTACTTGCATCCACCGCATCCACGTTAAACGGAGGGTTTGCCATAACAAAATCACACTGACCAATATAGTCTGGCAATGCACTATAAAAAGAGTTGCCTTCTACAATGTTAGAGGCATCTAAACCATGTACAACCATGTTCATAATGGCGAGCTTTTGGTTATTTTCGGTTTTTTCCTGACCTACAAACTGCATCGGATTATGCGTGTTATTTTGCTCTTGGAAATGTGTTGTTTGAATAAACATCCCAGCCGAACCCACCGCAGGGTCAATCACTAAACCATGATCAGGCTCAATAAAATTAACGATGGTACGTACTAATGATGGCGGTGTGAAAAATTCACCCCCTTCCTGAGCACCAGACTGAGCGAACTTATTTAAGAAATATTCATAAATTTTACCAAACACATCACCTTCTGCATTTAATAACGTATCTCGGTTAAAAATACGCACAACTCGCTCTAACAAATCTTCTTCAAAATGCTGATAGGTCTTCGGTAAAACACCTTTTAAAATTGGGTTTTGAGTTTCGATTGATTCCATAATGGCATCAAGTTCAGCACCCAAGTTATGGCCTTTTGGTAAGTTTGCTAAATAATCAAAGCGTTGCTCTGGATTCAAATACAAAGCACTGCGTGCCTTAAAAGCAATCTCGAGTTGCTTTTCAAATGCCTCTGCTGGCATTTTGTTTTCATCAACAAGTTTTTGATAACTTGCCATTTGATGATCTTGCAACAATTCTTTTTTTAACGAGTAAAAACGTGAAGTTGCATGCGATAAGAAAATGATACCTAAAATTGGTTGTGCATATTCTGTTGCAGTTAATTTCGAGTTTGCACGCAGGTCATCTGCCGCTTCCCATAAGTCTTTTTCAATTAAAGAGATGTTCATATTGCCTCAATTTATTCGTTTGGGTGAGAGCTGATTCATCATGACTCCGCTCTGACACCTGAAATCTGTTTCAAATGTTTAAATCTAAATTCAGTGGTATGAGTAACTTTTATTTAAGTAAGATTACTCATTCAAATGTTGTTTAAGAGCTGATTAAATTCATCCTTCACACTCAAATACTGAAATTGCTTTTCATTCAAAATCGCTAGCTCATGCTCAAGATCTAACTGCTCAACTTCAATATGCACATCAAAATATTCGGCACAGTGTAAGCTATATTTATTGGCTTTGACCTGTTGAATAAACAAAACATGGCTTGGGGTAGTAAAGTCAGCTGTTGCTTAGATTGCTCAAATTGATATAAAAACTCAAAATTTTGACCATTGATATTTTGCAGATAACGTACCGGCATCTCTTTTACGGTACGAGCCACATCTTTAACCAACTTGGACCAAACAACGGAATTTCGTCTCAATAATCCAAGAGATGAATAAATCTGTCTTAGCTCAATAATTTGATTGACGATTGCTGCTTGCTTACCATTATTTTGATTTAAGATCAGTTGCCCTTCGTCATTGAAAGTATATGGCACAGCCTGTTTCCAATACAGTTCGATAAACTTCTCAGCAATGTCACTGTACTCAAGCACCAATTGCTCGCCACTATCCTCACCTTTTTCAATCGCCAATCGACTAAGGCTTATCAGCAAGGCAAACTTATAGGTACTGCTAAAGCTACCTGACTGCAAAATCAGTTGGATATTTTTAAGGAATTTAAGTTGCTCTTGAGCTGTCGGAATGCAATTAATCATTTTTCTTCCAAAGCAAGTTTAACCACTCTTCCTCTCGATCAGGTCTCTTATCAACCGTAATCCATTGTTGAACCAAGCTGACCTGATCAAATTGAGCTAATAGTTCCTGTGCTTGCTGTTCATTCAAATCGGTAAATTCTCGACCATCTTTCTCTCGGTCTGAATCCCCATATTTAAATGACATATAGATTACGCCATGAGGCTTTAACGCCCGAAGCGTTTTTTGAAGAACTTCAGCTAATCGATTGCGCTCACAATGAAGCAGAGATGCACATGCCCAAATAGCGTCATAAACAGCCACTTCACTTAAGTCATAAAAGCTTTGGTACTTCACTTGAATACCAGTAAGTTCCGTCGCCTTTTTAACAAGTTCTTCTGAGTAGTCGATTGCATCAACGTGATAGCCTTTATTCTTAAAAGCTAAAGTATCGCGCCCTGTCCCGCAACCTACATCTAAGATTTTCGCTGATTCAGGTAAAAATACTAAAAAAGGCTGGTATAGGCTTTCCATATCAACTTCAAACGTTGAAGCTGTAAATTCTTCTGCATGCTTATTGTAATATTCTATTGTTTTCATTACGGACACTTAGGCTAAAAGACACTTTCAGTCTACAAGAAAACAAAAAAATAAGGGAGCTAAGAGCGTCCCTTACTCTCGATTCGCCAACTTACTTTCAATCCATTGATGGATCTCATAAGCTGACCAGCCGATACGATTTTGAGTAATTTTAACTTTCTTTGGGAATGAAGGATCGTAATAAGGTGAGTTTTCATCCATCATCTCATAGATAGTAGAACGCCCCACTCCAACAAATTCCATGACTTGCTTGATACTGATCAGTTGATTCATTTGAAAAGTTTGACCTACAAATGCATTCATGATGTTTACTCCTATCTCATGATTTCGAGCAACTCGCTCATGAGATACGGCAATCTCGTAAGGTTTTACCTTGTCTGATTTAATTCAAAGCCTTCACAGATCCTTTCAATCCCTGTTGAATATCCAATGCAGTCTGAGTCTCTTCGATCTGCTGACCTTCAACAGGCTGATAAAACTGCTCAACCATATCCAAACCTTCCTCTATATCCATTTCAAACCGTGCATTGGCAAAACCCTTCCTTGCGGTAAAGTCCACAGCCTCCTGATAAAATCCCGCCTGTTTACTCTGTTCATCAATTTGCTTCGCTTGCATAATGGCTTCATTCAAGCTAATCCCATCTCTTAAAGTTAGATCCACGTAATAGACTGGCTGACGGTAACTCTGTGTCGTACTCTTGCCCCGCAATATCAGTTGCAATGGGAGGCATGACAACAGGCCATTTGATGCCGCATGGTAATAACTCAACCGTGCAGCCAAAGTCCGGATACTGTTAAAGCCCGTGGTTCTAAAGATGAATGTGCCAAACTCATCCGATTCATCTAAGTTCACATGCAAACGCCCATAGGGCTTGCAGTTCCCTCCTTGAGCCAATGGACACAAATCAGGGGATGGACAGGGAAGTTGCTCCACGCCTTGATTGGTTAAACGCTGGCAGGTTTCTCCATTACCGACACAGATAGGTCTTCCAGTCTGTCGGTCAAACAGGCTGTATTCTGCACGCAGGTTTAAATCAGGATCATTAAAGATCATTCTGACCGGGATTGAGCGCAACTTTTGATTGGGAGTATTGGCTCGAAGCTGATCATCTAATGGATGTTTAACCCAGCCTTCTTTGCTTTGAATCTGGGAAGTAATGGTGAACTGGTCATCCTTTTCAGGCAATCGCTTGCCATTCTTTTCGATCATACGACCGATACTGATACGCCCCAGAATTGGTGGAGTAATTGCTAAACCTTTAATCATGTTGATATTCCTTAATGTATTACCTTACAAATTTGGGTCTATGTATGTAGGTCGGAACAAGGACCAAATAAGTTACCCAAAGAATGTAGAGCCAGATAAAGTGCTACAGAAATCGCGACCGATTTGCTCTCTACCGAAGGGTAGAGAGCGGGGAGCGATTTTTGTGAATTTTTGATTTGGTGCTGTGTAAATAGGACTTAGTCGGTATAGATGTTGAATCGACGACTGCCCTGCTTTTGAAGTGGATAAAGGTCGATCAGTTCAGGCTGGTGCTGAAGCAATGCCTTAGTATTGAGGCTGATGGAATCCTTGGCTTTCTTCCAGACTACTGAGCCATGAGCAAAGACAGCCCTTTCCTTGTCTTGCATCATCATCTGAATTTCATGTTTAAGCTGGTCAAAGCGTTCCTGCTTGTGCTGAATCTCTTCTTTCATTTTGATGAACTGATCAAACATAAAATTGGCATTTTCATTTTGCGAAAGATCCTCTACGGTTAAAGGTACATGCGCTGGATAAAGTTGTTGAATCGCTTTAGCTGCGGATTCACTGGCATCGACTGATGGTGGTGTATCCTTTTCCACGCATTCCCAGAAATATCGTTCTGCTTGAACAATATGTTCAATCACCGATTCTGATCGTGTCACTTTGAAGATCTTGGTTTCATGCCCACAGATCAAGACACAAACATGCGCTGCCTGTTTACCAGTTACGGCCAGTTGATGTTGCACCTGACATAGCACATATAAAGGCACACCATCACGCCACAATTTTGCTCCATGCTCACCTGCTGTTTTACATTCTAGGATCTGAACGTCATCACTGCCGACCACGCTGTAATCCAGATTGGCTAACATAAAGTATTTATCGGGATCAGGATGCTGAAGTACTGCATTGATCCGTCGCACCTTGTTATGGGTGTGCATGCTATAGAACTCTGCCACCAAAGGTTCCAGCTGCTTACCCCAATACAGCGGTGCTACACCTGAGCTTTCATCTTCTATGGATTGAGCCTGTCGTCCAGTTTTGATTAGCCAGAGTTCCAGCATCGACATATAGGGATTGAGACCACAGGCAGTCGCGGCATCACTGCTACCGATACCTTGTTTACGAACTTTGAGCCAGTCCTGATATTCCATCCCTTTGGTGTTGACCAGTCGTTTGGCTGCTGTTGAGCGTTTGGTAGTAATGGTTGGATTGACTACGATCTTAGATCCTACAGTCGTAGGCTGATGGGAAATAGGTACAATTTGATTCATGGAATGATCCTTATTAATTCTGATCTCTGTAAAAGAAATGCATAAAAAAGCCATACCCGACACGAGGTCGGGTATGGCGATATGCATGCTTATTAATTGAAAGGGGTTACATGAGTGCTCTGATGAGCATTTGTTTGGGGTGAATTAATTTCGGCATAAGTGAGTTAGTTAATTTCAGGCGATCAAAGCAAGCGCTTGCTCCAATCCTCGTTGTTTCACACTAGCACCTGCACCAAACCATGCTGAGTCCAAACGATGATCGGTACTCATGGCACGTCGTTCATGATCCACAAATTCTGTGATGGAACACAGTAAGCCATAAGCAGTGCCTTTGGCGGATGACAGGTCAGCACCACGTCCTTGCCCATTAAACATCTCTAAAGCTTTATTCATGGCACGACCATTCGGTTCAGGCTTTTTCTCCTGAGCTTGCTGCGCGACATTACGATAGAACTGAATGATGTTTTCTTCAGGATCAGAAATTGACATGGTGCTGTTATTGAACACGGCATCAAAGTAAGCCTTGGCTTCCTGTTGACTCACCTTACGCTGTGTGAGCTGTTTCATCTCATACATGTGCTCATCCCATGCACGCACTGAAATACCTAATTGCTGCTTCACTTTCTCTGCATCAAACTTGGTACTATGTGGAACCTTCACTACACCAGCACTACTGCTCTGCCCACGTAGGGCAATGGCTAAGGTGTTGTTACAGACCACCCGGATACTTGTGAATTGTGCTGTCGTTGCCAACGTGCCGTCACACGCAGTAGCCAGCAGAATATAACCATTACTAACATCCTTAGACTTTAAAGCGGTACTTTGTCCGGTACGTGCCAAAGCCCAGAACTTCTTCCCACCTTTCAAAACCCCTGCAGTTTCTAGCTCAAATCCTGATTGTTCAGTCAAATCACGATAAAACTCTAAGATCTGTTTCGGTTGCACTTCTTGATAGCGTTGACTGACTACAGATAAAGGCGCATGTGTATCTGAACGATACAACACTCGCTGTTCTTCATATGGCATGATAATGCTCTGACCACGTTCATTCTGTGCCATATAGCTGACGTTCGAGGATTCTATCCGCCAGTCCATCCCAGCTTGCTGTGCCCAAACTTCGAGTGGTTGGTTCGGACTGAGTTGATTACCCAGACCATGCCAAGGGGTTTCGCCAACGTAGGCGATTTGTTCGATTTGATGTGCCATCGTTTTTATCTCCTAGGTTGTTAGCGGAAGTTCTGCTGACATTGATTACAGTGATAGTAGGTCATAGTGATTGGCTTTTTCGGCTCATCAAACATGCTGCTAAATAGACCACCAATGACCGCACCTGCAAGCCCGCCAAGCAGTGGTGATACAGGCAAAGGTAAACCCTTTGAAATGGATGCACCGATGGTTGCGAACGAAGCTGATGCTGCTAGACCTGTAGAATCAGAACCACTCACCTGCTGATTAACAACCTGAATGATCTGATCCGATAAGCAATAAGGACAATTTAAACTCATAATATATACCTCTAGAAATGACAAAGGCTCGCCGATTGGCAAGCCTTGCAAAGTTAAAAAACTCGTTTTCATCTAGATAATGTATATCTGAGATTATTTTCATTTAGCGTCGATCATACGGCACTCTTAACTGACCTTTACCAAATACTCTTCGTCCTTTTGGCTTTACACGTAAGTATTGAAGAGTACGTTTGTGATGATCAGTAAGGTATTCCATTGCCTCAATGAAATTTGTCACTTGGGTTGAATCACGACGATAGATCACACCGATCCCCAGCTTATTCTCTCTTCTAAGTTTCGCTACACGTTCACGGTTCCAGCAATTATATCCTTGACCATAACCTCTAGTAATATCCTTCCATAGCGCGATTATTTCATCCCCCCAATATGCTGCGCTTCCATCACGATAGGCATTATCATAAATGATTGCTAAGTGACAGTGAAAACCTTTACTTTTACCGCCTTGCTCCACTCCCCATATATATCCAATCACATGTTTAAATATGCCATCTTTATTTTGGATACGATTAAGCAGTATATCCAAATCATTATAAATATCTTCAACTCTGATGCGACTAGAATGTTCTTGTAAATAACCCAAGTCCATCCGAGCAACTAATATTCGGCTATATTTACCAATTATTGACTCACAATATTCCTGCACTTCAATTTTATTTTCATCTTTCTGTTTTTCGATCATCTTATAATCTTTTTCAAAATCCTCAGATAAATCTAAAAACCACGCTCTCATCTCTCTATACCCAATTATCTTTAACTCATCCATAAGTTCAAAATAACCAGAGTCTATTCTCTGTAAGTCATATCTCAGAATTACAAAGAATTTAAGATAACCTGTGTATTCATCATCGGGATCATAAATATCATTAAAGCCTAATAACAGATTTGTAAGTTGTGAATAGAATCCATCCCATTTTTTACGTTCTCTTTTTAAACGTTTTAAAAAGCTCTCAATCTCAAGTGTAAGTCTTTCCTGATTAATTGAAACTCTCATGTTTAAACCTATGTGTGTGACAGTTACATAAGAGATAGGGAATTCAGTATATATATACGTTTACTTTACAATAAAGTGTTACCTAATAAACGATTAGATTAATAACCAAAGCGTTAGGGAGTCCAAATTCCTCCTGTAGTACAGTACCTATTCTCCACATGAAAAACTTTTCCTCCCTGCTCTACGCTTAAATTCATGTAGGATCGAGTCTCAAAAAAGCTAGAGTTAAGCTAAAACCTAATTAATAGCTAATAAAAATGTCCATAAGCTAATATTTTTAAGCATTCAAGGTGACTTCAGTATTGAAAAATACTAGAGAAAATATTAGTATAAATACTACAAGAAATACTACAGGTAATTAATAAAAATGGGCTTAACTTCAGTAAATCACAATATCCGTAAAGGGCTTTTGATTGACAAACTTTTAAGAGGTTTTAAAGAGCATGAGTATGTATGGATAGCTTGGAAAGTGGCTAGCACTAATAATTACACCCCTCGTGATTTTTTCAATTTTTATAATGAAAAATATTCTTATGAATATTTATTTGATTATATAAAAACAACTTTATCTAAACTTGAAGAAGAAGAAATAAATATCTTTATTAAGAATTGTCATAAAGAACAGAAAGAATATATTTTAAATATAGATATTAATCTACACCTAAAGGATGACAGATTATGTTGGTTCTTAATTAATAGATTCACCCAAGACTACGATATACCTATTTTTATTAGAGAAAGTACATTTAAAAAATTAAAAAACTCAGAAACATCAAGTCAAATTAATAATAATATAATACACAAATCCGCCCACAACCCTAAAATACTTAGACAAAACAACAATCATAAAGTTCATAAAAACATTAATAATCCTAGAATTTTTATTTTAGCTTTGATTTATTTAAAACCCGAAATAACACACAATATCATTCAAAAAAATCTAGACTTGGAAGAATATATTTCTGATTTTGATAAAATAATAAAAGAAAAAATAAATCTAAACAAATACATTAAGAATAAAGATTTTATAGAGTGGAGCAAAAGCTATATTGATAAAAATTTTGAATACAATGTTTTCCCTCAATTTCTTTTTGAAAAAGAAAAGTTACATGAGAATTATATCTATGCTTATTTTGACGATCTTTATATTCATAATAGAGAAAAGTATATTAATGATTTAAATAAACTTAAAAAAGCATGGCAGCAAAATGTTTTTAGATTAAAAAATAAGGATAATCTCAAAAAGAAATTTCACTTACCCTTAAGAAAAAATACAAAAGTTCGATTGAAAGAATTAGCAGAGCTTTACAATATTTCTGAATCAGAACTTCTAGAAAAATTGATTAATAAGGAATATGAAGAATATAAAGACTATAAGTAACTAGAAAGGAAAGGCTCAATACTGAGCCATCCATCCTTCTACCTGCTCCCCATACCACTGCATCAATCTCACCCGCTCATCCCAATATTGCGCTCGGTTATATGCCGAACGAATTCTATTTTGAGGCACATGAGCAAGCTGGCGTTCAATGGCATCTGGATTAAACAGATTCGATTCGTTTACGACTGTACTAAATAGCGATCTAAAACCATGTGTGGTCATCCGACCTGCATAGCCCGAACGCTTGATCACAGCCAAAATAGACTCGCTACGCATAGGTTCTTTGTTATTTAAACGATGGGGAAATAGCAGTTCCTGATTATGGGTAAGTCTCAAAGCCTGAAGCTCGGCAATCATCATGTCCGTCAACGGCACACGATGTGAAAGTCGGTTCTTCATCCGCTCTTCAGGGATATCCCACTTACGCCCCTCCAGATCAAATTCTTCCCAGCGTGCTTGTAGTAACTCACTGACCCGAACGCCTGTCAGCATAATCAGGACAATGGCATGATGTGTTTGAGCATCGGCAGGATAAGCCTTAATACGTCTAAGAAATTCAGGCATCTCAGAGGCAGAAAGCGAAGCCAGGTTTTTGACCCTTTTATTCTTGAGGGCGTAGACTAAATCACCTGCCGGATTGTCATAGCGATAGCCATGCGCAATGGCGTACTTCATGACCATGCCGCAACGAGATAAGGTCCGTTTTGCAATTTCAAGCGAGCCTCTAGCTTCAATCTTCTTAATGATCTGCAGAATCTCAGGTGCCTGAATCTGATTAATACGCTTATTAGCAAGAGCAATATAAAGCTCATCCAATGAAGCTCGAACATTACTGATGTGTTTGGATGACCAGGTTTCTTTTTGATTATTAAACCAATCTTCTGCAACTTCTTCGAAATAGGGCTTTAAGTCTTCATGCAATACTGAACGTGAGTATCGATGCTTAAGCTCATATGCAAGCTCCCTTGCCTTTTTTAAGCTTAAATCTGGATATGGGCCAAGCGATTCAGACTTACGTTCACCATGGACAGTGACGCGTACATTCCAATATTTTTGACCTTTGGTGGTAATGATGAGGGATAAACCATGTAAATCCGAAAGACGATACTGTTTATCTTTCGGCTGTGCTTTTCTGCATTCAGTATCTGTAAGTGGCATGTCGATTACCCATAATTGATGTATTAATTTCTGGGTAAATTTTCCCAATATTTACCCGCAAAGAGCAAATATGGGGTCAAATAGGATCAGACAATATCGGACAAACAGGCATAAAAAAAAGCCTTTAAACATTGAGTTTAAAGGCTTTTTTAGATTCCGATGGATTACTTCGGAAAGAATTTTGGTGGAGGTGGCGGGAGTTGAACCCGCGTCCGCCAGCACTACACTCGAGAATACTACATGCTTAGATATCGTCTATTGTTTTAACTCTTTGTGACCCGACGAACAGGGTACAAATCGCGATCCTCTTAATTTAGTACAAAGCCCCGAGGCTTGGCTTTATACGGACTTGTGTGCGTGCGCTTCAGTCGGACTCTCTAACCACAAGTATTCGGAGAGGCGGACAAGCTGCCCTTAGGCAGCTAGAGCGTATGATTCGTCGTTTGCGACTAAAAAATGCAAATTTGATTTACGAGAGAAAATGCGCTCTCGGCATGCATCTATGAGTTTCATCACCAGCGTCGAAGCCAGAAACACCCCCAAAGTACAAGGCAATCATAGCATAAATGTCAAAAATTACGATGTATTTTCTGAACATTTACACAACTTGATGCGCTTAATTACATTATTGCGCTAATATTTTACTTTTCAAGCCAAATAACAGAAAAATTATGAGCTATTTACTGGCACTAGATCAGGGAACTACGTCAAGTCGGGCCATTATTTTTAATGAACATGGACAAGTTCAGGCAACGGCTCAACGTGAAGCGCATATCCACACCCCACATTCGGGCTGGGTGGAACAGGATGCTCAAGAAATCTGGAGCTCACAGATTGCCGTGGTACAACAAGCTTTGGCGACTGCAGGTATTCTGGCAAAAGATATTAAAGCCCTTGGCCTGACTAACCAGCGCGAAACGACCGTAGTCTGGGATCGTCGAAACGGCAAACCGCTCGCTCCGGCAATCGTCTGGCAGGACCGTCGTACATCTGACTGGTGTAACCGGCTGATTGAACAAGGCCTGATGTCCAAAATTCAGCAAAAAACCGGCCTACGGATTGATCCTTATTTTAGTGCGGGAAAACTGGTCTGGTTTTTAGAGCATGTCGAGGGGGTACGGGCACTTGCTGAACAGGGCCATGTGGCATTTGGCACTATCGATAGCTGGCTGATCTGGAATCTGACCCAAGGTGCAGAGCACGTCATTGAAGCCAGTAACGCTTCTCGTACCATGTTAATGAATCTGCAGCAACAATCGTGGGATGAAGAGCTACTCGAGCTGTTTAATATCCCGGTTTCGGTCTTACCGAAAATTATCTCTTCTGACTGTTATGTCGCTGACACGGCTTCTGGCTTACTGGGGGCCAATATTCCCATTACCGGAATTTTGGGGGATCAGCAGTCTGCACTCTTTGGCCAGTCCTGTTTTGAGGTGGGCAGTGCTAAAAACACCTATGGTACTGGCTGCTTTATGCTGTTCAATACCGGACATAACATTCAGCTTAGCCAGAACAAGCTGCTTTCTACTCTCGCCTGGCAAGCCCAGGGCCAAACTACCTATGCGCTCGAAGGCAGCGTATTTATGGCTGGTGCTGTAGTGCAATGGTTACGCGATGGCCTCGGAATTATTCAAAAAAGCAGTGATGTGGAAAAACTGGCGCATCAGGTCGAGCATAGTGACGGCGTGGTTCTGGTTCCCGCATTTACCGGACTGGGCGCGCCGCATTGGGATAGTGAAGCACGTGCCTTACTCTGTGGCATGTCACGCGGTACGACCAAAGCGCATATCGCTCGTGCCGCATTAGAATCAATCGCCTTTCAGGTATCGGATGTGCTCAGTGCGATGCAATCTGATATTGCACATCCCCTTAAAGAACTGCGGGTTGATGGTGGTGCCAGCAGCAATGACATGCTGATGCAATTTCAGGCCGATATTCTGAATGTACCGGTACTGCGTCCGAAAATGCTGGAAGCTACTGCTTGGGGCGCGGCCGCTATGGCCGGATTAAAAGCTGGCGTATTTTCAAACCTGGATGAAATTTCCCAGTCCTGGCAGCTGGACCGTGCTTTTGAACCCAAAATGCAAAATGACGAAAAAGAAATGCATTTAGCCAAATGGCAAAATGCCTTGAAACGGGCTAAATCTGATCTCTAAATCCTCTAGGTTCATATTTGATCATTATAAAAAAAGCACTGTTAAACAGTGCTTTTTAACTTTCTCAATTCACGATTTCATTAATAGGCATAAGACGCAATCGCTGTTGCAATCGCTTTATCTTCATCATTGACCATGGTCATGCGCATGGTGCAGCCCTTACGCCCCAAACGTAAGGTTTCTGCACGTGCAATAAAATATTTGCCACGTCCAGGCGCCAGATAATCCACCCGCATATCGACCGTCGCCAGACGCGATACCTTTTTAATAGTCTCGGCAATGGTTTCCGGTTCGGCTTTTTTATACAGTTCGCCCATAGCCACAATACCACCGACACTATCCAGTACAGTTGCAGCCAGACCGCCATGCAGAATCTGGAAAGCCACATTACCAATCATGAAATCCTGCATTTCAACATAGGCCTCAATCTGGCCCTCGACCACCCGCATGGTCATGCCGTTATAGTTAAAAAAAGGAGAGCTATTAAAAGCATGTACCAGCTGGTTCAGGACTACATCAATATCCACTTTCGAGCCCGGATGTATATTACCTGTCCAGTTTCTCTCTGTCTTACTCATCACTCTGCCCGAATCCACCACAATAAAAACCGCTAATTTATGCCCAAAAATTTGAGTTAGGGCTACAATAGAGGCCTAGTTTAATACTGATTACTGAGATTTTTATGACTTATACGTTCAATCGTCCCGCATTTCCTGCAACTCGCATGCGTCGTATTCGTAAAAATGAACATTTACGTTCGATGGTTCGTGAAACCCATCTCGCGGCAGATCATCTCATTTATCCAGTATTTGTCCTGCCAGGACAAAACCAGACCCAAGATATTCCAAGTATGCCGAATATCCAGCGCCTGTCAGCGGACTTGTTGTTAAAAAAATCAGAACGTCTGCTGGAACTCGGTGTCAATAAACTGGCGCTATTCCCCGTCACCCCACAAGAAGATAAAAGCCTGACTGCAGAAGCTGCGTGGCGTGAAGATGGTCTGGTACAAAACACCTTGCGTTTATTGAAAAAAGAACTGCCAGAAATGGTGCTGATTACTGACGGCGCATTAGACCCGTATACCACACATGGTCAGGATGGCATTATTGATGAGAACGGTTATGTCTTAAATGATGAAACGGTCGAGTGCCTGATTAAACAGGGCTTGAGCCATGCCGAAGCCGGTGCAGATGTGTTTGCTCCAAGTGACATGATGGATGGCCGGATCGGTGCGATTCGTCAGGCCTTTGAAAAAAATGGTCATATCTATACCTCCATCATGGCCTATTCAGCCAAATATGCATCAAGTTTCTATGGTCCGTTCCGTGATGCAGTCGGTTCTGCCAGCAATTTAAAAGGCGGCAATAAATACAATTACCAGATGGATGTCGGTAACCGTGCTGAAGCCCTGCATGAAATTGCGCTGGATATTCAGGAAGGTGCAGACATGGTGATTGTTAAACCGGGCATGCCTTATCTGGATATCGTCCGCGAAGTCAAAGACACTTTTGGCGTACCAACCTTTGTCTATCAGGTCAGTGGCGAATACGCGATGCTGGCTGCGGCAATTCAAAATGGCTGGTTATCTGATAGCGTCATTTTAGAATCATTGATGAGCTGTCGTCGTGCCGGTGCAGATGGTATCTGGACCTATTTTGCTGAAGAAGCTGCGCTTAAACTGAAAGACATGAAGTAAAAGGATTTCGGCGCAATGCATATTGCCATTGTCGGCGCTGGCATCACCGGTTTGATGTCGGCGCTGGAACTGCTTGAACAGGGATGTTCTGTTACCCTTTTTGATCAACAGGCCGCCGGACAGGCTGCATCCTGGGCTGGAGGAGGAATCCTTTCCCCGATGTATCCGTGGCGTTATCCCGCTGCTGTAAATGCTCTGGCTCGACATGCCAAACCCATGTATCAGAACTGGAATCAAAAACTGCAACCTTTCACTGGCATCGATTTCCAGATTCATGAAACAGGTATGCTGATTTTTGATGAATCCGATTTTGAAATCGGTTTAAGTTATGCCAAAACACATCAGGATCCGCAGCAACAGGCAGAATTGCTTGATCAGGCTAAACTGCAACAGATCAATCCAAGAATTAATCAGAGCAAATTCAAGCAGGCGATTTATTTCCCTGAACTGGCGAATATCCGTAATCCACGGTTATTACAGTCGATCATTCACTATTTGAAGCAGCATCCTCGTGTCACCTGGCAAGAAGACTGTAAAATCACTCGGCTCAATATTCAGCAAGGCTGTGTAAAAAGTATCTCAGATGAACATAGCCAGGTTTTTCAGGCAGATCAATATGTGTTCACAACCGGAGCATGGTCGCAACACTGGTCACAGCAACTTGGTTTGGAAATTCCGGTACAGCCGGTTCAGGGCCAGATGCTGCTGTTTAAAACGCCAGAAAACTGGCTGCCGACCATGTGCATGCATAAGGTGATGTACCTGATTCCACGTCAGGATGGACATGTTTTATGTGGTTCCAGTATGCGTCAGGTCGGTTTTGACACCTCGCCTTCTAGCGAAATCCGGCAGGATATTTTACAGGCGTGTATCGAGATGGTACCGGAACTGGCAGATTTTCCGCTGGTCAAGCAATGGGCCGGATTAAGACCCAGCTCACCCGATGGTATTCCCTATATTGGCAAAATTCCCAAGCTACACAATGCCTGGGCCAATTTTGGACATTTCCGGAATGGTTTATGCATGGGGCCGGCATCAGGCAAACTACTCGCTCAACTCATCCTTAAACAAATGCCAATCGTTGATCCAGCTCCTTATGATCCTGTCCGTTTATTAGAGCCCAGTCGCTTAGTGCTTTAGGATATTATCCAGCGCCTCTTTCAGGGTTGGATAATGAAACTGGAATCCGGCCTCCTGCAAGGCTTTGGGCTGTACATACTGACCATTCAATACCAGTTGTGACTGTTCTCCCAGCATCATTTTCAGGCTGCATGCCGGCAGTGGGAATAAGGGTTTGCGCTTCAGAATCTGGGCCGCGGTTCGTGCAAACTGGGCCTGACTGCTTTTTTCTGGCGCGACCACATTAAAGATCTGCTCGGTCGTATCATCGAGCATCAAGAATTCAATCGCACGCAGTACATCCTCTAGATATACCCAGGTCACTGGCTGACGTCCATGACCAATCCGCCCGAACAGATTCAGCTTAATCGGCAATAGCATCTGCGGAAGAATCCCACCACCTTTGCCAAACACCACCGCAAAGCGAACAATCTTGGTGTTCTGGTTAGCATAGGACAAGGCCAGCTGCTCCCACTTCGCACAGAGTTCGGACATAAAAATATCTTGTGGCGGACTTTGCTCCGTGCAGACCTGTTCCCAGCGCTCATTGGGGTCAATGCCATAATAGCCAACGGCCGATGTTGAAATAATCCGTTTCGGTCTAAGCTGATTTTTTTCTAAATAATCAAATAAATGTCTGGTGGTATCTAAACGGCTATTCAGCAATTTCTTTTTACGCGCTGCCGTCCAGCGGCCTTGGCCAATACTTTCGCCAGCCAGATTGACCACATAATCAATCTGATGCTGTTTTAATTCATCCAGCTGGTTAATCCAATGAAAGTCCGGATGTGGTTCACGTTTATTTTTCTGACGGGTCAGACCAATCACCCGATAATCCCGTTCCAGTAAAAAATGCACGAGATGACTGCCAATAAAACCACTCGCTCCCGTCAACAGCACTACAGGTTTATACATTCGTCATTCTTCACCTTATTATTTTCTTGATTTAAATTATACGCCACTCATCTTTAGCTTTTTAAACCGAGAAGATCTTTGTAGTGGAGAATTTGTATCTTTCATCATTCAATCAATTTATGAAGATCAGTCGTCACACAATGATTCATCTATACTCACTGAGGTGGATGGCCAAACATTTTCTCTGCCATACGCTGGGCCTGCTTGCCATAAAACCAGTAGGTCAGCAGATACAGCGGAATTGCGATCATCAGGAACATGATCAGCACAATACTCATAAATTGTGGCTGCTGTAGATACAACAGAAAGTCCTGCCAGGCATTCGGATTGGAACGGGTGGCGATCACAATACCGAGCAAGAGAAATAATAAATTATAGCCCCAGTAAATCAGGCTAAACCTGAGGGTGAATTTTTTACGCTCTGCTTGGGTCGGGGCACGTTTTTGCTGTTTTAAAAATTTAAAAAGCACCCAAATCATGGCTACCAGATACGGAACAATCGTCAAGACTGCACCCATGCCCATCGGCAGCAAGGCTGCGAGTACACCGCAAATACAGGTAAAAATAAAACATATAACGAAAAACCAGATAAAATAACGACTTAGCGGCAACATATGCATGACTCAGTGATCTTCAACAAGCTAGTATAAAAAAAATCAGGTTTTTTTTCATTTTATTGTCAACCATCCACTACAGGGTGACGTTATATAGGGTACAAGGTACAAAAATTTGGACTGGCATCCACGAATTTTTGCTGACCTTTAGAGCTAAAGCAATAAGTCCAGTGTACAGGGAAATTTTGAATAGCAGCCAAAATCTTCATGTAACACAAATTTGACCGACGATTTCATCATCACTCGAATCGTCGGTTTTTATTTTTTAAAATCCCTATTTCTAAAATCTGAGGGCTTGCAGAACCTTTAATATCTGATGATCTGGATACAACCGTCCATTAATATCCATACTGATCAAAATAAATTCAGCTTGAACATCACCAACAATTCACTGAAATATCGTTTTACAAGTAGATTTTTACCTGTGCTTTTTCCTATAGTAGCAAGGCAGATATCTTGGGGTTCATTACATGGCAGTTCATTTTCTTCACACTTCCGATTGGCATCTGGGACAATTTTTCCATAACCATGACCGTGAATTTGAACATGCACAGTTTTTGACTTGGCTACTTGAGCAAATTAAAACAAAGCAGCCGCATGCTCTGCTGATTGCCGGCGATATTTTTGATGTGATCAATCCAGCTTCCAGTGCGCAAAGACAGCTGTACCAGTTTCTGGCCGATGCTCATGACTTGGCGCCGCATATGCAAACCCTAATGATTGCAGGCAATCATGATTCCGGTTACCGGATCGAACAGGTTGAACCCTTGCTGGCCAAATTTAATGCCAAAGCTGTGGGAATCGTAGGCCGCACTGCAGAAAATACCCTGAACCTGGATCGTCTACTTATTCCTATTTATGATCGGGATAAAAATATCATCGCCTGGTGTCTGACCCTACCCTATTTACGCAGTGCCGAAATTACCGGACTGAATGAACATACCAGCAATAACCAGAACGCGATCAGTTATCTGCATCAACAACTGATTGCCGAAGCCAGAGCCCGCAAACAGCCACATCAGGCACTAATTTTAATGTCACATGCGCACATGCAAGGTGGTGAGACCTCCGACTCTGAACGTCCGATTATTGTCGGCAATGAAGAGGCCCTGTCGACGGCGCTGTTTGATGACATGATTGATTATGTCGCGCTAGGGCATTTGCATAAACCACAAAAGGTTGGTCAGCCGCATATTCGCTATAGTGGCTCCCCAATTCCGCTGTCATTTAGTGAGATTAATTATAAGCATCAAATAGTTGAAGTCAGGATTGATCCCGAACAAAACCCGGAAAACCGCTTTCAGTACGATGCCTTAAGCATTCCGCGTACTGTCGAGCTGTTCCGCATTCGTGAAAAGCTGGAAAATTTAATCACTACAATTCAGGCCTTGCCTGCCGGAGAAATCGAGCAGCTTTCTGCACGGCATTTTCTGGAGGTGGAATACACGACCGATGCGCCGCCTCCGGTAGATCTGCGTCAGCAAATAGAACAGGCCCTACCTGCTAACCGTTACCGACTGCTGCGCATCAGCCGGATTTACCAGCAACAGGTCGACCTTAGTTCAAGCCAGTCTAAAATTGATCTGGCACCCCCTACTCCGGAATCGCTATTTTTCAATATCTGGAAAAAAATGGGCTATGAGCAGGATCACTCGGTACAACGGGATTTTCAGGAGTTACTGAATGAAGCCCAACACGAACTTGCACAAAAACAACAAGCCTAGGATCGGCCATGAAAATTTTACGTCTAAGTCTTCATAATCTGGCCTCCCTCACCGGCACCCATCATATTGATTTTGAATCGAGTCCTTTGGCTCATGCCGGCCTGATTGCCATCACCGGCAAAACTGGTGCCGGAAAATCTACCCTGCTCGATGCCATGTGCCTGGCGCTTTACAATGAAATTCCACGTTTAAAAGGTGCGACAGGCAGCTTGAAAGATGCTGGCGGTCAGGATGTTTCCATCAAGGATTCCAAGAATATTCTGCGCCGTGGCTGCGTGCATGGTTTTGCCGAACTGGAATTTATTGCACTCGACAGCAAACGCTATATGGCACGCTGGGAAATTAAACGGGCACGCCAGAAAGTCGATGGCAATCTAAAAGTAGACCGCTACGTCAAATGTCTGGATGATGACACGACACTGACGCAAAAAATATCGGAAGTCACCCCGCTCATTGAAAAACTGGTGGGCTTAAGTTTTGAGCAGTTTACCCGCGCAGTGTTGCTCGCACAGTCGGAAGTCGGCGCATTTTTAAAAGCCAAAGATAATGAGCGTGCAGATTTACTGGAATATCTCACCAATTCGCAGATTTTCAGTCTAGTTAGTCAGAAAGCCGCAGAGAAATTCAGCGAAGTCAAAAACAAGCGCAACGATCTGGAAAAGCTGATCGGGCATATTGAAATTCTGTCTGAAGAAGACATCAGCGCTTTACAACAGCAGCAGAACTCTTTGTCTTTGCAACTTCAGAATTTGCAGCAATCAGAAAAACTGCTAGAAAATGAGAAACAATGGCATCTGGACCGACATAAACTCTATGCAGAAGTCCATGCCAAAAAAGAAGTCTACGAAGTACAGCAAGATGCAGTAAATAAATCTGCAGGACAGCAACAGCTACTGGAGCAGCTGGATGAATTCCAGTCGATTCGGGATCAGTTTGTGAGTCGTACCCGTCTAGCCCCTCAAAAAGAGCAGATTCAGCACCAGCACACCCAATTTACGCTGGAATTTGAAACGCTCAAACAGAGCTTTGTAGCAGAAGAAGCCAAACTTACAGCCTTACAACAACAGCAGCACCAGTTTCAGCAACACTTGGCAAACCTGAAACCGCATCTGGAGGCAGGTTTAAGGCTGGATCATGCAATTGATACGGTATCAGAGCGGTACAAAAAACTGCATGCAGAGCAAAGCCAGTTTCAAACCCTTCGTCTACAGCCTTTAGAAGAACAACTGCGACAGCAACAACAGACTTTGAATCAGCTACAAGCTCGGCAAGAAAAGGTTGCACAACAATTGGCTGAATCTGGCTTTTTAAATGTGTTCGATCTGGAGCCGCAAAGTACCTTGCAACGCATACAAGACTTTATGCGTCAGTATCAGCAACTGCAGCAACAGAATCCGGACAGCCTGAAGCAGCCTTTACCTGAACTGGAAAAAACCGTTACAGTACTTTCAGGAAATCTGAACCAGTGGATACAACAGCATCATAGTCTGGAACAGCTAGAAGAGCATCTCAAAACCATTCAGGAAATGCGTCAGCAACGCCAAGCGGAACAGCGTCAGCTCGACCTGCTGCAACAGCAGGTACAACAAATCGTTCAACAATCACAAGAATTTGAACAACTGCAATCTGCTGTAAATAGCCAACAGCAGCAACTAAAAATGCAGCAAGAGGCCGAACAGGCACTACATCAGCAGATTCAGGCTGAACAACAGGCCTATGAACACCTGGAACAAATACTTGCCCAGCAACGTTTATTGCATGCGCAAAGTGTGCAGGATCTTCGTGGCCAGTTAAAACCGGATGAGCCATGCATGGTCTGTGGAAGCCCAGCCCATCCTTTTGTCGATGCCGTCCATGAACATCTGGAACAGAGCCTGAACCAGCTACAGGAGCAACAGTTACGGCAGGCAAAACAGCAGCTCGATCAGCAACTGCAATCTCAGCAGCAGCAACGCATTGAAATGTCTAAAGCACAAACAGTAATTGAGCAACAGCAACAGCGTTGCCAGATCCTGCAAAACCAGATTCAACAATCCTCTGCTGACTGTAAATCTCAACTACTTAAACTGGAAGTGGTTACCGAGCAGCACAATGATCTTCCTACATTCATCCAGTTACTGGCGAATCACACTCAAAGTCTGGTCCAGCAGCTAGAACTATCACAACAGCAGGAACAACAGCTCCAGCAACAATTACAACAATGGCGTCAACAACAACAGCAATTGCACCAATTACAACTGGCTCTACAGCAACGTCAGCAACTCGACCAGCTGATACACCCAGTTTTAAGCATACTGCCCGAGCAGTACCAGTCGCAGCCACCTATGCTCTGCTTACCTCAGTTGCAACGACAAGTAGAGCACCGCATGCAGCACTTGGCAGTACAAAAGCAGCTGGAATCTGACCTGCATCAACAGCAGCAGATATTGGAAAAGAGCCAGTATCAACTACAATTGGAACAGCAAAATTTTGCTCAATTGAGCCAGTCTGTAGAGCAGTTGATTCAGCAAGGCAAAGACCTGCGTCAACAACTGGCTGAACTGACCCAAGAACATGCAGGACAAGTCTACCGTGTCGCTGCAGAATGGCGCAATGCACTAGAGCTACAAGCCAAGACCTTAGAGCAGACTTTAGAACAACAGCGTCAATGCACGGCGCAGGCCGAAAAACAGTGGCATCAAACCCACTTAAAACTGCAAGAATTTATCAGCCAACTTCAGCAGATCGATCAGCAATTGGCTCAATATCAGCAAGATATTCAGGCATGGCAAGCAGCACATCCTCAAGTGACGGCAGCTCAAATTGAACAATGGCTCAGTATTGATCTGAGCAACCATCAACGCATTCGTCAGAATCTGGCCAACCAGAAACAGGCACTCGAAAATGCCAGAACAGCCTGGCAATTACTTGAAGAACAATATCAGGCCCATTTAAAACTACAGCCAGAACATGAATTTGAGGAAATTGAACAAAAACTTGGCATGCTGCATCAGGAAAAAATAATGCAGCAGGAAGTGCTCAATGAAACTGATGCCAAACTGCGTATGAATGCCAATAATCAAAACACCTATGCCAAATATCAGCAGCAAATTGAGCAGATCAAAGCCGAAGAATACCGTTGGGGTCGTATTTACGACCTGATCGGACATAAGGAAGGTACCAAATTCCAGAAAATTGCCCAGGAACATCATCTGGATATTCTGGTGGAATATGCAAATCAGCAGTTGCAACCGTTGGCACCCCGCTATCAGTTACACCGTATTCCGGATAGCCTGAGTCTGGCGATTATTGATCTGGACATGAATAGTGAAGTCCGCCCTGTGCTGTCCCTATCGGGTGGTGAAACCTTCCTGGTTTCATTGGCTTTGGCTTTGGCGATTGCCAATATGGCCTCCGGCTCCATGAAACTGGAATCACTGTTTATTGATGAAGGTTTTGGTACGCTAGATCCTGCTTCGTTACATATGGTGATGAATGCACTGGATCATTTACAAAGTCAGGGTCGTAAAGTTGTATTAATCTCGCATGTGCAGGAAATGCATGAACGTATTCCGGTACAGATTCAGGTCAAACCGGTTGGTGCAGGTGCAAGTACCATTCAGATTATAGGCTAAGGATCATGAACACTGCCCCGAATACGCTCTCGCACTATTTCAGCCTACAGCTTGAGAGCCTACGGGGTATCAGTGCCATTGTGGTGTTATTCAGTCACTGCTTTCAGGCATTTATTGCGCCTTTCGATACCAGCATTTATTCATGGATACGCCTGCTTGGGCAGGCTGCAGTCATGATTTTCTTTGCCTTAAGTGGCTATCTGATCGGCTATTCGATTCAGCACAACATTCATCAGCATGGTCAGTTCAATCTGCACCGTTATGCCCGACAGCGTTGCAGCAGAATTTTACCACCCTTTCTGTTTGCCATGGGGTTGACGCTGCTTTTATATCTGCTTGCTCCACTATTATTTGCCAGTCATACTCATGCTTTTCAACACAGTTTTGGCATGATGATCCGGACTGACTATAGTGTAGACATGATGGAATTTATTGGTTCGCTGCTATTTTTGAATGGCTTTGTAACACCAACGGTTTCAGCCAATGCTGCGCTCTGGAGCCTGAGCTATGAAGTGTGGTTTTATGTGCTGGCCGGATTCCTACCTTTTTTAAAAAATTCGGAAATCGCCAAAATCGGATTTTTTATAGTTCTGGCTATACTGTCATTACTGAACATCCAGTTTTTTATTTATTTTCTGGTCTGGCTTAGTGCCTTTGCCTGTTCATTTCAATATATCCAGCTACGTTTTTTAAACCGCTTACAATCGGTCAAATTAGCCCTATTCGGCTTGGCATTTCTAATTGCCTGTTTTGATGCTTACCAGTTTCAGATGATCGATGAAACCCAGCAATACCGCGCTGCGAATTTCACCCCTTTTAATTTCTGTGTGGGTCTGGCCTTTAGCTGCTGGCTGGTACAGCTCCAGTATCAACGCAGTCATTATCATGCGGTCTGGGTTCAATCCGCAGACTTTTCCTATACCTTGTATGTCACCCATTTCCCCTTACTTTTATTTATTTTGGGCTGTATTCCGGCAACTTTAGGCTATGGTCTGGGTGGAGCAGTTTTAGCCTTGCTTACGAGTATGTTCGGCATAATAGTCTTTGCCTGGCTGATGGCTAAATGGCTCGAACCAGCCAGAAAAAAAGCGTTATCCAATACCCTGCGATAACGTTTTGCTGCAAAAAACTGACATTAGTAGTTTATACATCTTTTTTAGGCCGTGCACCAAATAGGGCTGTGCCAACACGAACCATGGTAGAACCCGCAGCAATCGCTTCGGTCATATCCGCAGACATGCCCATACTTAAAGTATCCCAATCTTCAGGATGTGCATGCTGAACTTTGACTGCATCAAATAAAACTTTGGCATCACCAAAGGATTGAGGATTATTTGGTGCTGGAATCACCATCAGGCCACGTAAACGCACATTCGGTAGTTGACTGATCTGTGCCACTAAATCTGCAACTTCTGCCGGCTGGCAACCATCTTTGGTATCCTGACCATCAATATTCACCTGAATACAGATATTTAGTGCAGGCTGATCATCTCCACGCTGATTTGATAAGCGCTCGGCAATAATTAGGCGATCGACTCCATGTACCCAGGCAAAATTTTCTGCCAGAGCCTTGGTTTTGTTGCGCTGCACATGTCCAATAAAATGCCACTCAATCTCCAGCTCTTTCAGTGCCGTGATTTTTTCCAGCGCTTCCTGCAAATAGTTTTCACCAAAAGCACGTTGCCCGGCCTGATACATCTCTGCCAGCACGCTGCTCGGCTGGGTCTTGGAAACGGCAAGCAGTTGCACCGCATCTGCTTCGCGGCCGGCCTCAACACAGGCAGTTTCAATTTGCACTAAGACCTGATTTCGTGACTGTTGCAACATATTCATTGATGGGGTTCTCATTTCATTCATCTTTTTTTCCCTTGCCCATGAACTAAGTGTTGGTTAAGCTGTGGGAAAGCCTTATTATTCTATCAAAATAATTAACATTTTAATGAACTCGGGGACCTTATGGATATCACAGAATTGTTGGCATTTTCTGCTAAAAATGGTGCGTCGGATTTACACTTGTCTGCGGGCTTACCGCCAATGATTCGTGTCGATGGGGAAGTTCGTCGCATCAACCTGCCAGCATTAGAACACAAAGAAGTGCATAAACTCGTTTATGACATCATGAACGATAAACAGCGCCGTGATTTTGAAGAAAATCTGGAAACTGACTTCTCTTTTGAAGTGCCTGGCGTGGCGCGTTTCCGTGTCAACGCATTTAACCAGAACCGCGGTGCCGGTGCGGTATTCCGTACCATTCCCTCTAAAGTCCTGACCCTTGAAGATCTGGGCATGGGACAAATTTTTAAAGACATCTGTGAATATCCACGTGGTCTGGTACTGGTGACAGGTCCTACCGGTTCGGGTAAATCAACCACCTTGGCGGCGATGCTGGATTATATTAATGACAACCGCTATGACCATATTCTGACCGTCGAAGATCCGATCGAATTTGTGCATCAGTCCAAGAAATGTCTGATTAACCAGCGTGAAGTGCATCGTGATACGCATGGCTTTAATGAAGCATTACGTTCTGCATTACGTGAAGATCCGGATATTATTCTGGTCGGTGAGATGCGTGACCTTGAAACCATTCGTCTGGCTTTAACTGCGGCAGAAACGGGTCACCTTGTTTTCGGCACCCTGCATACCACCTCAGCGGCCAAAACCATTGACCGTGTGATCGACGTATTCCCTGCCGAAGAAAAAGACATGGTACGCGCCATGTTATCTGAATCCCTACAAGCCGTAGTTTCACAGGCTCTACTGAAGAAAAATGGCGGTGGGCGTGTCGCAGCGCATGAAATAATGATCGGTATTCCGGCGATCCGTAACCTGATCCGTGAAAACAAAGTCGCACAAATGTACTCAGCAATTCAGACCGGTGCCAACTATGGCATGACCACGCTGGATCAGACACTAAAAACGCTAGTGTCCAAAGGTTTGATCAGCCCGCAAGTTGCACGTACTGCAGCCAAACAGCCAGAAGCATTTTTATAAAAAAATTGAATTGTATTGGGGTTTATATACATGGATTTTAACGGCTTACTCGATTATATGGTGGAGAAAAAAGCATCGGATCTGTTCATTACTGCCGATGTCGAACCGTCCATCAAGATTAATGGGCAGATTTTACCGATTGGTTCGGTAAAATTACCCGGTGCGGCAGTAGGACAACTGCTCCATTCCATCATGACCGAAAAGCAGCGTAAAGAATTTGCTGACAGTCGTGAATGTAACTTTGCCATCAGCACGCCGGATAAAAGTGCCCGCTTCCGTGTCAGTGCCTTTCAGCAACGAGATCAACCGGGGATGGTGCTGCGTCGGATTGAAACTGTTATTCCCACGATGGATGAACTCAAGTTACCGCCGATTCTAAAAGAACTGGCGATGACCAAACGTGGCATCATTATTTTTGTCGGGGCGACGGGTACCGGTAAATCAACCTCGCTGGCGTCTTTGGTCGGTTATCGTAATGAAAATTCCAAAGGTCATATCATTACCATTGAAGATCCGATCGAATTTATTCACCAGCATAAGGGCTGTATTATCACCCAGCGTGAAGTCGGCATCGATACTGATTCATTTGAAATTGCCCTGAAAAATACCCTGCGTCAGGCACCAGACGTGATTCTGATCGGTGAGATCCGTTCACGTGAAACCATGGATTATGCGATTGCCTTTGCCGAAACCGGTCATCTGGTCTTTGCTACCCTGCACGCCAACAACGCCAACCAAGCGATTGACCGGATTATCCATTTCTTCGAAGCAGACCGACATAATCAGCTGTTCATGGACTTGTCCCTGAACATGAAAGCCATTGTGGCACAGCAACTGATTCCAACCATCGATGGTAATGGTCGCCGTGCAGCGATTGAGATTCTGATTAACTCACCACTGATTGCCGACTTGATTCGTAAAGGTGATGTGCATGAAATCAAGGATCTGATGAAGCGTTCCCGTGAACTGGGCATGCAGACCTTCGATCAGGCGCTGTATGATCTGTATAAAGCCAAACAGATCAGCTATAAAGATGCACTGAAACATGCAGATTCACCAAACGACCTGCGTCTGCAAATCAAGCTGTCAGAAGAAGGTGGTAGTCACTTATTACGTGCGCATTCCAACATTACCTTTGATGGTCAGTCCTGATCATCTTGAAGGCATAAAAAAACAGGCTTCCCATGAAGCCTGTTTTTTGTTTGAACCAGCGCTCAAATTATTTTTTACGGAAAACTTCCTGACAGGCAGGCGCATCGCAGTAGCCATACAGATTCAGTGAGTGACCGGTTAATTCAAAACCAAATTTTTCAGCAACGTCATGCTGCTCTTTTTCAATCGTGTCATTAATAAATTCAACAACTTTGCTGCAATTTAAACATACTAGGTGATCGTGGTGATCTTCCTGCATAATTTCAAAAACTGAATGATTATTTTCAAAATTATGACGTTCGATGATGCCCGCTGCTTCAAACTGCGTTAACACACGATACACAGTTGCTAAACCTACATCTTCGCCCTGATCGAGTAAAGTCTTGTAAATATCTTCCGCACTTAAATGATGTTGTTTTGAATTTTCTAGTAATTCTAATATTTTAATTCGTGGAAGGGTAACTTTCAGCCCAGCTTTTCGTAAATCTTGGTTTGAAATAGTCATGTAAAAAGGTCTCTCAACAAAATCAAAGTTGGAATATGCAACAAAGTTTAGATGCAGTATGATCTATCCTTGGATCAAATGCATCATAATTAATTTGGGATAGTTTAGCAAAATGCAAAAAATCATGTTGACGTTATTCGTCACTTCATTGCTCGTCGGCTGTTCGACATTAGGTGTTTATAAGGTAGATATTCCACAAGGAACCCCTTTAACCCAAGCACAAGCCGCTAAAATTCAGGTGGGAATGAGCCATCAACAGGTGCGTTTCTTACTGGGCAGTCCAACAGTAAGCGATCCACTGAATCCTTTACGTTGGGACTACATCTATAACTATACCCCAGGAACCTACGCTAAAAAAGCCAAGATCCCGGCAGCTCAAGGCCAGCATTTGAAAATCTACTTTAACCAGTCTGGTATCGTGGAACGTGTTGAAGGTCTGGAGACGATTCCAGAATCTCAACCCGGTTTACCAGGATCAAAAGAAGCAATTTTAAATGCTCCTCCACTATAGTCGGTTTCGCATGAAAAAGCCCCTGAATCATCAGGGGCTTTTTTGATTAAGCTGATTGATTGAGCAGATCATTGAGGCTACTGCTCATTCAAGCCGCTTTCTATTCGGAAGATGGTTTCAGCTTTTTTAAAAGATTGCCTCTGGCATAACGACCCACCGGATTTTTCTCGGCGCGTTTACGTCGGATGTCTTTAGGATTGATGGTCAGTGGCCGATAAATTTCCACCCGATCACCTGCTGCCAGTGGCTGCTGCTGATCTTGCAAGCGCACGCCAAAAATGCCCAAAAATAATGGTTCAGGCAAGTCGACCTGCTCACGGATTCCACTTTGCTCAATCGCGTCCAGTGCCGTCATGCCAGGCTGAAATGACACGGCTAGATGAAATTGTTTTTCTGGCGTCGCATATGCCACCCAAATCATCGCCTCACTCATCAGACGAATTGTCCTAAGACAGCAATGATTGCCAGAATAATCCCAACCGGCAACACCACACGCACTGCAATACGCCAGATGTTATAAAACGCTTCAGAGCTGAAATTCATTGATTTACGCAAATGACTGATCTTCATGATCCAGCCAGCAAATAATGCATAGATCAAACAAATCAATAAGCCCCAGACGAGCAAGACCACATTGAAAATTGGGCTTAGATTTGGAATAGCCCAGATCAGCGTGACCGCCACCACAATTGCCCATTGAATTGCAGGATGAAGCTGGCGTTGCTGTAATTGTTCACGTGCCATTTGCAGAATTAATGCGGCAGCTGCCACCATTGCTGCGACCAGAGTAAATGCAGGAATTTGTGCTTGTACGGCAAAGAAAGTAAATGCAATGACAGCAACTAGCTGCGCAATCCAGATCGGCAATACCGTCTTGCTGGCGACATCCTGTTGTTGTACAGCGCTCAGGCTAGATTGCCAGTACAAGCCCATGCCCAGACCACTTGCGACCAAAGCCAATACGGTGGCATTGCCCCATTCCAAGAACTCGACTGGTGTGACTTGCCATGCAGGTAGCGCAGTTCCCATCACATTGGCCAGAACCAGAGACGCCAGCACACCAATCGCTGTAACCACTAATAAAATTTGACGTGGCAGTAGTGACAAGGCTAAAGCAGCTATCGCCAATCCGATAAATAGAAGATTCGGTGCAAGATCAATTGCAGCAACCGCCAGAACATTGCTGGCATTGTTCAGCATGGCACCGGCCAAAAACGGAATAAAAATCACACTTAACCAGCCAACAATACGCCATTTCTGTGACGCATCCGCTTCACGGGTCAGCGTCGACAGCGCCTGTAATGGCGTTATTTTGGAGCGCTTGGCCAAAGCAATTTCCAAGTAGCAGACTGGAAGCGCCAGAATCAGCATGGTGGCTAACCAGAGCATCCAGAAATCCAGCTGACGATCAATCTGTATACCGGTTATCGGTGCGAGCGTCGCGATGATAATAAACGATAAACAGAAAGCCATCAGCGGCGATAACCATTTTGACATAGCATTGTCCTGCATGATGCATTCCTATAAAAATCTAGCGCTATTTTGCCTTGTGGAGCGGTGAAAATCAAAAACAAAAAGCAAACCACCATGACAGTGATTTGCTGCGCAAAAATTATAATTAGATTTTAATTTTTGTTATCTCGTTACGTCTTTTATTATGAGAAGAAACGAGCGAACCAGTTTTTACCTGTTTTCTTTTCTTTTTCCTTGATGATACCCATCATATTTTCTTTTACGGCACCGACATAATCGGCGTCATCGTGCTGAATATGGTTAATCAGCCATTTCGATAATACTTCGTGCAGCTCTGATTCAATGGACTGTCCCAGTTCAAAACGGTCACGATAAGACTCGATTTTTTTAATAAACAGGTCATGCACACGTTTATGCGGCACCCGATATTTATAGCCGGCTTCTTCCTGAAGAGATTCCTCAAAGGTGAAATGCGACTGGGTATAATCAATAATATTGTCGAGAATCTGTTTAATACGGGCACGCTCGGTATTGGCATCAATTTCGTTGATATAATCGAGAATTCGTTTGTGCTGATCGTCAATCACATCGATACCAGTATTATAATCTGGAACCCATTTCATTTTCATTACGACCACCTATAAATATTAAGGACTTATAACGTGAAAATGAGCATATAGCGTATTGATTCAAATAAAAATGAAGCAAATTAGTCGGCTTTCCGCCTAAATCCGGCTTTTTCATTTTAAGTTTCTGTTATATATAATTAAAAATAATTTATCCTGAGTAAAAGGCTAAGATATTAATTAACCAAAATCCGCAATAAACCTTTATTTATTCTTAGATTTTCTCTTATTTTTTAAATATAAAAAAACGGAGTTTAAACTCCGTCTTTAATCGCATTTCAATATTGATCAGCTCGCGTGACGCGTTTTAAGGAAGGATCAAGACGTTCACGTTCCAGACGTTCAACATGCGTCAACTGAGAACGTACTTTCGCCCCATGCTGAAACAGGATCATTTCACCGGGCTGGAAGGCAGTCCATTCTTCATTCTGGGTCAATGGTTCAGTGGTAATCACTGCGACGCGATCTTCAGGGGTTGTGACCTGACTAAAGTCCACTTCGACGTCAATATCAATCAGCTGAGCCGGTCTAAACGGGTATTCACGTACCAGCCAGTGGAGTTTGGTAATCGCATAGCTAAACAGTGCCTGACCATTCGACAGGCAGAAATTAAAGGTGCCATGCTCCGCGATTGCAGGTGAAATTTCAGCTAGAAGATCGAAAACCTGATCCAGTTTCGGCTCATGATAGCCAAAGCGTTTCACCAGTTGATCGAGCAGATAGCAGAAGGCACGCTCACTGTCGGTATTTCCGACTGGGGTAAAGCGCCCTGACAGTTGAGGAAAATAATCATGTAAATCACCATTATGGGCAAAAATCCACTGCCGTCCCCAAAGTTCACGGCTAAAAGGATGGGAATTTTCCAGATTAATTTTGCCTTGGGTCGCTTTACGGATATGCGCAATCACATTACGTGATTTGATTGGATAATTACGTACCAGTTCAGCAATCGGCGATTCAACCGCAGACTGGTTATCGACGAACAGACGGCAGGCTTTATCTTCAAAGAAAGCAATCCCGAAACCATCCCCATGATCAGAGGTAATGCCCGCCCGCTGGGAAAATCCGCGGAAGGAAAAAGTAATATCCGTCGGGGTGGCACAATTCATTCCGAGCAGTTGGCACATGGTCTGGTTTCAGCTCTATATTTACTTAGAAGCTTATTGTGCATGACTGTTCCTGTCATTTCAAATATCTGGGTTTGATAAACCCAAATAAAAAAGAGCCTCTATTGAGACTCTTTTTGGCAAAAAATCGATTATGAACGATGCGGATTGGCACGATTGGTAATGAGGGTGCCCACACCATGATCGGTGAAAATTTCTAGTAAGCTGGCATGAGGTACACGGCCATCCACGATATGTGCACTTACGACGCCGCCTTTTACCGCATCCAGCGCACAACCGACCTTTGGAATCATGCCGCCATAAATCACGCCAGTTTCGATCAGACGATCGACTTCTTGAGTGGTCAAACCAGTCAACAGGTTTTTATTTTCATCCAAGACACCGGTGATATTGGTGAGTAGAATCAGTTTTTCTGCACCTAGGGCTTCAGCGACTTTACCAGCGACCAAATCAGCATTGATATTATAGGTATTGCCTTCTTCATCGACACCTAGCGGGGCAATGACTGGAATAAAGTCACTATTGGTAAACATTTCCAGAACATCGGTTTTCACGCCAACGACTTCACCGACCAGACCCAGATCAATTTGCTCAACTGAACCATCTTCAGCCACTTTTTCCATCAGCAGCTTTTGCGCACGAATCAGGTTGCCGTCTTTACCGGTAAGACCAATCGCACGACCACCATGCTGGTTAATCAGGTTCACGATAGATTTGTTAACGCTACCGCCAAGTACCATCTCGACCACTTCCATGGTCGCAGGATCAGTCACGCGCATGCCGTCAATACGGTCTGATTCGCGGCCCAGCTGTTTCAGCATGGAATCGACTTGCGGGCCACCACCATGTACCACGATCGGATTAATACCGACTGTTTTTAATAATACGATATCACGTGCAAATGAACTTTCCAGCTCAGGATCGGTCATCGCGTTACCGCCGTATTTTACCACCAGGGTTTTACCCGCAAAGCGTTGAATATACGGCAAAGCTTCTGTCAAAATCTGTGCTTTGTCGATGCCTGTTTGTTGATTTGGCATTCGCCTCTCCTTATTGAGCATCTAAAATGTCTTGAGCGATCTCTGGATAACGGTCACGCAACATGGCTACAAACAGATGACGAATTTCATTTAGACCTTGGGCATTATTGGCATCAAAGCGCACTGTGAAATACTCACCTGTATTGGATGCTCGAATGATGCCAAAACCATCCTCAAAATCAAGACGTATCCCATCAATTTTACTGATTTGCGCATTAATTCTTGCGGATTGTTGTTCAACGAAGTTTAAAAGCTCAACAGGACGTACTTGACGCGTTGAAATATAAAGATCTTCAGTACCATGTCGTTTTGGATAAGCCGCCAAGGCCTGCGCGAGAGTTTGCCCCGTTTGGTCGAGATATTCCATGACTCTGAGCGCTGCATAGAGGCCATCATCATAGCCCCAGCCGCGACCATCATTAAAGACATAATGTCCGGCATATTCCCCACCAAAAATCGCCTGATGCTGAGACTGGTTCAGATAAGTTCTGAGAAATGAACTGCCGGTACGAATCATCACCGGTTCCCCGCCCAGACGTTGCACTGTATCGCGAACCAGAGTTGAACATTTCACATCATAAACAAATTGGCGTGGTGCTGAATCGCTTAGGCAAATTTCGGCAAACAGACATAATAACTGATCGGCTGTGATAATCTGACCCTGTTCATCAACCAGAACCAGGCGATCGCCATCACCGTCCAGGGCAATACCGAGATCAGCCTGCTGTTGCATGACAGTTTGGCGTAAAGTCTCAAGATGTTTGTCCTGCGAAGGATCCGGCGCATGATCCGGAAAATGTCCATTGGCCTCACAACGTAAAGCAGTCACTTCACAGCCCATTTTTCTGAGTACCAAGTCGGCACAACGTCCGGCGGAGCCATGCAGACCATCCAGAATCACTTTAAATGAGCGCTTTAATTGAATATCTTCTAATATTCCCTGCTGATACTGCAGGCAAAACTCTGGAATAATCTGATGCGGCAGTTCGGCTAAACCAAGTAGCTGGCTATCACAATGCGACTTTGCCAGTTGGGCCACCTGTTGAATCATCTCAGGACAAGGTGGTTCACCATCAATAATCCATTTAATCCCATTATCTTCTTTAGGATTATGACTGGCGGTGACCATAATGCCATTGCCATCAAACTGGCGTGCGGTGAAATACAGCATCGGGCTGGAACAACAGCCTATAATAGTGGCTTCCAGCGAATAGTCTTTAAAAATACGGGCAATGATGTCGGCAAAAGCCGGACTACTGATGCGTGCATCATAACCAATGGCGACACGTGTCTGTCCCGCAGCCTGATACTGCTGGGCTAAACCGTGGGCAATTGCATCAATGATCCCGGCACCTAATAGACTGACTTTACCGCGTATGTCATAGGCACGAAAGATATGCATGGGGAATGGATGATTCATAGATCCCATAAAACTGTCTTTTCACTATTCGTTAAAATAAGGAGATTTAAAATGATGATTTCATCATAATGACTTTAAACATTTGTTTTTGTTTTAAGACCTGCTATTTTTAAACGATTTCAATGTAACAATCAATTATAAAAATATAATCTACAACTTTAGAATTATAGAGTTCTTGTAATTAAATAATGATTATTTAATTATATTTATTTTGAGTTTCATCTGATTAGATATTTGATCACTACATCAATTTTAGATTTAAAGAACTCTATTTGGCCAGAAAATAAGGTTTTATTTTTAAATATATTTCAACCCACTCATTTTTTTAATATTGAATCTAATCAACTAAAAATGACTTACATCCAGTTAATGAATGTAAGTCACGATTAAAACTTAGTTTTTACCCGTATGACCAAAACCGCCAACACCGCGTTCAGTGGCTTCGAATTCATTCACCAGATCGAATTCAGCCTGCATCACAGGAACCAAGACATACTGCGCCAAACGTTCACCTGGCTCTAAGCTGAAAGCCGTCTGGTTACGATTCCACACAGATACCATCAATTCACCCTGATAATCAGAATCGATTAAACCCACCAGGTTACCCAACACGATCCCGTGTTTATGCCCCAAACCCGAACGTGGCAAAATCAGACCAGCAAATGCAGGATCTTCAATATAGATTGCTAAACCAGTTTTTACCAAAACAGTCTGGCCTGGTTCAATGATCGTAGTTTCTGTAACACACGCACGCAAATCCAGCCCCGCTGAACCTGTCGTAGCATAAGTCGGTAATGGCCATTCCTGACCAAGACGCGAGTCAAGGACTTTCACCTGAACTTTCATGTATTCATTCCTGTTGTTTCATTTAAAATAAGAGCAAGCCTTGCGCCTTATCGTTTGATAAGATTACGCAAATTATCCAGATAATGTTGGGCTTGTAATTTCGGATCGATGTTGCCTGCCAGCTTTTTCTTACGACCTAACCATTCCAGCTCATCTTCTGGTAATTCATCCAGAAAACGGCTTGGGGTCATCTGCTTCATCTGCCCACCGGCCTTGCGCTGTTCTGCCAGAGTAATGGTCAGTCCCTGACGTGCACGGGTAATCCCCACATACATCAGACGGCGTTCCTCTTCGACCGTTTCTGCAGCGATCGAGTTTTTATGTGGCAGAATTTCTTCTTCCAGCCCGATCAGATAGACATAAGGAAATTCCAGACCTTTAGACGCATGCAAAGTCAATAAATTGACTTTATCGGTGTCCTCTTCTTCCTGCTGCTGCTCGAGCATGTCCAGCAGCACCATTTTACGAATCACACTTTCAATATTTTTTTCATCAACATCTTCAGTGCGGTTAATCAGGCTTTGAATGCTGCTATAGAGCACTTCGATATTGTCGAGCTTGGTCTTTTCCTGCGCTGGTGTGGCTGCAGTTTCCTTGATGTAATCGATATAACCGGCTTCAATCATCATCTGGCGGATAATTGGCACTGGTTCATCATCATCCAGTAAATTGCGGGTAAAACCCTCAATAAAATCGGCAAACTCAGCCAATTGAGTCGTGGCCTTTTTCGGAATCGCCATGGTCAGACGCTGATCCGCAGCCGCAGCCAGAAGCGACAGATTATTTTCCTGAGCAAATAGACCGAGCTTTTCCAGCGTTACCGGACCAATTGCCCGTTTTGGCGTATTGATAATTCGTAAAAATGCACTGTCATCTTCAGGGTTAATGATCAAGCGTAAATAGCTCATCATGTCCTTGATTTCGGCACGTGCGAAGAAGGACTGTCCGCCAGATAATTTATACGGAATCTGCATCTGGCGCAGATGGGTTTCTAAAATACGCGCCTGGAAATTGCCGCGGTACAACACCGCATAATCTTTCCAGCTTTTACCGTTCATCAATTTATGCGTGATCAGGTCTTTAACCACGCGTTCTGCTTCATCATCATCATTGCGGCAGGTAATCACACGGATCACTTCACCATGGCCTTTGTCCGACCAAAGCTTTTTATCAAAAATATGCGGATTATTACCAATCACGGTGTTGGCTGCTTTGAGAATACGACTGGTCGAACGATAGTTCTGTTCCAGTTTAATCACTTTTAAATTAGGAAAATCCTGCTGCAGCAAGGCCATATTTTCCGGTTTAGCACCACGCCAGGCATAAATCGACTGGTCATCATCGCCTACGGCGGTGAACTGTCCCATCACGCCAACCAGTAATTTCACCAGAATATACTGCGCCGTATTGGTATCCTGATATTCATCGACCAGCAAATAACGCACGCGATTTTGCCATTTGTCACGAACTTCGGCATTTTCCTGCAGCAAGCGCGTTGGCATCACAATCAGGTCATCAAAATCCACGGCGTTATAGGCACGCAAATTACGTTCATATAATTGATATAAATGCGCAAACTGCACATCTTCGGCAGTTTCACAGGTAGTATGTGCCTGCTCGGGTGGAATGAGATCATTTTTCCAGTCCGAGATCATTTTCATGGCTTTGGCAATCAGCTCTTTGCTTTCTGCACCGGATAAATTGTCACGCTGCATTAAATCCATCAGAATGCGTTTACAGTCGTCAGCATCTAGAATCGAGAAATTATTTTTCAATGGGGTATGTTTCAACTCTAGGCGCAGCATATTCAGGCCAAAAGTATGGAAAGTCGAAACTGAAACCCCTTTACTTTCTTCACGCGTCAATAATTTACTGACACGCTCTTTCATCTCACGTGCTGCTTTGTTGGTAAAGGTCATTGCGGTAATACGATGTGCAGGAATCCCGCAATGCTTGACAAGATATGCGATTTTTCGCGTGATGACTGAAGTCTTGCCTGAACCCGCTCCTGCAAGTACTAACAAGGGCCCTTGAGTGTATTTCATGGCTTCAAGTTGCTTGTCATTTAACTGACTGGCGAGTGACATAGGGCTTCCTCTTCTAGATTCGGCTCCGATTATAGTCATCTCTGCGTCAGTTGCCTAATTTAAAATACGATTAATCAGGTCAATATTCAGATATAAAAAAACCACCCGAAGGTGGTTTTTTCTTAAGCGTTCAAGAATTATTGAACTGCATATACCGCGATTTCTACACGACGGTTTTGTTCTTTACCCGCAGCAGTCGTGTTATCTGCGATTGGGTTCGCTGAACCTAAACCTTGTGCGTTAATACGTGTACGTGAAACACCTTGGCCTGCTAAATAAGTCGCTACAGAGTTTGCGCGTGCTTGAGACAATGGCAAGTTAATTGAGTCATTACCCGTGCTGTCTGTATAACCAGTTACAAGAATACCGCTCTGGTTATCTTCAGTTAATACTTGCGCCACTTTGTTCAAAGTGCCATAGAAGTTTGGTTTGATATTTGACTTGTTGGTGTCAAATGTAATGCTGCCTGGCATTACAAGGTTAATCGAACCATCTGCATTACGGTTAACGTCTACGCCAGTACCCGCTGTTGCTTGACGTAATTTTTTCTCTTTGTTATCCAGATAGACACCCGCTGCACCACCTACCACAGCACCAATTGCTGCTGCACGGTTATTTTGACGGCTAGTATTTGCATTACTTTTAGAAACGCCGTAGCCAGCTGCAGTACCAATTAAAGTACCTAGAGCCGCTTTATCATATTCCACACCACCGATGTTACTGCCAGTTGATTGACAACCTGTAAGTGCTACGGCCCCTGCTACAGCTGCTGAAATTACTAGTGCACGCATCGCATGACTCCTTGTTGTATGCTTTGTTGTATAAGCGAGATGATGATTTAAATTGAATGGTGTAACCATTGAATTTTTGTTAATAATAAATTGTTTAGTAATATTTTGTAATGTTTATATGTAACTAAAACCAAGTAGTTCGTCACAATATCTTCATAGTTTCCTGTTCAGGCTTTTTTATTTGCCTAACTGTCTCTATATTACTCAAAATATGAAAAAATTTAAGTGATTAATCTCTGGGGACTGTTTGGATATGTCATCGAATAGCAACAAGCAACCGACTTTAAAAAAACTGGCGCGTGGCCTGACGGTCACATCCGTCATGACGGGCAGTACTTTTTTTCATGGTCCCCCGGTGCTGGCCTTGGGTTTAACCAAACTTTTTAAAAAATCCGCAAAAGTGGATGAAACCAATATCAAGATTACCAACAGCTGGTTAGGGGTCAATAATTGGCTGATTGAGCATGTGCTGAAAAACACGCAATGGCAAATCAGTGTAGATGAATCACTGGATTTGAATATGCAGGGACGTTATTTGATGACCTGTAATCATCAAAGCTGGGTCGATACCACCGTCAACCAGTACTTCGGTCTGACCCGTATGCCCCTGACGCGTTTCTTTACCAAATGGGAACTTATTTTTATTCCTTTTGTTGGACAGGCCTTTAAAATTTTGGGCTTCCCGATGATGAAGCGGCATAGCAAGGAACAGATTGCCAAAAATCCTGCACTGAAATACCGGGATATGGAAGAAGCACGCAAATCTTGTGAACAGCTGATCAGTCAGCCTTTTACCCTGTTAAATTATCTGGAAGGCACCCGCTTTACCCAGGAAAAGCATGATCAGCAGCAGTCGCCCTATACACATTTACTGAAACCTAAAGCCGGTGGTCTGGCATTGGCGATCAGTATTCTCGGCGATAAAATTGATGCGCTGGTCGACATGACCATTGTTTATCCTGACGGTATTCCGGGCTATGGTGAATTTTGGTTAGGTGAAGTGCCACGTATTGCGGTAAATTTAAGAAAAATTGATATTCCTGATTGGGTACTGGGCGGCAATTATGAAGATGATGCTGAATATCGTGCACGTTTTCAAAAATGGATTGATCAGATCTGGACTGAAAAAGATCAGCTCATCGCACACATGCAGCAGAACTTTACCCAAGCCCCAGTCGGATCTGTAACCGAGTAATTATGAAGAACGACAACCCGGACATAACGTCCAGCTCCTTTAAATTTGTTCGTAAAGGAACCTGGGGCTGGAAAATTGCACTGATTTACGACATTTTCATGATGGTTTTAATCATCATCAATCTGTTCTGTCTGAGTGCCAACGCCATTTTAATGAGCGATTTTGGTCAGTGGTTGTTTGACTTCATTCGCTTACCGGAAATTTTGCAGTTTTATAAAAGTGATTTACGCCCTTGGGTCATCATTACCGAGGGCTGGTTTACCACTTTCTTGGTCTGTGAATTACTGGCACGCTGGGTTATCGCAATTGTTCTACGTCATCATCGGCGCTGGTGGTTTTTCCCTTTTGTACACTGGTATGAAATTTTATCCATTATCCCTCAGCTACGTTTCCTGCGCCTGCTGCGTGCGGTCGCGATTGGCTACAACCTGCATAGCCATGGTTATAAAGTAATTCCCAATCGCTGGTATCGCCAAGGCAACTTTTATTACAACATGCTGATGGAAGAGCTTTCCAGCCGGGTGGTCCTGACCGTACTGGACGGCATCAAGCGTGAACTGACCACAAGCACATCACATAAACAGTTAATTGATGATCTGGTGGAACATCATCGTAAATTACTGGCCATTGCTTTGGCAGATATCTTGCAGGAATCTTTAGGCAAGGAATTACAGTCACAACGTTCCATGATCGCTAAAAATGTAGGGCAAGTAGTGAATCAGGCGATTGAAGACACTCCTGAATTGACCCAATTATTACGTTTGATTCCAATTGTGGGCAGCTGGATTGAACAGCAAATTCAAAGTATTGGTCAACGCTTGGGGGAAAATATCACGCAAGGACTGATTGAACCATTTACCCACACAGGTCAAAAAGAAAATCCGACTTTTACCCTAATTTCAGATAAAATCAGCCAGATTCAGATTGAACATAATCCACATATTGATAAATTGGTCGAATCGGCTGTTTTTGAAACACTTGAAGCAATCCGAAAACAGGTAAAAGTCAAACAATGGCAACAGATTTTAGAAGAACATGAGCAAAATCAGAGCTCAATAGATAAGTAAAGTTTAAAGTACAGAATCAGACTAATCCGTCCGGTCCTGTTCGCATAAAAAAATAACTGAGATCGCTAGAGAATTACTGCAATTTGTTCTAGGATTTGCACTATTTACAACATTGCTTCGACACAAAACCAGCACGTCAGAAGTATTTAAGGAAGAATTATGGCTGATATACGGATAAAAGGCAGAATGGTCAATGCGATACGCATTAGCTTAGATACCAATGATCATGATGCCATCCGCCAGCAACTTAGCCCAAAATTACAAGCAGCATTTCCACCCGGCACTTTGGCAGTCATTGAAAGTTCAGTTGAACAGGAACTCATTGCGCTGATTCAACTATTAATCAGTCTGGATGTACAGCCCATGGCTGTTACTGAAGGCTTACTTGGAGATCAGGCGCGCGCTATTCAGTTCCCGGTACTGCCACCTGATCGCCAGTTAGAAGAAGTTAAAGCCACCAAAGAACAGGTCGTGGAAGTTAAACCAGAACCTACTGCGGTGAGTGATGATCAAGCCCCTGCTGCCCCGATCGTCGCGCATATCACCTCATATCATGATGAAATCCTGCGTACCGGCCAATGTATCGTGCAGCATAATGGCGACATTATTATTAATGCCGGCATCAACAGTGGTTCAGAAGTGATTGCTTCGGGCAATATTCATGTCTATGGCAGCGCACGTGGCCGTGTCATTGCGGGCGCGGGTGGTAATACTGCAGCACGCATTTTCTGTCATAGCCTCGAAGCTGAACTGATTTCAATTGCAGGAACCTATTGTGTGGCGGATGACATTCCACCGCATGTAGTTAAAAAGTCTGTGCATATTTACTTGAATGATCAACTAGAGCTTGTATTTGAAGCTCTACAATTTTAATGTATAAATAAACACCAAAAACCCCATTTTAAACAGGGGATTTGAACCATAACAGGAGTGGATTCGGTGGCGAAAATTGTTGTCGTAACGTCAGGCAAAGGTGGTGTAGGTAAAACTACAACAAGTGCATCTTTTGCAACAGGTTTAGCCCTACGCGGTCACAAAACTGTTGTTATTGATTTTGATGTAGGTTTACGTAACCTTGATTTGATTATGGGCTGTGAACGCCGTGTAGTTTATGATTTTGTGAATGTTTTAAATAACGAAGCACGATTACAACAAGCACTGATTCGCGATAAAGATATTGAAAATTTATATATTTTACCTGCATCACAAACACGTGATAAAGATGCCTTAACCGATGAAGGTGTTGCTCGTGTAATGGATGAGCTTTCGCAGGAATTTGATTATATTATCTGTGATTCGCCTGCCGGTATTGAGCGTGGTGCTATTTTGGCCATGTATCATGCGGATGAAGCCATCATTGTGACCAACCCTGAGATTTCTTCAGTACGTGACTCTGACCGTATCATTGGTATGCTCGACAGTAAAACTAAAAAAGTAGAACAAAACGAAGGTCGCATTCGTAAGCATCTGTGTATTACCCGTTTCAATCCGGAACGTGCCGATAAACAGGAAATGCTGACGATTGACGATATTTCTAAGGATATTTTACGTGTACCGACCCTAGGTGTTATTCCTGAGTGTCCAAGCGTTTTACAAGCATCAAACGAAGGTAAGCCAGTGATTCTTTTCACTGAAGCTGCAGCAGGTCAGGCCTATGATGACCTGGTTGCGCGTTTCCTTGGCGAAGAGCGTCCTTACCGTCATATCGAGGTAAAACCTAAGGGCTGGTTAGCACGACTATTTGGAGCGTAGACATGGCAGGATTCTGGAGTAAACTTTTTAGTGGCGAGGATAAACCATCAAGCGCACGGACTGCTAAAGACCGTTTGAAGGTGATCGTTGCATCCGAACAAGGCTTGGGTCGTCGCTTGAGCCAGGACAAAATTGACCAGATGAAGACTGAAATCATGCAAGTGGTCAATCGTTATGTTCGCGGTGTCGATGAACAGCATATTCAAATGCAGGTCCGTTCTGAAGCCAATATTGAAATGCTTGAAATGAATATCAATTTACCTGAAGAACGATAATCTGATTTTTGATTGGTCAAGTAAATTGATTCAAGGCAAAATATGAGAGTGGTAGAAATAGTAGTTTAGCTATATTCCGCCCACTTGAAGCATAGCTTCAAGTCTTGCGACTAGGCAAAGCAGTGCTTTGCTAATCTAGTCTCATATTTTGCCTTTTTTCATGCCGAAAAAACTACATTAGATCAAGGAAATTGCGATGGCATTATCTCAACCAGCGACCTTTAACGAAGAATGGTCAGATGAGCGTGTATTTGCCTACTTGAATCAGCTTCCTCCTGCAGGTGTTAATGCTGATTTTCACGTGCTCTATCATGCTTTCAAGCATATGCGTCCATTTGATTATGAACGCCTGTTGACGAAATTTGTCGCTGATGGCCGTGATGTCAATGCAACCAATCCGGAAGGACAACGGATTCATGACGTGATTGCCACTTTCCCGCGTCAAAGTGCCGAGTTTCTGGATGTATTGGCAAAATTTGCCTGAGTCAAAATACATAAAAAAGCCTGCTTTGAAAGCAGGCTTTTTTATTGTAGGTAGACTGAAATTAAACCAGAATCTCGCGTTTACCATTGGCACCCATACCGCTGACAATGCCGTTTTCTTCCATCTGGTCAATGATCCGTGCAGCACGGTTATAGCCCAGACTGAATTTACGTTGCAAGGATGAAGTAGAAGCCTTACGGGTTTCCAAAACAAAAGCTACACACTGGTCATACAGTGCATCACGGTCTGAACTGCCCTCACCACCATCTTCAAAACCACGGCTGGATGGTTCTTCATCAAATGGTGTCAGGATCTCGTCGACATAATTTGGTGAACCACGTTCACGCCATGCATCGCAGATCCGGTTGACTTCGTCATCGGCAATAAAGGCACCATGTACACGCTCAGGTTCGATTTTACCCGGGCCGAGGAATAGCATGTCACCGTGACCGAGCAAGTCCTCTGCACCACCCGCATCCAGAATAGTACGCGAGTCGATCTTGGAGTTAACCCGTAGCGCGACACGTGTTGGAATATTGGCTTTGATCAAACCGGTGATCACGTCCACCGATGGACGTTGGGTCGCAAGCAACAGGTGAATACCGGCAGCACGTGATTTTTGTGCCAGACGGGTAATCATCTCTTCAGCTTTCTTACCGACCTGCATGATCATATCCGCGAACTCATCCGCGACAATCACAATGGAAGGCAATGGCGTCAAACGCGGCGCACGTTCACCCACAACAGAATCGCTGGCTTTCCAGGTTGGATCGATCAGGTCTTCACCATTGGCAATCGCCTCTTCCACCTTGCGGTTATAGTCGCTTAGTTTACGGATTTTCAAGAAAGACATCAGCTTATAACGACGTTCCATCTCATTGACACACCAGTTCAATGCGCTGACCGCATCTTTCATATCGGTGACTACAGGCGTCAACAAATGCGGAATATCATTATAGTTCGCCAGTTCCAGCTGCTTTGGATCGATCAGAATAAGACGCAATTCATCTGGGGTATATTTCAGCAACATCGATAGAATCATCGAGTTGACCGCCACCGATTTACCGGAACCCGTGGTCCCTGCCACCAGCATATGCGGCGCTTTACCCAGATCAGCAATTACCGGATTACCGGAAATATCCTTACCCATTGCCATAGAGAGAATACTATTCGGATCAGTAAAGGCGGGAATGGTCAAAAGTTCGATTAAACGGACCATTTCACGGGTACTGTTTGGTACTTCAATTCCGATATACGGCTTGCCTGGAATGACTTCAACCACACGAACCGATGCCATCGACATCGAACGTGCCAGATCACGCGAAATATTCGTCACTTTAGAGGCTTTTACCCCTGGCGCCAGATCCAGTTCAAAACGTGTCACGACTGGGCCTGGCTGTGCTTCTACCACCTTGGCTTTGACGTTGAATTCCTGCAACTTGATTTCAAGCAGCTCAGATAAACGTGCCAGCTGCTCTTCGGTAAAATTCACTTTTTTATTAGGATCGACCTCATCCAGTAAATCCAGGCCTGGAAGCGGCGATAAATCTTTACGGCGCTCTGCCACCTGCATGGCACGTGACATCGGACGGCCTGAAGCATCGGTTAAAGGTGCATCAAAATCAAACTCGTCTTCATCATGTGGTTTACCAGCCGTTTCTTGCCAAGCTTCTACAAATTCTTCTTTAGATAAAGCCTCGCGTACTGCTGCATGAGTTGCAGAAGGAGGAGATGCTGGTCGCTCTATACCCTGATGCTGAATCGGGGCCTGAACAAAAGCAGAAGACTGGGCATAGCTAGAGCTGCGTACCGGCTGGCTTGGCTCTTCTTCAATCAGCAAATCACCCAGGTCATCCAGATCGGCCTGTAATGCGCTATTTTTCACGACATGTGCCGTTGTCATAGATGCCATGACAGGTGCAACATTGGTCATGTCTTCTACAATTCTTGACGTTTTTTCAGGCGGCGCGGTATTGAATGGGCTATGCACATCTGTCGCAGTTTTGCCTTGCGGAACTGCAGCCAGAAGTTCATCAAAGATTTCATCATCATCCCAATCCAAGCCTGTATGTGAAGCCGATGCGGTTCTGGTGTGAGCATGAGTCTGTGCTGAAACAGGTTGAGGAGCGGCTATATGTGAGACTGGAGAATTAAGCTGTTCTTCTTCGGCTGCTTTGAGTAAGGCATCAATATCCTGTTTATGCCGCTGATCTTCATTTGAATGTAAGGCACGCCATACCTCGCCTGTGGCTACCACACGATCCGGCTGTTGAGGCACTTGCTGTACTTGCTTAAATGTCTCGACTGGCTCAGGAGCCTGCTGCTCAGCCTCAGGAATATCCTCATAAAACTGCGGTTGTTGTGATTCTTTATCGGCAAAATCATCAAATAAGCGTTCAGCCACCTGATCGCGCACCACCGGATCTATTTCTACCAGTTGATGCTCAGGCGCAGGTGTTACTGCAACCGCTACTTTTTTTGCACTAATGACTGGCTCTTTTTTGGCGACAGGTGCAGTCCGGTCAAAATCAGACATGCCTTCAGGCACATTGCGGTAGAATAGGTCTTGTAAATAAGCAGGGGTTGCTTTGAGGCTGCTCCAGGTCTTGTTCCATTTCACCCCAAACGCCAAGGTAAATAGCACCACCCAAAGCACCAGCAGGAAGAATGCTGCACCGTATACTGTCAGCAGTTGTTCCAGACTCTGGCCTAATTCATAGCCAATAATACCGCCGGAAGAATTATCCAGCGTATCAGCAGGGACTTGCCAAAATAAAAACAACAGCGCTGAGGTGGTCAGCAACAGGAAGAATTGCGCAGCATAGCGAAATGGCCGGTTCAGGAAGCTACGCGGCCACCAGACCTGAATTGCTTCCATAAACAGATAGACAGGGATCAGCAGACTTGCCCAACCAAGGAAGCCAAACAAAAGGTCTGCAATCCAGGCACCCGCTACCCCACTGGCATTCGAAACGGTCTGCGTATCACTGGAGATATGCATCCACCCCGGATCAAATGGCGTATAGGTCACTGTTGCAAGAAACAGATAAATCCCAAATGAGACTAAAAATAATGTCATTACTAAGCGCTGTGCATAGGCACTCGACACCGCTGTCATATACTGTCCTGTAACCAATTCTTCATGAATATTCTTTTGCTTCAATGCTTGAAAAAAGCGACGCAATAAAATGCATATTATGCACCTGTTCTGTGAAAAAAGATGCACTATTGTGCAAGCACAATGTTACTTATGCTATATAGCCCAAATCGATTTCAATGATCAATAATATCGACTTTAATCTCACACCACTGTTATACAGTTTCACGTATAATTCAATAAATTTCTAAATAAAAAAGGATACAGCTGATGAGCGCACGTCACTCACGACTGATTATTTTAGGTTCTGGCCCTGCAGGCTATAGCGCAGCAGTGTATGCAGCGCGTGCAAACTTGAAACCTACCCTGATTGCAGGCTTGCAACTGGGCGGTCAGCTGACCACGACGACTGACGTCGATAACTGGCCGGGTGATCCCGAAGGTTTGACTGGTCCAGCATTGATGGAACGTATGCAGGCACATGCAGAGCGTTTTGGCACTGAAATCGTGTATGACCATATCAATGAAGTGGATCTTAGCCAGCGCCCCTTCGTGTTAAAAGGCGATATGGAAGAATTCACCTGTGATGCTCTGATCATCTGTACCGGTGCAACTGCCCAATACCTCGGTCTGGAATCTGAAGCAGCCTATATGGGTCAAGGTGTCAGTGCTTGCGCAACCTGTGATGGTTTCTTCTATAAAAACCAGAAAGTGATGGTTGTAGGGGGCGGTAATACCGCTGTTGAAGAAGCATTGTACTTATCCAATATTGCGTCTCACGTGACTCTGGTTCACCGTCGTGATTCATTACGCTCTGAAAAAATCCTACAAGATCATTTATTTGCCAAAGAAAAAGAAGGCAAGATCAGTATTATCTGGAATCATCAAGTTGATGAAGTATTAGGTGATGCACAATCTGGAGTGACCTCAGTTCGTATTAAATCAACTCAAGATGATTCTACTCAAAACATTGATGTGACGGGTATGTTCGTGGCGATTGGTCATAAGCCAAATAGCAGCATGTTTGAAGGTCAGTTAGAGCTTCGTGATGGTTATATCCAGGTGCAAAGCGGTACTGCAGGTAATGCAACTCAAACTTCTGTACCGGGTGTATTTGCAGCCGGTGATATTGCGGACAGCATTTATCGTCAAGCCATTACTTCTGCGGGTTCAGGCTGTATGGCTGCGCTTGATGCAGAAAAATATCTTGATGCGATGGGCAAACTAGACTAAGCAGCAAGAATAAAAAAGCCGTCCATTATAGGCTAATGCCAGTCAGTTAAGCAGACATTAGAAAAATGTAGTAAAAATGAGTGTATGCCAATACGCTCATTTTTTTTATGACTTTATCTGAAAATTTAGATTGCACCCTTCAACATTCTTTGCCTTCACTCAGCCATTTCAGTGAACTCATTGATTTAAACTGGATTAAAGAAAGCCTACATCAAACAGGTAAGGCTTCTATCAGGAGAAGAAAATTACCTGCCGAACATGTGGTATGGCTGGTAATTGGGCTTGCCCTATTTCGAGATCAACCGATCGGGTATGTCGTAGAGCAACTAAAACTTGTGTTTGGTACAACAGAATATTGTGTCCCCAGTGCAGCAGTGCAAGCACGACAACGTTTAGGACGAGAGCCCTTGAATACCTTGTTTTCTCTACTCAGCCAAGCCTGGTTTGAAGAATCCCAACAGCAATACTCAAACTTTCATGGCCTTAGTGTATGTGCTGTTGACGGGGTGGTTTGGTCTATGCCTTATACAGACGAGAATTTTGAACACTTTGGCTCATCTAAGGGTAAAACCGCTGCAGCCCCTTATCCACAAGTGAGAGCAACCTGCCTGGTAAATACCAGCACCCATGAAATCATTGATGCCCAAATAGGTAGCATGGATCAGGGTGAACTTACACTGGCAAATCGATTATGTCCTCCATCGCATAGTATTACCTTGTTTGATCGAGCCTATTTCTCTGCTGATTTCTTGATTGACTGGCAAACACGAGTAGAAGCCAGTCATTGGTTAATGAGAGCAAAAGATAATTTACGCTATGAGATCATTAAACGTAATTCCCCGCATGACTTTCAAATCAAAATGCCTCTTTCAGCTAGAGCCAGGAAGCTAAATCCATCATTAGGAGAATATTGGGAAGCGCGTTTGATTGAAGTTGAGCAGGCAGGGAAAATTAGACGTTATATCACTTCATTAATGGATTCAAAGGCATATCCACTGATAGGCTTGGCGAAGCTTTATGCCCAGCGCTGGGAAATAGAAATGTGTTACCGAGAAATCAAAAGTGATTTACAGGAAGGTAAGCATTTGAGGAGCAAGCAACCTGATTTAATTTATCAAGAATTATGGGGGGTCTTCATTGCCTATAATATTCTAAGAAGACAAATGAAACATATGGCTCAACGTGCAAAAGTCAGTCCTTTGAGAATCAGCTTTCATATTGCCTCTATCAGCATCCTGAATATATTAAGATTTGATTCTTTAGACTCCGCAGGGAATTTACCTAAACATCTAGAAAGTTTACTGGAGAAATCGAGGAGGTATGTTTTGCCTGAGAGAAGGGTTAGAAGTTGCCCACGAGTTGTGAAAGGAAAACCGCAGAAATACCCAAGAAAATGCCAGTCAATTTCTTAACTGACTGGCATTAGTCCATTATAGGCGGCTTTTTTATTGCTAGAATGAGATGATGATTTATCTATAGATTTATGTCGGGTCTGCTATGTCTTTACTTCCTCGCTCAGAATTCATTTTCCCCAATCCGGTCGAGGTTGATCCTGAAGGTGAAGGACTGATTTGTATTGGTGCCGACCTCTCCCCTTCTACACTTTATGAAGCCTATACACATGGATTATTTCCTTGGTTTTCAGAAGGTGATCCGATTTGCTGGTGGAGTCCGGAACCGCGCTGCATTATTCGCCCCGAAGATTATCACCCAAGCAAATCCCTGCTACGCAATATGAAAAAGCAGGACTATAAAATTACGGTCAATCATGCTTTTGAAAGAGTGATTCGTTCCTGTTCATTGCCTCGTGCTTATGCAAACGATACCTGGATCAGTGAAGATATTATCGCAGGCTATTGCGACATGTTCGACGCAGGATATGGCTACAGCATTGAGGTCTGGGATGAAGATCGCGTCGTGGGGGGACTTTATGGTGTGACCATCGGTCAAGGCTGTTTTGGTGAATCCATGTTTAGTACGCAAACCGATGTTTCTAAAATGGCTTTCTATACTTTAATGCTGATTGGACAGGAAAATAAACTACCCTGGATCGACTGCCAACTGGTCAACGATCATCTTTTAAGCCTAGGTGCCTGCACACTTTCTCGCCAAGCCTATCTTAATTCTTTACAAGATATTGTAAAAAAGCCTGCTATCGATTGGAAAAAGTATCAGGAAGGTGTATTTTCAAGTAAAACAATAGCGCAAAACGCGCGCTTAAGTGAATGAAAATAACAGAGGGTAGTTGTTATGAACTCTTATCAGCCAAAGGCCCTACTGAACGATTTACAGTATTATATTACGCCGCCGCATGATTGCAGCTATCTGCCCAACAAGTCGGCGCGCATGGTTTTTCTGGATCCCGCACATCGAATTGATGTAGTCACTTTATCGGAACTGTCACGTACCGGTTTCCGTCGCAGTGGTGATTTCGTGTATCGCCCCGAATGTCATTTGTGTCGTCAATGTCTGTCTTCGCGTGTGCCTGTTGCTGAATTCCGCATGAACAGTTCACAAAAAAAAGCCTGGAAACGTAGTCAGGATCTGGTGATAAAAATTACCAGTCCAGAGCACGCCGGGGACCTACATTATGCGCTGTATGAACGCTATATTAATGAACGCCACTCAGATGGCGACATGTTCCCACCCACTCGGGATCAGTTCGAAAAATTTTTATTACAAAGCTGTGCCGACAGCTTCTTTCTAGAATTATGGCAAAGTGAGCGTCTAATCAGTGTTTCAACCTGTGACTTGCTGGATGATGGCATTTCTGCCGTCTATACCTTCTTTGACCCAGATGAAAATCGCCGCTCACTTGGTGCTTTTGCAATCTTGAAACAGATTGAACATGCACAAAAGCTGGGCTTACAATTTATCTATCTGGGATATTGGGTGCCGCATTCTAGCAAAATGAATTACAAATCTCAGTATCTGCCACTGGAACTCTTGATCGATGGACAATGGCGACGTTTAAATCATGCCCTGAGTGCCACGGAGATTCAGCACTTGGGAAACTCATTAATGACGACCTTACCCAGCGGATGGAATCACCAGATTATTAAATAAGGTCGTCAGCTTTTATGATTTAAACAGACTGGCAAAATCATCCGTACATGCTTTCACCATAATGATGGCATGTTCACGGCTTCCGTTGGCATTTGGATAATAGTTCTTACGCAGATCAATCTGATGAAATCCTGATTTTTCATATAGCTTGATCGCAGCCAGATTACTCTCGCGCACTTCCAGGAAAATCTGCACCGGATTATTTTTTAGCATGGCCACTGAAGCCTCCAGCAACTGATAGCCCAAGCCCTGGCCTTGCTGTGCTGGATCAATTGCCATGAGCAATAAATTGGCTTCGTCCAGCACCGGTTGTAAAATACAAAATCCGGCCACCTGCCCTTGCACTTCAATCACGGTACTTTGATAAGCCGTTACAGCATCTTGGAACTGTTTTAAAGTCCAGGGATGTGATTGAACCGACCTTTCAATCTTTGCCACGGCTTCTACATCCGCTGCTTGCATTAAACGAATCATCTTCGTTCATCTTATATAGAATCAACCTTCGCATTATAGAAACTTCATCCAAAAAATCGAGCAAAAAAAAGAGCGATTTTAATCGCTCTTTGATCTTCAGTTCTGTCACAGACCCAATTTGGCTTTCCAAGTCGCCAACAACTGATCTGTATGATGATCATTCGGATGGAATCCCGGTTTAAAATACATCAGCATTTCTTTCGCCATACCCGTAATGACACCTTTAGAAGGACTATAGGCATAGGTATAAATGGCTTTTAAGGACTCAAGATTGAATTGCTGATCCTGTTTAAGCAAACGGGCGAGGAAATAGCTTTGCACTACAAATAAGGTTGCCATTGCGATCACCAAGGATGAAGTACGCAGTGCATAAGCTTTTAGGCCCTTGCCAAAAACTCCTTCGAAGACATCATATGCCACTGCCTTATGTTCATTTTCCTCGATGGCATGCCATAACCACATGGTTTTCATGGTTTCATCTGTCATCAATTCCTGAATGTGACTATTGGTCAAAAGCTGTGAGGCAATGGTTGCAGTGAAATGCTCAAGTGCCGTGGTTGCAGTCAAATCTACCATTTCTTGGGTAATTCCCACAGGCTTACCCAGTTTAGCCATGACTTTACGTGTCGTTTGAATGACTTTATCGGTATAATGATCAAGCGTCTCGACATCATGCCCATGTTTTTGCGCAGATGCATTAAAGCCGATATGCTCGTGAGTATGCATGGCTTCCTGACCAATAAAAGCGGAAATTTCTTTTTGTAATGCTTCATTATTGGCAATTGCAGGATGTTTACGCACCGCACGGACTGAATCTATAAAAAACTTTTCTCCCGCTGGAAATAGCGCAGATAATGCCGTCATAAAATGAGTGAGACCTGCTGAACCATTCATCCAATATTCCGGTACAGCATCAAAATCAAAGTTCATGCGACGAACTGGAAAACTAGCACCGGCACGATTGGTAATATTTACTTTCGCATTCATGTGACCACTCCCATCAGGCCAATCCAGGCCCGAAAATTTAATATTCATATTCTTATCTGTATATTACGTGGTAATTTTTTTTACATAAGTGCAGTTTAGGTCAAGCCGATATCAGATAAGGACAGCTTTTAAAATCATTGTCAGACAATTTATTTTTAGTTTTATAAAAGTTTAGATCAAAAAAAGCGCCTCAAAGAGGCGCTTTTCTTACACAATCAGCGATTATGCAGTTACTTTAGCAACTACACCAGCACCAACTGTACGACCGCCTTCACGGATCGCAAAACGTAGACCTGGGTCCATTGCGATCGGGTGGATTAGCTCTACTGACATCTCAACGTTGTCACCAGGCATAACCATTTCCACGCCTTCTTTAAGCGCGATTGCACCAGTTACGTCCGTAGTACGGAAGTAGAACTGTGGACGGTAACCGTTAAGGAATGGAGTGTGACGACCACCTTCTTCTTTAGAAAGTACGTATACTTCCGCATCGAATTTAGTGTGTGGCTTGATCGCACCTGGTTTAGTCAATACTTGACCACGTTGTACGTCTTCACGCTTAGTACCACGAAGAAGAACACCACAGTTCTCGCCCGCACGACCTTCGTCAAGAAGTTTACGGAACATCTCTACGCCAGTTACTGTAGTAGTTTGAGTATCACGGATACCAACGATTTCTACAGACTCACCTACTTTAACGATACCAGTCTCTACACGGCCAGTTACTACTGTACCACGACCAGAGATTGAGAATACGTCTTCAATTGGCATAAGGAATGGAAGGTCAATTGCACGCTCTGGCTCTGGAATGTAAGAGTCAAGTGCTTCAACAAGCGCAACTACAGCTGGCTCGCCGTATTGGCTGTCATCACCGTTAAGCGCAAGAAGAGCAGAACCACGGATCACTGGAGTGTCATCACCCGGGAAGTCATAAGTAGAAAGAAGTTCACGAACTTCCATTTCAACTAGCTCAAGAAGCTCTTCGTCGTCTACAAGGTCGCATTTGTTCAAGAATACAACGATGTAAGGTACACCTACCTGACGAGAAAGCAGGATGTGTTCACGAGTCTGTGGCATAGGACCATCAGTCGCAGCACATACAAGGATCGCGCCGTCCATTTGAGCAGCACCAGTAATCATGTTTTTAACATAATCGGCGTGGCCCGGGCAGTCTACGTGTGCGTAGTGACGAGTTGGAGAATCGTATTCTACGTGTGAAGTATTAATTGTAATACCGCGTGCTTTTTCTTCTGGTGCAGAGTCGATTGCAGCGTAGTCTTTCGCTTCGCCACCGAATTTCTTCGCACATACAGTTGCAATTGCAGCTGTTAAAGTTGTTTTACCATGGTCAACGTGACCAATTGTGCCCACGTTAACGTGTGGCTTATTACGTTCAAACTTAGCCTTAGCCATGAGATCTTCCTTTTTAAACTACTCATGCAGGATCACTGCATGAGCACTTGGTTTTTAACTATGAATTAGTTTGGGCTTATAGTAATCGAAAGATTACTCGTCGTCACCTTTTTTACCGCCAGACTGGAATTTAGAAATGATGCCTTCAGCCACGTTACGTGGAGTTTCAGCATATTTAGCAAATTCCATAGAGTATGTTGCACGGCCTTGAGACATAGAACGCATTTGAGTCGCGTAACCAAACATCTCAGCAAGTGGAACCTCAGCTTTAATTGCTTTAGTACCACCAGGCAAGTCATCCATACCTTGAACCATACCACGACGACGGTTTAAGTCACCCATGATATCGCCCATGTAGTCTTCTGGAGTTTCTACTTCAACTTTCATGATAGGTTCAAGAAGAACAGGATCTGCTTTCATGAAACCGTCACGGAAGGCATAAGAACCAGCCATCTTGAACGATAATTCGTCCGAATCGACATCGTGGTAAGAACCGTCAAACAATGTAGCTTTAATGCCAACTACTGGGTAACCAGCAAGGACACCATTCTTCATACGCTCTTGGATACCTTTATCCACAGCACCGAAGAATTCTTTAGGAACTACACCACCAACAACTTCTTCAACGAACTCGTAGTCTTTACCAGCATCAGCATCCATTGGCTCTAAACGTACGTATACGTGACCAAATTTACCTTTACCACCAGTTTGACGAACGAATTTACCTTCTTGCTCAACTGACTTTTTGATCGTTTCACGGTAAGAAACCATTGGTTTACCAATGTTTGCTTCAACACCGAATTCACGCTTCATACGGTCAACAATAATGTCAAGGTGAAGTTCACCCATACCAGCGATGATTGTTTGACCTGACTCTTCATCAGTACGAACGCGGAATGATGGATCTTCCTTAGCCAAACGACCTAAAGCAATTGACATTTTTTCTTGGTCAGCTTTAGTTTTTGGTTCAACAGCCAATGCAATTACTGGCTCTGGGAATTCCATACGCTCAAGTGTGATGACATTTTTCTCATCACAAAGTGTATCACCTGTAGTTACGTCTTTAAGACCTACACACGCAGCGATATCACCCGCACGAATTTCTTCAACGTCTTGACGATCGTTCGCGTGCATTTGCACGATACGGCCGATACGTTCACGTTTAGATTTAACTGGGTTATAAACAGAATCACCTTGTTTAAGAACACCAGAGTAAACACGTACGAAAGTTAAGTTACCTACGAATTTGTCGTTCATGATTTTGAACGCAAGTGCAGAGAACGGAGCTTCGTCAGATGCTTCACGAATCGCTTTAGTTTCAGCCTTATCGTCAAGAACACCTTCAATCGCTTTAACTTCTGTAGGCGACGGTAAGAATTCAATTACTGCGTCCAACATACGTTGAACACCTTTGTTTTTGAATGCTGTACCACAAAGCATTGGTTGAATTTGACAAGCCAAAGTTTGGACACGTAGACCAGCAACGATTTGTTCTTTAGTCAAATCGCCATTGTTCAGGTATTCATCCATTAACTCTTCAGAAGCTTCAGCAGCAGCTTCAACCATGTTTGTACGCCACTCTTCAGCAGTTTCTTGAAGTTCAGCCGGGATTTCACCGTATTCAAACTTCATACCTTGTGAAGCTTCGTCCCAAATGATCGCTTTCATTTCGATCAAGTCGATTACGCCTTGGAAGTTTTCTTCAGCGCCAACAGGGATTACTACAGGTACTGGAGATGCACCTAAACGTGTTTTCATTTGTTCAACAACACGGAAGAAGTTGGCACCAGTACGGTCCATCTTGTTCACGAATGCTAAACGAGGCACTTGGTATTTGTTCGCTTGACGCCATACAGTTTCAGACTGAGGTTGTACACCACCTACAGCACAGTAAACCATACACGCACCATCAAGAACACGCATAGAACGTTCAACTTCAATTGTGAAGTCAACGTGTCCCGGTGTATCAATTACGTTGATACGGTGTTCAGGGAACTGTTTAGACATACCTGACCAGAATGTAGTCGTAGCAGCAGAAGTAATGGTAATACCACGTTCTTGCTCTTGCTCCATCCAGTCCATTGTTGCTGCACCATCGTGTACTTCACCAATTTTGTGAGATACACCTGTGTAGAACAGAATACGTTCTGTAGTTGTGGTTTTACCCGCATCAATGTGCGCAGAAATACCAATGTTACGATAACGAGAAATTGGGGTTTGACGTGCCATGATTTCTAGCATTCCTAAATTTTGTTGTTTAAAACAGGACGCTTTAAGCTGCATAGCAACTTAAAGCGCTTTGGTGACAAAACCATGACGGTCTTATCACCCTCCTGAATAGGGCCTGTTTTATCTGCTTAGAAACGGTAGTGAGAGAATGCTTTGTTGGCTTCAGCCATACGGTGCACATCTTCACGTTTCTTAACCGCAGCGCCTTTGCCTTCAGATGCATCAAGCAACTCGCCAGCAAGACGTAAAGCCATAGTTTTTTCAGAACGCTTAGCAGCAGCATCTACTAACCAACGCATCGCTAGAGCAGTACGACGGGATGGGCGTACTTCCATAGGAACTTGGTATGTAGCACCACCAACACGGCGTGCTTTTACTTCGACCATAGGACGAACTTTTTCAAGAGTAGTCTCGAAAAATTCAACTGGGTCTACTTTAGATTTTTCTTGAACGCGGTCTAAAGCACCGTAAACGATACTTTCAGCAATAGATTTTTTACCATCTTGCATTACGTGGTTCATGAATTTAGCGATTGTTTGGCTGCTGAACTTAGGATCCGGAAGGATTTCACGAGCAGCGACTACGCGACGTCTTGGCATTTTAAACTACCTATAAAGATGACACTTCAGGTTTATCCAGCATGAGTACAAAGTGTCATGTACTACTCGCTGGCCTTACTATACGTCGCTTGGAATTTTCACAAAATTAATGCAGAAATCAGACAAGCGAGACGATAAAGGATTGCGGTTCTACCTTCTTAAAATTTAATTCTTAACGAATTATTTCTTAGGACGTTTAGTACCGTATTTAGAACGAGACTGGTTACGATCTTTAACACCAGCACAGTCTAAAGAACCACGAACGGTATGGTAACGTACACCTGGTAAGTCTTTAACACGACCACCACGGATAAGCACAACACTGTGCTCTTGTAGGTTATGGCCTTCACCACCGATGTAGCTAGAAACTTCGAAACCTGAAGTTAAGCGAACACGGCAAACTTTACGCATTGCTGAGTTAGGTTTTTTAGGTGTAGTTGTGTAAACACGTGTACAAACACCACGGCGCTGTGGACAAGCCTTCAACGCAGGAACTTTAGATTTTTCAACTAAAGTCGTACGACCCTTGCGGATCAACTGATTTGTTGTTGCCATTTGGCAATTCTCCCGTTAATAAAAAGCCCCAAAAAACTACTACTTTTTGAGGGCATGCAATTGTAATTCAAGATGCAAAATTGGTCAACCTACTCAAGCCAAGCAAATACCGTTTCTCACGACATTTGCCTGCTTTTATTTACCTTCAAAATTCGCTTATTTTTTTGAATTTTTACTGACTTTTTTGGTAACGTCTTGAGCTTCAGATTCAGTTTCCGAATTTTCTTGATCCTCTGCACCCTGCTGTGAAGTTTCCGTAGCAGCCTCTGCCTCGTCAGCAGCTTCTGGATGCAGTTCAGCTTCGATTTCCGGATCAAATGAAGTTTTGGTTAAAGCGGGTTGTTGCGACTGCTTATCTACCGCAGGTTCAACCAACTCATCGTTAAGCGCCTCCAGCCCTTCACTCACCTTTTCATCTTTCTTCACTTCTGCTTCTTCAGAGCTTAGATCATTCTGCTCTTTTTTAACCAGCTTGACTTGGGTAATCGTGTTATTGCCTTCAATCGCAATATCTTTATCCATGATCGGCTTATCTTTCGCAGGCTCAACGTCGTGAGAGGCACCATTTAGGAGTTTCGGAGTTGCCTGTTGTAACAAACTGACTGCTTTTTCATAGGCAGCATAAGGAGACAATTGCGAATCCTGATGCTGAATCAGGTATTGGCGTGCATGTGAGAATGCTTCTTGAGCTTTCTGATTTACATCCTCGACAAAACGGTGGCTATATACTGCACCAATACCTGCACTTGCCAGAGGCGTTAGTTTGGTTAATCGCTCCAGAATCGAAATTTTTGGCAGATGATTCATCCATTCCCATTTAGCCTCTCCCTCATGACGACTTAGCCATTGTTTGATAGCGCTGACATCATTATCAGAACCTAGCATGGCTTGTAGCTGGGAGATATCATGAGTTTTAAGGGTATTACTTAACGCTTTTAAACCCAATAACAAGGTTTGCTTTTCTGCAATCAGGCTCAGGTCGATCTGTCTAAAGATATGCTGGACGATTTCCTGATCATCTTCTTTGCTCAGGTCAAAACCATAAGAGCGACCGACTTGATAAATGGTACGCAACGCCATCAGTAAAGAAGCGGGAATATCAATCGCGGTGCCAAGCATCCCTGAAGCACCACTCACTGCACCCTGAACCGTCGCAATCCATTTGTTTTGTTCACCTAAAGCCTGTGAAATTCGCTTGGATCGGTCGACGTCCTGAGTCAATTCTTCTAAATCTTTCGCTCCAGCTTCATTCAGAATGGCATCCACCGAACTGGTTTGATTACTGAATTGATTCAGACGGTCATAAAAGTAGTTAGACACTTTTTCGGTTAAGTCTGGAGAAACAAAATGCGCGACATTATTCACGGTATTAAAGCGGCGCCCGAGAAGTTGACGAGAGACATTTGGAAGATGCTCGCGAAGCATTTGCTGAGGATTATCATATTTTTTAGCTGAAAAAGCGCTTTTCGTCTTCGCCGAACCGTCAATCACCTGATCGGAACTAGAAGGCTTCAACGCTTTAGTTACCGAATCCGGTGCAACATGATTCAATAAATCCAATCCAGTTGAGCTGAACTTTTTCGCCACTCCAAAGGCATTCGAAATCAGACCATTAGATTGTTTATTATTAGCATTTACCATTTTTTACCTCAGCATTCATGTGCTTGTATTTGGTATAAATACTAGGTGTAGTCAGCGTTTATCTCAACTTTATTCTGTTTCATTTAGTAAAACCCCTACACGCCGACTCACAAACTCAACCGACTGTCACACGGCATAACATTTGCCATAAGATTTCAAAAGTCTTTCTGCTATCATGTTCCCCATCATGAAATAAGGCTAAGCGCTGGATTGGGCGATTTTAAAACCCAGATATCTGCCGCTGAGCATAGAGCAAACTATAAGGATCTGTAGATGAAACGTGTTGTCATCACTGGCATGGGTATTAACTCATGTATTGGTAATACATTAGAGGATGTAAACCATTCTTTACAAAACGGGATTTCAGGAACACGTTTTAATCCGACTTATGCTGAACTCAATTTCAAAAGTCATGTCAGTGCTGCAGCCGAGCAGGATTTCGACGGGATCGACCGCAAACTGAAACGCTTTATGGGTGTATGTGCAATGTATGCGTACAACTCAGCTCTTGCTGCAGTTGAACATGCAGGTTTAAAGGTTGAAGATCTAGCTGGCAACCCACGCTATGGTATCGCGGGTGGTTCAGGTGGCGGTTCAACTGCTTCTGTTATTGAAATGAACGAATTATTGCAAACCAAAGGTGCGCGTAAAGTCGGTCCTTTCTTTGTACCACGTAATATGACCAACACCATTACAGCAAACGTTGGCGTTGCATTCAAATTACAAGGCGTGGCGCATACCATTACCAGCGCATGTGCAACCTCTGCGGATGCGATTGGTTATGCCTACAACCTGATTCAACTCGGCAAACAAGATTTAATGCTGGCGGGTGGCGGTGAAGAAGATCACTGGTCACAAAGCTTGTTGTTTGATGCGATGGGCGCACTTTGCTCTAAATACAATGACAGCCCTGAAACAGCATCACGCCCTTATTCTGCAGACCGTGACGGTTTCGTGATTGCCGGTGGTGGCGGTTTTGTGATCCTTGAGTCTTTGGAACATGCGCAAGCGCGTGGTGCTAACATTCTTGCCGAGGTCGTAGGCTATGCAGCTAACTCAGATGGTGCTGATATGGTTGCACCATCTGGTGAAGGTGCAACACGTTGCGTACTGATGGCTTTAGAAGAAGCAAAGCAACACGGTGTCGATAAAATTGACTATGTAAACACACATGGTACTTCTACTCCAGCGGGTGACATCACAGAACTTAAAGCAATGGAACGTGCTTTCGGTGAAGGCCAGGTTCCTCCATTAAGCTCAACCAAATCAATGACGGGTCACAGTCTGGGTGCTGCTGGTGTTCAGGAAGCGATTTATTCGGTTCTGATGATGCAAAATGACTTTATTGCGCCAAACATCAACGTGACCGAGCTGGATGAAGGCGCGAAACCGTTTGATATCGTGCTTGAAAAACGTGACGCAAAATTGAATACTGTGATGAGTAACAGTTTCGGTTTCGGCGGCGTAAATGCTTGTCTCATTTTCAAAAAGTGGGAAGGCTAAGCTGCCCAATTTAGGGTGACTTGATGGATGCTCCTTCTGATGCTTTCTTGTGGGTAAAAGCATTACATATTATTGCAGTAGTTTGCTGGTTCGCGGCTTTGTTCTACTTGCCACGTTTATATGTTTATCATGCCATGAGCGAAGATGCCATCAGTCATCAACGCTTTGAAGTCATGGAACGCAAGTTGTACCGTGGCATCATGTGGCCAGCCATGTTGGCCACCTTGATTACGGCACACTTTCTGGTGGATTGGGGTGATGCAACGCGTCATTACCATGAAGCCTTATGGTTTTACCTTAAAGTCGGCCTGGTCGGCTTATTGGTGATTTACCATCTGGTGTGTGGTTATTACCGCAAGAAGCTGATTGGTAATGCACACTACAAGTCACACAAGTTTTGGCGTTATTTTAATGAGATGCCAACCTTGATCTTATTTGCAGTGGTGATTTTAGTCGTGGTTAAACCTACTTTCTAATTCACCCACGCAATCAAAAAAAATCCCCGATCAGTCGGGGATTTTTTATGTCTGAATATTTAATGATTACCACGCTGACGCATACGTGGCTTATACAGCAGTCGATAGGTCACCGCCAGAATAATCAACCATAAAGGACTGATCATCAGAGCTTTTAGAGTGTCAGGTTCCAGGCTTAAAATAATCAAGGCGAATAACAGGAATGCCAATACCACATAAGACATCCATACCCCACCCGGCATTTTAAAGGTCGAGGCGGCATGCTTTTGCGGTTGCTGCTTACGGTAACGGATATAGCACACCATGATGATGCTCCAGATACTAATAAACAGGATCACACACAGCGAACTTGCCAGAGTAAAAGCTTCCATGGTGTTTGGTACAAAATACTGAAATGCTGCCCCCAACATAATAAAAGCACAGGAGAAAAATAACCCTGTGGCTGGTACTGCCCGACTAGATAACCGCGCTAAAGCTTGAGGCGCCTGTCCATCACGTGCCAAACCAAACAACATACGACTGGTCGAGAATACCCCACTGTTCATAGAGGACATTACTGACGACAATACCACCAGGTTCATGATAATGGCTGAAGTTGGAATACCGGCATACAGGAACAAACTCACAAATGGACTTTGATCCGCAGGAATCAAATGCCATGGTGTAACTGACATGATCATCAGCAATGACAATACATAGAACAGAATGATCCGCGTAGGAATGGCGTTGACCGCTTTGGGTAAATTCTTTTCCGGATCTTTGGTTTCTGCCGCCATCGTACCGAGCAGTTCCACCCCGACAAAGGCAAACATGGCAATCTGGAAGCCTGCCAGAAAACCAGTAAAGCCTTTGGGAAATAAGCCACCATGCGCCCAGACATTACTAAAGCTGGCGACGGCGCCACTCGGTGCCTGAAAACCGCTAAACACCATATAACCACCGACAAAGATCAAACCAAGAATGGCTAAAATCTTGATTAGTGCGAACCAGAATTCAATCTCACCAAACAGTTTTACCGTGACCAAGTTAATCGCGAGAATAAACAGCACACAACCCACACTAATCATCGCCTGCCCCATCGGGGTAAAGGCCATGCCTTCGGGCAACCAGAAACTCAGATAGTTAATAATCGCCGCGAGATCGGCAATCCCTACCAGCACCCAACCCAGCCAGTACGACCAGCCAATATAATAGCCAGCACCCGGCCCGATCAGGTCATGGGCCATATCAATAAAAGATTTGTAATGCAGATTGGACAACAGCATTTCACCCAACGCACGCATCAGGAAGAAGAACATGCCACCAATGATCATATAAATGATCAAAATTGAAGGGCCTGCCAGGGAGATGGTTTTTCCCGATCCCATAAACAGGCCAGTACCGATACAGCCACCAATGGCGATTAACTGCAAATGTCGGTTAGAGAGTTTTCGTTGCAACTCATGCGGCGACGATTTTACGTCTTCTGTGCCCGGGGTGGTTTTCATTTTTACATCCTTTTTAATCTTTACAACAGCATCAAGCTGAATTTACAACGTTCAGTCCTCGAACGCTTATATGACATTTTCATACTTTTTACTGCGCTGTTCAGTGAGATTTACTGCACTAAAACGACTTAAATCATTGCATGGGAGATTTCAATATCAAAAATTCAATTAAGCTTGAGCTGCAATGACTGCAATTTCAATCAGCCAGTCCGGATTGACCAAATCTGCCTGAATCGTAGCACGTGCCGGCGTACCATGACCTCGTAACCATTCCACCCAAAGCTGGTTTACGGTAGCAAAATCATCTAGATGCTTGACAAATAATTGTGCAGAAAGCAGCTGGCTTTTATCGGTATTTGCCAATGCGAGCAATTCCTCAATTTTTGCAAAGACTTCCAGTGTTTGTCCGCGTACATCCAGATCCGTGCTATTCGGCACCTGACCCGATAGATACACGGTTTGCTGATGAATCGTCACCGCACTCATAATTTGATTGCTGTTGAGTCGCTGAATGGCTGTATTTGCCTGTGTCATGCTGATATTCCTTGTTTGGGATATTTAAATAAAATTTAAATTAAAAATTTAAGCGTCAATCTGGAAATGAACCCGAGCGGTCACCGCACACATCAGCTCATAGCCGATGGTGCCTGAACTGGCCGCCACTTCATCAATCGGCAAAACCACACCTTGGGAAGATTGGCCCCAAAGTACCACTTCACTACCTATATCTGCGTGCGGCAGTGCAGTCAGATCTACCGCCAGCATATCCATACTGATTCGACCCAATGTGTGCGTTTTGATTGAATCTACCAGCAAGGGTGTACCGGTCTCCGATAGTCGTTGATAACCATCGGCATAACCACAGGCCACAATCCCGACCCGCATTTCCTGCATGGCAATAAATTTGGAACCATAGCCAACACTCTGACCTGTCTGGATCGTTTGAATGGCAATAATTTCACTGCGCAAGCTCATGCTCGGTTGCAGATTCCAGTCTTGAATCGTGTGTGTTGGATAATCTGGTGAACTGCCATACAGCATGATGCCGCTACGTACAATGTCTGAATGAAGGGTTTGATGATGCCGCAGAATGGCTGCGCTATTACTGAGCGAGATTTTACCTTCAAGCCCCTGAATGGACTGGCTAAAAATCAGGTTTTGATACTGAATCCCGTCCACGCCAAAACGCTGGCCATCCGCATCGGAGAAATGGGTCATATGGGTAATGGAACGGACAGTGTTCAGCTGTTGCAGCTCCTGCCAGATCTCTGCATATTGCTGCGGCTCGAAACCCAGACGGTTCATGCCGCTGTTCATTTTCAAATACACATCAAACTGTGCATCCGGCGCTATTTCGGCAAACTGTTTCAGCCATTGCACTTGATGTCGGGAATGAATGGCAAAGCTCATTTCATGCTTCGCACATTCAAATAAATCCGCGAGAGCGAAAATACCTTCGAGCAACAGCAGCGGCTTCTTGCATCCCAGCGCACGTAGGCGCGTGCCCTCTTCAATATCCAGAAAAGCAAAACCGTCTGCACCTTGAAGTGCAGCATAGACCCGTTCAATCCCGTGCCCATAGGCATTAGCCTTGACCACGGCAAATACCTGACTATTGGGCATACATTGGCGCGCCACACTTAAATTATGCGCAAGCGCCTGCTGATGAATGATCGCAGTAATGGGACGTGGCATACATTCCTCCTTGAATATTCCGCCTCAGATGGTCTTAAGCCGCCTGGTGATAGCGCGCCAATGACAGACCTTCGGTGCTGATTTCAGGATCACGGGCCAAGACCAGATCGCTGATTAATTTTCCTGAACCGCAGGCCATGGTCCAGCCCAGCGTGCCATGTCCAGTATTCAGGAACAGGTTTTTAAAACGGGTTTTCCCAATAATTGGCGTACTGTCCGGGGTCATTGGACGCAGGCCTGTCCAGAAGCTGGCCTGATTCATGTCACCCCCCGGGAATAAATCACGGGTCACCATTTCCAGCGTGCCGCGACGGTCTTCATTTAATCCCAGATTAAAACCGCTCAGTTCAGCCATTCCCCCTACGCGGATGCGCTGGTCGAAACGGGTAATCGCAATTTTATAGGTTTCATCCAGTACTGTAGATTGTGGTGCATAGGCCGGATCTAAAATCGGAATGGTCAGTGAATAACCTTTCACCGGATAGACCGGTAAATTCAGTTCAAGCGGTTTGAGGAAATCACGTGAATAACTACCAAAGGCCAGCACATATTTATCTGCCGTGAGCACCTGACCATTCACCAGAACACCTTTGATCTGGTCACCTTCTACAATCAGCTTTTCAACGTTTTGATTAAACTTAAACTCTACACCCATCCCTTTGGCATGTTCTGCCAGGGCATTGGTAAACAGATAGCAGTCACCTGTTTCATCATTGGGTAAATGAAGACCACCCACCAGTTTGTCTTTTGCCTGTGCCAATGCCGGTTCTACACGCGCCAGTCCATCGCGATCCAGCAGTTCAAACTCAACTCCAGTTTCCTTCAGAACTTCGATATCGCGCTGAACTGCATCCAGCTGCGCATCTTTACGGAAAATCTGCAAAGTACCTTTCGCGCGGTTTTCATAAGAGATGCCAATATCACGGCGCAAATTACGTAAACAGTCACGGCTGTATTCAGCCACACGCACCATCCGTTCTTTATTGACTGCATAATGCTGGGCATTACAGTTTTTCAGCATTTGTGCCATCCACTGCAATTGCCACAAGCTGCCATCGACATTGATCGCCAACGGTGCATGATGCTGAAACATCCATTTGACTGCCTTAAATGGAATACCTGGTGCAGCCCAAGGGGTCGAATATCCTGGAGAAATCTGCCCGGCATTACCGAAGCTGGTTTCTTGCGCCGGACCTACCTGACGATCCAACACAGTCACGGTTGCTCCCTGCTGCGCCAGATAGTAAGCGCTTGCCACACCAATCACACCACTACCTAAAACCAATACGCGCATTACCTTAACCCTCAAACATCTTTTCAGTTTATTTCACTAGTATATTTTTGCTTTAATAGTTAAATTCACTATATTCAGACTGTATATTCAGTGAAATAAATATTTTTTCGGGCAGAATTAAAAAAAAGAGGGAAATATTGATGCGCAAATTAGACCGCATTGACCGCATGATTCTGGATATCCTGCAACGCGATGGCCGGATTGCCATTAGCGAACTTGCAGCACGCGTCAATCTATCGACCACACCCTGTTCAGAGCGGGTAAAACGGCTAGAGCGTGAAGGCATCATCATGGGCTATTACGCCCGTTTAAATCCGGAAATGCTGGAGCGCAACCTGCTGGTTTTTCTGGAAATTAAACTCTCAGCCAAATCAGGTGATGTCTTTGATCAGGTGGCTCGTAATCTGACTGAGATTCCAGAAGTCCTGGAATGCCATTTAATTTCCGGTGATTTTAATTATCTGGTCAAAGCGCGTTTAAAAGAAATGAGTGCTTATCGGCGTTTACTGGGGGATTTACTGAAAAAACTGCCCGCTTCCGCCTCCTCGCACAGTTATGTGGTGATGGAAGAAGTCAAAGAAAGTTTATATCTGGACTTGGGTATTTAGTAGTGATGGCTTTTTAAAGCTACTGGCAAAAAAAACAACAAAGCCCCAAACGGGGCTTTGTGATCGAATATTAATTGGACTTATTAAAAATCAAGCAGGAATGCGGAGCACCTGTCCCGGAAAAATATCATCTGCATCTTTGAGCAACGGACGGTTGGCTTCAAAAATCTTATTATACTGATTGACATCACCATAAAATTCTTTTGAGATTTTTGACAAACTGTCACCCGATTTCACCGTGTAGAACTTACTTTCCGGCTCAGGACTGCTTACCGTAAGCTGATCATCCACTTTGGCCACATGATCAATATTACCCACGGCCAGGACGATCTTTTCACGATCGGCCTGACTTTGTACCTGACCTCTGATCGTCGCCAGATCAGAAGCGGAGTTATAACTGATGGATAAGCCAGTGATCGGAAGGCCCAGACTTTTCACATGGCCGAGTAGTTTATTTGCCACTTCCTGAGCAGAAGGCTCTGCAGGTTGTGTTGCAGTCGGCGTTGTCGTTGTAGGTGCAGCCTGTGGTTCTGCAGCAGCTGTATTCTTCTTACCAATACCTTTTACAAAATCAAAAAGACCCATAGCGGACTCCATTCTTGTTGTTAATGTCACATCACTCTTATTTTTATAATGAAAACTCTAGAGAGATAGTTAGTCATTGGTGACAGAAAGGTAATGAATTGTAAAACCTCCATTCATGTGAAAAGCAGACACAAAAAAACCACCTCTAGGGTGGTCTTTATGTTCAGCAAAGCTGAAATCGGCGATTAACCTAGTTTCTTAGAAACGTAGTCAATTGCAGATTGAACAGTTGTGATTTCGTTAGAATCTTCATCAGGAATCGTGATGTCGAAATCATTTTCGAAAGACATAACAAGTTCAACTAGATCTAGAGAATCTGCACCTAAGTCATCCATGAAAGATGCTTCGTTTTTAATCTCTTCGATTTTGATACCAAGTTGTTCTGCAACTGCTTGCTTAACACGTTGTTCGATATCGCTCACAGGAATTCTCCTCATTGCTTGTGGCGTTTTTAATGCCGTTAGTTTAATTGAATCTAAAAAATTTGGAAAGTTTATACTTGAGCTTAGCTCATGTATAAGCCCCCATTTACATGCATAACTGTACCAGTAATGTAACTGGCTTTATCTGAAGCCAAGAAACTTACGGCATTTGCGATATCCTGTGGATCACCTAAACGGTTTAATGCCACTTGCTCAGTCATTTTTTTACGAATTTCTTCGCTTAACTGTTCAGTCATTTCAGTCGCAATAAAACCTGGTGCTACCGAGTTTACCGTAATCTGACGGCTACCCATTTCTTTGGCAAGGCTACGGCTAAATGCTTCAATACCTGCTTTGGCAGCAGAATAGTTGGCCTGACCCGGGTTGGCAAAGTGTGCCACCACAGAACTGATGTTGATGATGCGACCGAAACGCGCCTTGGTCATGCCTTTGAGTACGCGCTTAGACAAACGGTAAACTGCTTTCAGGTGAATATTTAAAATATCATCCCAGTCATCTTCAGACATACGCAGCAGCAAATTGTCTTTGGTAATACCGGCATTATTGACCAACGCAAGGACTGGACCATAGTTCTGTTCGATGTCCGTTACCAGCCCATCAATCGCTGCACCGTCACGTACATCTAGTACTCTTCCAGCACCATTTTCAGCAAACTGTGCAGATAATTTTTCCGCACCTGCTTTAGACGTTGCAGTACCTATGACAAAATAACCGTCTTGAATCAACTGTTGTGCGATCGCAGCACCAATACCACGACTTGCACCTGTTACCAGAGCAACTTTACGTTCCTGTGTCATGCACTTTTCCCTTCTGCCGCCAATACGGTGTTTAATGCATCTTCCAGACGGGATTGACTGTCCAGTGGAAGTGCTTTTTGAATATTCGGCAAGCGTTTCGCCAAGTTGGTCAATACATTACCCGGACCACATTCTACGATGTACTCAATGCCTTCATCTTGAAGGTATTGTAAGGTTTTGGTCCATTGTACTGACTCATAAAGTTGCGCGGTCAACGCCTGACGCAATTCATCTACATTGGTTGCCGCTTGCGCGCCTACATTTTGTAATACAGGAATACGTGGCAGCTCAATGGCGGTTTGTTCCAATGCCGGAGCAAACTGTTCAGCAGCAGGTTTCATCAATGAACAATGCGATGGAACCGATACTGGCAATGCAATGGCTTTTCCGCCGTTTTCTTTGGCCAATGCCATCACTGCTTCAACGCGATCTTTATTGCCTGCAACCACAACCTGCCCTTGCGCATTGTAGTTCGCCGCTTCGACAGAACCTTCGCCTGCTGCAGTTGCTTGTGCACACAGCTCAATCACTTTGGCATCGTCCAGACCCAAAATGGCAGCCATCGCACCCACACCCTGAGGTACAGCAGTTTGCATCAATTTGCCACGCAAGTTCACTAGCTTCGCAGTATCACCCAGGCTTAAAGCACCTGATGCAACCAGTGCGCTGTATTCACCCAGTGAATGGCCTGCAAGATATTTCGGTGCTACACCGCCAGATTCCAACCACACGCGCCATAAGGCAATACTTGCAGTCAGCAATACCGGCTGGGTAAATTCAGTTTGATCCAGACCTTCGCCACTTTGCGCAATCTGCCACAGATCAAAACCGACGGCTTCAGATGCTTCTGCAAATGTCTCGCGAATACTCGCAAACTGTTCTGCAAGCTCAGCCAGCATACCGGCTTTTTGGGAACCCTGACCCGGAAACACAAATGCAGTTTTTGTTGCGGGTGCTGCTTGTTCGAGTGGTGTAGCAGACATAATAAAATCCTTTCATTCAAGAGGTGTGCTTCTTCAATCCTAACAAGAAGACTGACCAATAAGACCACCTAAATCATTGTGGAGCGCAATTTAGCATGTAATTTTGCTGGCGGTAATTGCCAAATACAACAAAAAACCGATACACCTAAAAATCAAAAACAAAAAAAAGGGAGCTAAATGCTCCCATTTTTTCTACTAAGCTTGACGCTTAATACATCACCAATTATTCAGCAGATGCTTTAGCGAATAATTGACGACCACGGTAGATACCATCTTTAGATACGTGGTGACGACGGTGAGTCTCGCCAGTAGCTTGGTCTACAGTTAATGCATTCTCGGTTAAAGCGTCATGTGAACGGCGCATGTCACGGCGAGAGCGACTTTTACGGTTTTGCTGAACGGCCATGATGGCTCCTTACAAAGATCGAAAAAATGGATCAGAACAAATTCGATTGTCTTATACACAAGAGTATAACACAAAAATTAGTTAAGTTTACCCTTCAAAGCAGCCAAAACTTCAAACGGGTTGTCCCGTTTTTCTTCAGCCACTTCTTCTACGGCAGGTTGATGCTTATGTTCACAAAACTCATGTTTAGGCGACAACGGCATCAACAATAACAGTTCATCTTCTATCAGCGCGAGCAAATCAGCGGTCGCAGGTGCATCATAATCACCTTTGGTCGTTGCTTCACTTTCACCTAGGACGATGAAATCAGCATCCTCATCCAAGCGCTCTATCAGTGACTCATCATCCACAAGTGCTAAATGGAACGATGAAACCAGTTCAATTTCTACAGTTTCCAGACAACGCTGGCATTCCATAGGAACTTTTGTTTCAACGTGACCATCTAGCCATGCAATACGATGATAGGCATCCATTGATAGCTTACAGTCTATGTTAATCAATTGATCATCAATTGATCCAACAGCTTCACGAGCGATACGAACAAAGCGGGATAAAGGCAGTTGACCTGACCATTTAAAGCCCTGTTCAGCCCATTTAAACGGCTCAATCTGTGCCGGAAAGGTATTTGCTGACATAATTAAGGCGGCAATTCTACAAATTCATCAGTACTCTGTCAAAGATTAAGATACAATTTTGTACTTATTTCGACAGACCATTTGGGTAACTCAAGTCATGCATCTGTTGCAGCCGCAAACAGAAGTGAATGTTTCATCACTCGTTAGCACAATTCCAAGCCTTGATTCTGACAGTTCAACACAACAAGTGCAACTCTCGCCATGGGCGAATTTATCGTCAGAAGCGCAGCAAGTGGACTGGCTCATCTTACACTTTAATCACTGGTTTTCCCATTTAAATGTCACTTTAGTGCGCGGCGAATTTGAACCAGAATATTTCCCTGCCAGCGCAGACCGTCCTGCCCTGATCCAGTTTGCGCATGGTTTCTTTAATAGTGCCTTGCATGAAATCAGTCACTGGACCATTGCCGGAGACAAACGCCGTCTGTTGCCTGATCTGGGTTACTGGTATGCACCGGATGGCCGCACCCGCGAACAGCAGGCTTTATTTGAACAGGTCGAAATCAAGCCACAGGCGATTGAATGGATGTTTGCCCAGGCTTTTGGCCGTAAATTCCGGGTTTCTTTGGATAACCTGGCTGGCGACGGCGGTGATGGTGCCAGCTTTAAAGATAATGTCTACGCTCAAGTACAGGCTTATTTTAATGGTACAGCCAAACTTCCACGTGATGCAGCACGCTTTATCCAATGTATCTGTATCTGCATCAGAGGTGGCAAAAGTTTACAATCTGATGAATTTATACGTGAAATGCTTGATTAAATTACACAAATCTACCTTTTTTATGATTGCCAGATCTTGCCTGAGCGCCACATAATAAGCCATCAGCCCAAGCTTGGAGTAGTCTCTATGCTGCATTTACGCGTACACCCAGACAATCCGCAACCCCGCTTAATCAGTCAGGCAGTGGAACGTATCCGTGCGGGTGATGTGGTGGTCTATCCCACTGATGCGGCCTATGCGATTGGTTGCCAGATTGGGAACAAGAGTGCCATGGAGCGGATTGCGCAAATTCGTGGTTTGGGCCCAAAGCATCAATATGCGATTCTGTGCTGTGATTTATCCGATATTGCCACTTATGCCAAAGTGGACAATGCCATGTACCGTTTGCTGAAAAATAATACACCGGCCATCACGACCTTTATTTTACCTGCGACCAGTGAAGTGCCACGTCGGTTGATGCATCCCAAGAAAAAAACCATTGGTCTGCGCATTCCAAATAATCCGGTGTGTCAGATGCTGCTCAAAGAACTCGGTGAACCGTTGTTGACCTCTACCCTGATTTTACCGGGTCAGACTGACCCACTCGATGATCCTTATGATATTGAAATGCAACTGGGCAAACGCATTGATGTGTTTGTAGATAGTGGTTTAGGCACGTTAAGCACGACCTCTATTGTAGATTTATCAGGTGATCATCCAGAAGTGATTCGTCGTGGTATGGGAGATGTCAGCGCCTTTGAATAAATGACGCTTGAGAAATTCCTACAAACATTGAGGGAGTCAGAATGAATGGATTTATTTTATCTCCTACTGAATCAGCATGAATTTTCTGCACAGGATTTGATCTATGCAGAACTGCCTTGGACACTGCAATCCAAGGCAGTTCTGGTCGAAGCACATCCTTCTCCCCATCTCACTATAAATATTGATCATACTGAGTACCAATTTTTCCTGACGTTGGCTCTAGTGAGACAGTTGTTACAGATCTACTCCAACCAAAATGTATGCCTGGCAGAAACTTGCCAACGTATCATTGAATTTGCGACCAAGGAATACAGCCATTCCTCACCATGAAAATCTAAAACAGCATATGGTGAGAGGTTGCAGTTCTATTCTTTTCAATTCGGCAGATATGCAGTGGCTGGCAAAGACAGTTTAGGAATCTGAACTACGTTCATAATGACGAACCGCAATGAAATTTGGACATTGCGATAGCTTCTGTTCATGATGCATGAGCTCTTCACCCAGTTTATTTTTCAGATACACATGAAAAATAATCTGATCCTCTTCCAGTACATTCAGCATCGCTGTACGTGCCTTGGGTTCCATGACTTTAAAGGAGTTGATCGACTCACAAGACATGGCTTGCATATCCAGTTTAATCCGTTCATCCAGCTGATCACCCTCATAAGCCATATGCCGCATGTAAAAACGGATATTGGGATATTGGTCCAGCACACTAAAATCCATTTTCATGGCCTGCATGACAGGTCGGGCCTGTTCCGCAAAAGCTGAAAATCCACCTGATTTCAGCCCTGTGCGTGCTTCATCTTCAAGCTGCATAATCTGATATTTGGGATAAGCCCAAAATCCCCCGAATGCGATCATCCCAATAACAACCAGAATAAGTGGCATGCTTTCTTCACCTTTTTATTGATTTTTGTGATTCTTGACTATTTTTCGAGATTATAGCGGAATTTTCGACCAAAAATTATAGGGAAATATTTTATTAATACTTATTAATTTCATGTTTTTTAATGGGAAATCCGTTTAAAAATCATTCAATATCTGCCAGCTAGCTTATTTCCTACTTTAATGAGAATCACTGTATTGATCGAGTTTTTTAAGTGAATCAACTCACATCATCTACCAGATACGCTTAATTATGAGAACCAATTTAACCTAAAAATCACCGTAGCATTTCCAGCTATGTTTTGTCATTTTTCTCGTTGCTATTTTTAAATCGTAGATAAATTCCATTATTTTTTTAAGTTTTTATGGCTTTGACGGCTTATTTAATTTATTTAAAGTTACTTTTCCAGTACAATGACAACGCTTAATCCTGTGCTTTTCTTTCGATCAGATACCGAAAATCAAGCCTTTGCATGCCTTTGAAAATTCGCGTGGCCTATAATTGTAATGACTCAAATTATCCATAACACTATGGAATCTGCTCCGCACATTCGGGTTCTGGATGAATGGCAGGATACAATTCCAGAGGATCTGTACATTCCTCCAGCGGCATTTGAAATCTTATTAGAACATTTTGAAGGCCCACTCGACTTTTTAATTTACCTGATTCAAAAAAACGGTTTTGATCTGTTACAGGTCGATATCGCGCCAATTGCAGCACAGTATTTGTCTTATATGGATGCGATGAAATCTCTGAACATCGAGCTGACGGCCGACTATATGGTGATGGCAGCCTTACTGGCAGATCTGAAATCACGTTTGCTATTACCAAAACCGAAAAGCCTGGCTGCGATTGAACAGGATCCAAAACAAGAACTGATTGACCGTTTAGAAAATTATTTAAGAATTAAACAGGCAGCAGAACGTCTGGGCCAGATGCCAATTCTGGAACGAGACACTTTCACCACCAATGTCAGTTTGGGCGAAATCCAGCAGCCGAATGAAGGCTATTCAAGCGATTTATTGCGTGATGCCCTGCTTTGTATATTTAACCGTCCTGAACCCGTGATTCATCAGGTACAACAGGAACCGGTACTGTTAGAAGAACGGATTGCCTATATTGAAAGTTGTATTGAAACTGGCGCAGTGCTCAGCTTTAAGGACTTGTTAAAACCGAGCCAAGGCCGTATGGGTATGGTGGTGACCTTTATGGCGGTGCTGGAACTGACCCGACAACAAAAAATTCAGATTATTGCTACAGGTATTGAAGCCCCGCTCGCGATTCAAGGAGCCAGTCAATGACACTCGATCAAAATACGCTGTTATCTGCAGAAGATAATCTGCATGAAGTATTGATGCAGCTTGAAGCCATTATTTTTGCCAGCGACTCTGCGGTTTCATTGGCGCGTCTGAAAGAAGCTTTTCAGGATCGCTATAGCAAACAGGAATTACGTCAGTATTTACAACAACTTTCCATGCTGATGCATGGCCGTTCGATCGAACTGATTGAAACAGCACAAGGTTATCGTTTTCAAGTGCGTGCAAAATATCGTAATATTATTGCACAGACCTGGCCAGAGCGACCGGCTCGCTTGTCGCCTTCATTACTAGAGACACTTGCGGTGATTGCTTATCACCAGCCAGTGACTCGAGCGGATATTGAACAGATTCGTGGTGTCACGAATAACAGTCAAAACCTGCGTACGCTGTTTGACTGGAACTGGATTAAAGAGTCCGGATTTCGTGAACTCCCTGGAAGACCTGCGTTGTTAATGACAACGCCACAATTTTTAAATGCGTTTGGCCTGAATAGTTTGGGCCAATTGCCTCCCCTGCAGGATGCCAAGGAAGCTTTTATGGCCCTCGATGCGAATGCACCGAAGTCATAAATAGGTGAACTGTTGATAATTATTTCTAAGGTTATGCTGTCATGAGTGAAAAGTTGCAAAAGGTGCTTGCACGCGTTGGTTTGGGTTCTCGCCGTTATATGGAAGAAGTCATTGCCGCGGGTCGTGTAAGTGTCAACGGGCAAATTGCCCAAGTGGGTGAACGAATCGAACCAGGTGATGAGCTTCGCATCGATGGTCGTAAAGTTGCCTTCCAGATTGAAGACGAAATCCGTCGTCGTGTCATTATTTACTACAAGCCTGAAGGCGAGATCTGCTCACGTAGCGATCCTGAAAACCGTCCGACTGTATTTGAACAGCTGCCTGCTATTCCGGGCGATCGCTGGGTAATGGTGGGTCGTCTGGATATTAACTCGACGGGTCTGCTTTTATTCACAAATGATGGTGAACTTGCGAATCGCTTGATGCACCCATCGAATGAAATCGAACGTGAATATGCAGTTCGTGTCATGGGTGAAGTAACGCCACAAATTCGCAACAACATGCTTAAAGGCGTAGTGCTTGACGATGGTCCGGCAAAATTCGAATCTTTCTCTGAACTCGGTGGTGACGGGATCAACCGTTGGTTCCAGGTCGTGGTGAAAGAAGGTCGTAACCGTGAAGTCCGTCGTATCTTTGAATCACAAGGTCTGAAAGTTAGCCGTCTACTGCGTACCCGTTATGGCACCGTGATTCTGCCACGCGAACTGCGTACTGGCCGCTGGATTGAACTGGATAAAAACGATATCGACAACCTGACCAAAGCTGTGGAATTGAAACCACGTCAAGGTACTGGTTTGTTTGGTATGGCGAAACGCCGTAATGAACGTATGCAGGACAAGCCGATGGCTGCACGCCGTGGCGGTTTCTTGCGTCAGCAACGTCGTGACAGTGATGAGCAACCACAAAATAATACTGGCCGTGAGCGTCGTGATGACAATGCTTATGGTCGTCGTGACAGAGCTGAAAACCAGAATGGCACTCAGTTTGTGCGTCGTGAAAACCGTCCGGATCAAGGCTTTGGTCGTCGTGAAGAGCGTGATGAAAATGCGCCGCGTCGTCCATACGGTATCAACAAAGGCTTTAAAAAGTTTTAATTAAGATAAATAAAAAAAGTCAGGCACATTGCCTGACTTTTTTTATGCCTTATGCATCAGGCACTTTGTGGAATCCCTTGCGGAATGGCACCGAGTAAACGCTTGGTATATTCATGCTGTGGAGATTGATACAATTCATCTGAATTGGCGATTTCCACCAATTCACCATGATTCAGCACCATGATCTGATCTGAAATATATTTCACTACCGACAAATCATGTGAAATAAAGATATAGCTGAGTCCGAATTCATCCTGCAAATCTTGCAGTAAATTCAGCACCTGCGCCTGTACTGAGACATCCAGTGCCGAGACCGATTCATCGCAGATCAAAATCTCAGGCTTTAAGGTCAGGCAACGTGCGATTGCAATCCGCTGACGCTGACCACCGGAAAACTCATGCGGGTAGCGATAAAAAGCCTGAGCAGGCAAGCTGACCCGTTCCAGCAAATCCAGAGCCATTTGTTTGCGTTCGGCATCATCCTGACCAATCTTGTGAATCTGCATCGGTTCCATCAGGATTTGCCCTACGGTAAAGCGCGGATTCAGAGAAGCATAGGGATTCTGGAAAATGATCTGGATTTTACGTTGATACTGGGTAAATTCCTGTTCCGACATGTCCAGAATGTCCCGACCCTGAAACAGTGCCTTACCGCCCGTAGCCTTTTGCAGACGCATCAGCAACAAGCCAATGGTGGTTTTACCCGAACCGGACTCCCCGACCAACCCCAAGGTCTTGCCTTTGGCCAGCTGAAAAGAAACTCCTTTTACTGCTTGAAACTCATCTTTGCCAAACAGTCCTTTACGACTATAAAAAGATTTTTGCAGATCCCGTACATCCAGAATAATTTCCTCTCCGCCCTTTAGTCCACGTGAACGTTGCGGAAGCTGAGTATTCAGACGAATATCTTCCAGCCAGGTTGAACCATCCTGTTTCATAAAATCGCTGATCATCGGCAAACGTAACGGACGTTGCGAGAGTTGCGGGCGGCAGTGCAACAAGGCTTTGGTATACATGTCCTGAGGCCGGTCCAGCACCTCCCGAACCGGACCCTGTTCACGGATTTCACCATGGCGCATCACAATAACCTGATCGGCAATTTCACCAACCAATGCCAGATCATGGGTAATAAACAGCATCGACATCTGACGACGCTGACGTAGCGATTCCAGCAAGTCCAGAATCTGCTTTTGAATAGTCACATCCAGAGCGGTGGTCGGTTCATCTGCAATCAACAGTTTCGGTTCACAGGCAATAGCCATGGCAATCATGACCCGTTGCTGCTGTCCACCGGAAAGCTGCCCCGGATAGGCATCAATTTTAGTTTCTGGCGCAGGGATCCCCACTTCTTTGAGGAGCTCCAGGGTACGTTGCCGCGCCTGTTTTTTATTCATGCCTAAATGTAGTTGCAAGATTTCTGCAATCTGCATGCCTACCGTAAATACCGGATTTAGCGAAGACATTGGCTCCTGAAAAATCATGGCAATGTCTTTGCCGCACATCTTGCGCATTTCACGGGTTTTAAGCTTGAGCAGGTTTTTCCCTTCAAAGATGATCTGGCTATCTTCTGAAATACGTGCGCTTTCTGCCGGAAGCAGGCCCATAGTAGCGAGAGAAGTAACCGATTTGCCACTCCCCGATTCACCTACCAGTGCAACCGTGGTATTGGCCGGAATCTCGAAAGAAACCCCTTTTACGGTCTCAATATATTCTTTATTTTCACCTTTAAAACTGACTCGCAGATTTTCTACGCGAAGTAGCGCAGGTACTGTGCTTGGATTGATTTCAGACATCGTTGCGCTCCTATTTCAGTTTTGGATCTAATGCATCACGGAGTGCATCGGTAAACATCGAGAAAGCAGTCACCAATACCGCCATGGCGATTGAGGCTGCCGCTAGTTGCCACCATTTACCCAAAATCAGCTCGCTTTGCGCTTCATTTAGCATACTGCCCCATGACACTACCCCGATAGGCACACCGAAACCAAGGAAGCTCAAAATGACTTCAGACTTGATAAATGCCACCACCAGAATAGACATCTGTACCAGGGCAATATGGCTGACATTGGGAAAAATATGGACAAACATACGACGCATATTACTCACGCCAATCGCCTTGGCAGCCAGCACATATTCACGTGCCGTATGCTTCATGTATTCAGCACGAACCAAACGGAAGACCCCGGTCCAGCCAGTCAGACCTAAAATCAGGATGATTGATAAAATACCTTTCTGCTGTAACACTGCGGCAATGGCCAAAACCAGCAACAGATAGGGAATCGAGGTAAAGATATTATAGAACCAGTTTAGGACATCATCGACCCAACCACCAAAGTAACCTGCTATTGCACCCAGTGCAGTCCCAATCAGTACAGCGACAAAGGCTGCAATCAGTCCAACCAGAATCGAGGTTTCAGCCCCCTTAATGGTTTTCTGTAAAACATCCTGCCCCCATTTATCGGCACCGAAGACCAGACTTTGCTTGAGTTCCCCACTTTCATCCATCAGCTGGCCACCGAGTTCCTGATTAATGGCCTTCATGTCTTCTGCCAGCGGATCGACCACGCCATAATAATCGATGCCTGCACCAGCACCCTGCTCAGCAGCAATTTCAGCATTCAATTCAGCAATGACATCTTTTAAAGGATCAACTGGATTGACTGGTAGAGGTACAGATTCTGCGCCCTGCTCTGGATCAGATACAGCCGGAACTGGCGCTGCACTGATAAAACTCGGCGGTGCATAGCTGACCGCCACTTCTTTATTCCAGTCTTTGGCAATTAGGCCGCTCATTGACAGTACCAGCAGCAGCAGATAAAACAGCACCACATACAGGGAAAACATGGCAATCCGGTCACGTTTCAAACGGCGCATGGCCAGTTGCCATAATCCTGTTGAAGCCGATTCAGGTACTGCTTCAGCCGCTTGTTCTTTTTTAAATATCGCACTCAGCATAATTCACCTACTTCAACTGTACACGCGGATCGACCCATTTATAGATCAGATCGGCAATCAGGTTGAATATCATGGTCGCAGCAGCAACATAGACCGTAATGGCTTTAATCACAGGAAAATCGGAACGTTCTACCGCAATAATGACTTCACGGCCAATTCCAGGAATACCAAAAAAACGTTCAATCAGGAAAGCACCGATCAGCAGTGCCGGAAGTCCTGCCATGACATCGGTAATAATCGGAATCGAGGCATTGCGCAAGACATGCACGCCCATGATACGGTTTTCACCCAAGCCTTTGGCACGCGCAGTACGTACATAGTCCTGATTAACTTCATCCAGTACGAAACTACGATACAGGCGTAGTGTTGGTGCAATACTGACCACCAACATAATCAGCACAGGTAACAAGGCATATTTGAAAAGATTATTGGCGAAATTATCACTCCAGCCCTGTACCGGAAACCAGCTCAATTCATAAGCCAGGAAATACTGGAACACGATGATGTAAACCAGAATACTGATCGACATACCGATCGTACACAGCATCATGATCATGCGATCAGTCAAAGAACCACGAACCGAAGCCACCCCCAAAGCCAAAATGATAGAAATAATAGTTTGCAGAATGGTCAGTGGAATCAAAATGGTCAGTGAGGGCCCCAAACGGGTGGTGATAATCTGTGCCACCGACTCCCCGGTGCTCCAGCTCACCCCATAATCAAAGGTTAAAATCTGCTTGATAAAGATCCAGAGTTGTACGTAATACGGTTGATCCACACCCAGTTGCTGACGGATGTTTTCAATCTGTTCCGCATTGGCCATTTTACCGGCCAGAATATAGGCAGGGTCTCCGCCTACCCAGTTAAACAGCAGGAAGATCAGCAAAATCACCCCGAGCATGGTCGGGATCATTTGCCAAAGCCGTCGAATAATATATGCCAGCATCGCTTGTCTTCCTTAATTTTTTCCAGAGATTTCATTAAAGAAAGCTTTGCTGTCCGGATCACGACCCAAGAAGTCTTTCACCATTTGCTCGCCATGCTTTTGACCACCTTGAGCCAGGACCGTATTGCGATAATGCGCACCGACTTTCTTGTCCATCAGCTGATCGCCAAAGGAGGAAAGCATATCCAGGGCAATGACCTCAGACCACATATAGCTATAGTAACCTGCCTGATAGCCGCCCATCAGATGCCCGAACTGTCCCGGGAACTGCTGACCGTTAACATAACCCAAGGCAGTTTTACCTTCCATATCCTGCCAGAGTTTTAAAGGCTCAATGTTTTTTGCATCTTTACCATGCAAGGCCATATCATATTGGGCATATAAAGCCTGACGGGCATAATGCAGGCCTCGGCCGTAATTCTTCACATTCTTTAAGCGCTCGGTCATGGCAGCATCCACCCGAGGACATGCCGGCTCACAGTAATCTGCTACTTTTGACAAGGTTTCCAGACGGCGTGCCCACTCTTCATACATCTGTGATGGTGCTTCTACAAAGTCACGCTCTACCGAGGTACCAGACTGTTCTGTATAGCGGGTCTTCGAAAGAATCCCGTGCAAGGCATGACCCATTTCATGCACAAAGGTTTCCAGTTCATTGCTGTTCAAGCCCTTACGGTTAAAATTGGTCACCAGTACCGATACCGGACGACGCTGATTCAGGGTACTGCCGCCATAAGCTCCCCAGACAGCTGCATGCCCATATTTGCCTTCACGCGGGTATTTATCAACATATAATCCGCCCAGGAATTCGCCCGTAGCCTTGTCATGTACCGCATAATATTCCACTTCATCATGCCAGGCCTTGACTTTCACCGGCTTGAACTCAATGCCATAGAGTTCCGAAGAAATAGCGAATAACCATTTTTGCGATGCTTCTGTCGGGAAATAGTCCCGTAATTTTTCCTGGTCTACCTTGTATTTGGCCTGACGCAGTTTTTCACTCCAGTAGCCCTGATTCCAGCGGGTAATTTCTGCTTTCTCTAGTGGAACTTTTAAAGTTTCAGCCTTGAACTGGCGTAATTGTTCTACATCCTGCTTTTCTAGAGGTGCAACTTTGGCATAAACCTCATCCAGAAAACCGTTCACTGCTTCCGGAGTTTTGGCCATGCGGAATTCAAGCGCAGAATGAGCATAGCTTTCCTTATCAAAAAGTTGTGCCATTTCATAACGCAGATCAATGGCCTTTTTCATGAATTGCAGGTTTTGTTCAGTCCCGCGACGCGTATAAGCGGTTTGGTAGCGTTTGCGTGCTTCATCACTTTCTGCCAGCTCCATAAAAGGCTGGTATTCCGGATAATCAAAGCCCAGCAGATAATTGCCCTTTTCATTTTTCTTTAAATTTGCGATATAACTTTCTGGTAGGCCTTTCATTTCAGCTGGAGTAAATTCAACTTTTTCAGGGTTATCCCGCACATTTTTGGAAAAATCCTGCCCCAGTTTGGTACTTTCTTCAATAATTTCTTTCAGTCGTTTCTGTTTTTCTGCACTGAGTTGTACCCCGGTGTTCTCAAACTGCTCCAGAATATCTTCTAAAAGTTTCTGATCAATCGGATCACTGGCTTTCAGTTTCTTGAACTGGGCATACAGTTTAGGATTCTGATACAGGGTGGTCTGGTATTTGCTGATTTTAAGTTCACAGTCATCGGCTGCCTGACGCAATGCAGGATCCGGATCGACATTACTGTACAGCCCTACTGCAGCACCGAAATCACGGGCTTTGGCATGCAATTCATCCCATTCAGCCAGATAAGGCCCTGCCTTGGCTTTATTTTTAATTTTCTTATTTTCAAATATCTGGATATCTTTTTGCATGGAGGCCAGACTGGCATCACATAAAGACGGAATTTCTGCAGCCTTGAATAATGGCAGCAGCTGCGCTTGGGTTTCTGCCGCTACACCTTGATATCCCCCCATCATCATTAAACATAAGGTACTTAATTTTAAAGATTTTGATTTCATATTCATCTCCAGATTTTTTCTTACTTTTTCGTATTAATATCGATATACATCCATTCTGAAGACAGAATCGGATGGGACTTATGTCCAATAATTTGGGGTTGGGTCAAGGCATTACGGTAGGTGCTATAGAGCATCAGGGTCGGCATGTTGACTTCGAGAATCCTGGTCATTTTGCGATAGAGCAGATCACGCTCCGGACCTGGCGGCATGCTCTGGGTTTGCTCGTAAAGACGGTCAAATTCAGGATGCTTGAAACAGGCATTGTTGGTGACATTGACATTCTTGCCATAGAACAGCTGCATAAAATTGTCGGCATCCGGATAATCGGCAATCCATGCAGAACTCTTGAACATGGTTTTACATTGCTTTTCCAGCTTGATGCCTTCAGCAAATGGCATGGCCTTACTGGTCAATCGAATATGAATACTGTCCAGGGTCTTTTTCCAGAACTCACCCTGTTGCTGGCCCCGACTGGTATTCCCAGTAATCAGTTCAATCACCAGAGGTTTACCTTCAGGCGTTTTCCGCCAGCCATCTGCACCGATCTTGTAGTTATAGCGGTCGAGCAACATGTTGGCTGCTTTGACTGAATAGGGAATACTGCTTTTATAGGACGGTGAATAGCCTGCTACTCCTGGGGGGATAGGCATGTGCAGTTTTGCTCCATCCCCCTTAAGTAATACATTGATCATGTTTTCTACAGAAAATGCCATCGCCATGGCACGACGTAAGGCAATTTTTTCTGGCGCGAAACCACCCACGACCGGGTTTTGCATATTCCAGTAATGGTAGCTAATGGAGGGCTCTAAAATACGTGACAGCTTCACTCCCTGCTGAGCCAGCTCAGGCTTTAATTTGTCACCATCGAGGGCCTGTACGACGATATCGCCCTCAATTTCGAGCAGGTCCAGTTCATTTTTCTTAAATGCCAGCATCCGGGATTGCGCTTCTTCAATAACACGCACATCAATAGTGCCGATTTGAGGCATTTTTTTGCCCTGCATGGCTTTTACAATAGCCTGATCTTCTGCACCACTGGCTTTAAAGTCCCAGACAAAACCACGATAAGCTGGATTTGGTTTTAAGATAATCCGTGAGCCTGGTGTCCAGCGACTGAGCACATAAGGACCAGTTCCCACTGGCCTATTCATGACCCAACCCGCTTTGTCTTTATATTTTTCAATCACTTCACGAGCTACTGCAGCGGCAGGCCCATGTGCCAGCAACATCGGAAAGTTCTGATCCGGATTATTCAGCTTTAATATCAAGGTATAGCGGTCTGGGGTCTGAATACCTTCAAACGGATTTTCATAGGCTTTGCCATTTTTTTTGGTTAGGGCCATCCATGCGTCCAGCCCCTTAATTCGGCCATCCAGCAACCAGCTGTTCGGTGAATGCAGCTTTGGGTCCAGTAGACGTTTCAAGCTATAGGCATAGTCATACGAAGTCAGTTCACGTTTTTTACCGCCGAAAACAGGATCATCGGCAAAGTAAATGTCCTTTTTGATTTTGATGGTATAAGTCAGGCCATCCGCACTGACTTGAGGCAGACTGACTGCAGTTAATGGCACTAATTTTGCCGGCGAGGCCAGATAGTCATAGGTAAATAAGGTCTCAAAAATCGCGGCATTAATCTTGGCTGAATAACGGTCATGGATATAACCCGGATCAAAACCGGTTTCAGCCGCCGGAAATACTGTTTTTAAAACTTTATTCGGGTTGGCAGGATTGGCAGCCCATGTGGACGCAACCCCTGCCATCATCAAACCAGCCACTAACACCCCACGAGCCAGTTTTTTTAAAGCATTTGTATTCACATTCATATGGTTCTTAATCTTCTCAAGTTATTTTTTAACAGGTTCAATATCCATATATTGCCAAACTGCTCTGGTCACCGGATGGGCTTTAAAGCCCTGTACATGCGGATGAATCAACCAGTTGCGTATACGGGTATTGTGCAGAATCCATGGATTATCGGCCTCCATCTGACGGTTCATCTGCTCATAATATGGCGTCCGCTGCTGCGGCGGCAGTTTCATCGCGGTCTGGTACAATGCGTCATAGGCTTTTGAGGTATAGCAACTCAGGTTGCCTTGCTGCGCATTTGGCCCATACAGTAACTGGGCAAAGTTTTCCCCTTCCGGATAGTCCGCAATCCAGGCTCCCCCCCACATCATATGTTTGCATTGGGTGGCTTCTTTTAAATTGTCAGCAAAATTACTGACCTTGAACTCAATTCGCACCCCGATCGCATCCAGATTCTTTTTCCATAACTCTGCAGAAATCACCGAAGAGCTTGAGCTGGTTGAATTCATTTTTAGTGTCAAAGGTTTGCCATCAGGCAAGGTTCGGTAACCATCAGCGCCTTTCTTATAGCCAAAGCGGTCAAGCAGTTTATTGGCCAGTAATGGGTTATAAGCAATACTGCTTTTATACGTCGGGTCATGTCCACCCACTCCCTCTGGCAAAATCATTTCAGCTTTATCGGCATGACCTTTGTACAACTGCTGGATAGCTTCTTTCTGGTTATAGGACAAGGCGAGAGCACGACGTAAGGCAATTTTTTCCAGTGAATTCCCACCAATCACCGGATCACGCATATTCATGATAGTGTAGGTAATTTCCGGTTCTTTATTTGGATAGTGCAGGATGCCTTTTTTCTTGTATTCACTTTTCAGCTGCTTATTTTCCAGTGCCTGTTCGGCGCCACTCGCAGTGAGTTTGTCATAGTCCAGTTGTCCAGACTTTAAAGCCAGCCAGCGCGACTGCTCCTCTTCAATAATACTGATTTTGACCTTGCCAATTTGCGGCATCTGCTTGCCTTGCATGGCTTTGACAATACGTTGATCCCATTCGGAACCATCGCCCTTAAAGTTCCAGACAAAACCACGATAATTCGGGTTGGCGGTCAGTTCAATACGGCTACGCGGCACATATTTGTGTAACTGATACGCCCCTGTTCCAACCGGATGCTGACCTGCCCGATGACCATAATGCTCGATTACTTCACGGGCTGTGCCACTAAAAGCCACATAGGCCAGAATATAGGGAAAATTCAGATCGGAACGGGTCAGGGTAATTTGTAAAGTATATTTATCTAGCGCTTTTAAACCGGGAATAGGTGCATCGTAGTTGAACTTGCCAGTTTTTTTAGCCTGCTGGATGACCTGATCTGCCCCAAGGATTTTTCCCTCGATAAAAGAAAAAGAAGGAGAATGATTTTTGGGATCCATGATCCTTTGCATGGAGTAGATATAATCACGCGCCACCAGTTCACGCTTCTTGCCCTGAAATACAGGATCAGGACTAAAATAAATTCCTGGCTTGATTTTAAAGGTATAAACTTTTCCATCCTGCTCAACCTTGGGTAAAGATTCGGCTGTATTTGGAGCCAAGATTGCAGGCCGCGCCAGATAATCATAACGCAATAAAGGTTCAAAAATAGCTTCGGCAATGCTGCCACTGTAGAAATTATAGGTTTTGACCATATCAAAACCGTCATCAGGTGCTTCGAAAGCTAGGTTTAAAACTTTATCCGGATGTGCAGATGATTTTGCCCAAGAGGCTTGCCCCGTAGTCATGGCCAAGGCCAAAATTGTCATGCTGAAAAGTGCTGATTTCAAATTTGTACCTATTCTTGATCTTGAAGTTTTATTGCTATAGGAAGTCTTTAACACATCATCCCATATTTGCTTCAATGGATGGGTCAAAGCTGGACAGATGGAATAAAATGAACAAAGCGAATTTCATGCCATCCTCGAAAAATAACGATTTTTTCCTGTTATTAACTCAAAAAAGCTTATTTTTATTAATCATTTAAAACATTATCAATAACATAATATTTTCCATGAATCATTAATTTAATATTTATTCTTAAAATCTAGCTCCAAGCCTAGTCTGCACAAAAATAAACCAGACCTGTTTCATATTATTGCATCCTCCCACTACTTCAACCCAAGAAAATACATACATAAGCAAATGAAATATATAATTATTATCTTATTAAATTATTGTATATTTTATGTAAAAATCATGCACCATGATTGAACTTTATTCAATTTCCCTTTCAGTTTTAGATTCCATTCTTATTCATTAAATATTTATTTTTTACTTTCTCATGGTTTCCTATAGAGACTTTCTTCAGATTTTAAACCCTACTCTCTTAATATTTCTTCATCAGAATTTAGTAAATCTCTAAAAAAACCAAATTAAATATAATTCTTTCAATTACTTAATGTTTTTTAAAGTTAATAATTTATAAGTTGGCATTCGCTTTGCTTAAGTCCTCCCAGCACTACTTCACATAACAAAAGGGTGAAAATTACGATGAAAAAAAACAAATTGGTCAGATCTATGGGGGCTCCAACAGTTGGTAAGACAATACTCAAGTTAAGTACGCTTACCTTAAGTATGATGTGTCTGTCTTTGGCACATGCAGCAGATGAACCAGAAAACTCCGCTGCCCAACCTACCAAGGTTCAGAAAGTGACAGTGACGGGTTCGTCTATTAAAGGTGTAGCCGCACAAAGTGCATCGCCAATCACTATCATTAAAGGTGAAGACCTCGCTAAACAAGGTGTTACTACGGTAGAAGAGGCCTTATCAAAAGTTAGTGCAAACCAAAGTGACTTTAACACAGCACGTAATGTCGGTATGGGTGCAACTTCAGGCTCGACAGCAAGCCTCCGTGGTTTGGGATCTGACAAAACTTTAGTGTTATTGAATGGTCGTAGACTTGCTTATAGCCCGTACAGTGCATCCTCTACAAATTTAAATATTATCCCAATGGGCATGATTGAACGTATCGAAGTTTTACGTGATGGCGCCTCAGCAGTATATGGTGCAGATGCAATTGCAGGTGTAATTAACTTTATCACTAAAGATGAATATGAAGGATTATCTGTTTCAGGCACTATCCATGAAACAGAACATGCAGGTGGTGAAGAAAAACAAGCATCCATCTTTGGTGGTTATGGTGACTTAAACGAGCAAGGCTTCAATATCATGGGGGTGATTGATTACAGAAAATCTGAATCTATCCATGCCAAAGATCGTTCATTTAGCCGACGTGGTACTATTATCCCCGAATTAGGTTTTAGTGAAGCAAATGGCTCAGGTGGGCCATTTCCAGCCAATATTGTAGGACTTCCTACTGGTTCAGCAAACCCATATATTAGTGATTGTGGTAATGTCCCTAATACTTACCCAGTTGGAACAATTTGCCGCCTAAATACTCAGGCTTTAATTCGAATTGCACCAGAAACTGAAAATCTCTCTACCTTAATCAAAGGTAAATTAAGATTAAATGACAACTTAAATGCGGTTGGCGAATATGTCTTTACACGTTCAGAAGTCATTACTTCAGTAGCACCAGATGTTTATATTGGACCTGGAGGTACAGTTTCTCTCGATCCTACTAGTAAATATTATCCAGGATCAGGAATTACACCTTCAGTAGATGGTGTAACAGGACAACCTTTAACACTCCAACTCCGCTCTCAGGCAGGTAACCGTATAGGTCAACAAACAGAAGATGCTCATCGTATCTTCACAGGTATCGAAGGTGAAGCCCTTGGCTGGGATGTAAATGCTGGTATTGCTTATGCAAAAAGTAAAGCAACTGATAGCCTTCTGAGCGGGTATCTTCATAAGGAAAATTTACAAGATGCACTAAATGCAGGCTTAGTCAACCCCTTTGGCCCTTCGGCAGTAGGAGACACACCATGGGAATCATTCTCAGTAACAGGTGATACGCAGACTGCAACACTGGAATCTACCACTGTAGACTTTACTATCAGCCGCCCAATTTATGCCTTACCGGCAGGTGATGTCGGATTTGCACTTGGTGCAAGCTATACCACTCAAGACTGGGGAAGCACTGTAAATAATGAACTTGCAGCAATGGTACCAAGTACAGGTACATCCGCTGGCTCCCCTCCTAGTTCTGGGGACCGCTCAATTACAGCTATATTCTCCGAAGTACACATTCCAATTTTGTCAAGCTTAGAAGCTCAACTTGCAGCACGTTATGACAACTATGATGATGTAGGTGATACATTCAATCCTAAAATTGCCCTGCGTTGGGAGCCTCTAAAAGAACTGATGTTCCGTACTTCTTATAGTACAGGTTTCAAAGCACCAACGATGTCAGATATGTATGCTCAAGCTGCTGAAACAAATACATCACAACAAAGTGATCCTATACTTTGTCCGAATGGTGTAGCAGTTTCTCCTGTGTATGATACTGAGTGTAATACACAATTTAAACGCCGCTCTAATGGAACTCCGACTCTAGAAGCTGAAGAGTCAACATCGTTCACTGCTGGTTTCGTATATGAGCCTATTAAGAATCTTGTATTCACAATGGACTATTTCAATATTGAAATCGATAACCTAATTAGTGGTATCACTGAATTGGATATTTTTGCTGATCCAATCAAATACGCTGACAATTTTGTCCGTGATTCCGATGGAACTATCGCATATATCAATGAAGTCGGGATTAATGCTGGTGGTGAAAAAGTTTCTGGTATAGATGTCAGTCTGAATTATTTGACACCTCAAACTTCTACCGGCCGTTGGGGTTTTGGTATTGATGGAACCTACACAATGAACCATGAATATCAACTAGAGAAAAACGGAGAGTGGGACAACCTACTGGGGCAATATGTTTATGCTCCTATCAGTCGTTGGAAGCATGTTGCAAATATTAACTGGTCATATAAAGACTGGTCTATGATTTTAGAGCAACAGTTCAAAGGTGGCTATTTAGACTACTACGGCGAACGCCATGTCGGTGACTCTACGCTCTATAACTTTGCAACGACTTATAAAGGCTTCAATAACTTAGAAATAACAGGTGGTATTTTAAACATGTTTGATGAAACACCTCCAGCTTCAGATACTCGAGAGCTATTCCAAGTTGGTTACGATCCTCGCCATGGTGACCATACAGGCCGTACTTTCTACCTTCGCGGTACATACAATTTCTGATTAGTATCCTCCTGCAAACACTGCTGCCAAGCAGTGTTTGCGGTTTCCCCCACTTAATTTCAGCCAAACAAAAAATAATGCAGCCTGTAACCAAAAACAATTTTCTCATCAGTGCACTATTTCCTGTTTGTCTTAAATTCTAGGAGTCATGATGGGCACAAAGTTTGAAGACTTAGAAAAAAACTCCGCCAAAAAACTGACTGGTATTGGGGTCGTTGTTTTTTTGCATATCCTGGTGGGCCTGGTACTCATGGCTGGTATGGCAAAAGACATTATTAAACCAACGGAACAGCCGGTAGAACTGATGATCATTCAGGATATCAAACCGCCTGAACCTGAGCCACCAAAAGAAACACCACCTGAACCACCAAAAATCGTGGAAAAAGTAGCACAAGTGCCTGAGGTGAAACCGGTTGAAAAAGTCGTTCCTGTACAGAAAACACTTCCAACACCAACCCAACCGACAACTGTTGCAGTACCTACTCCCGTTGCAGCGAGTCCTTCACCAAGTCCGGTAGCAGCACCGGCTCCAGTAGTCGCAGCCGCTCCAGCCCCAGCTCCTCCACCCGCTGGTGTCACTCGTGGTGTTTCACAAGGTGAAGCAGGTTGTAAACGCCCAGACTATCCACGTGATGCACTGATGAATGAAGAACAAGGTGAAGTCTTGATCTCTGTATATGTAAATACCACCGGCAAGGTCCAGGATGCCAAAGTGAAAAAGTCGAGCGGTAGTCGTGCGCTGGATCGTGCAGCATCCAAGGCCTTCAGCTTATGTACTTTCAAGCCGGCAATGAAAAATGGCGAACCGCAAGAATCTTGGTATGACATTCCATATGAATTTGTCCTTGACTAACACATACAAAAGATAAAGAAAAATCAGGAGATCCATGATGAAAAAATCATTCAAACCTTTAAAAAATATGACTGCTGCTGGTGTAATTGCCATGAGCACTTTATTACCTCTGCAAACAGTTTTTGCAGAACAGTCCGCTACCCCCAATACCAGTGCTGTCACTGAAACAGTGGTAACAACACCTGCAACAGCGGCTACACCGACCCCGCCACCACTGCCTGCTGAAGCTAGCGATGAAAAAGCTGGATACAATCCTTATGGCCTAGAAGCCATGTGGAAAGAAGGTGATATTGTTTCTAAAATCACTTTGTTTATTCTGGTGGTCATGTCGATCGGTACCTGGTACATCATGATCAGCAAATGTTTACAGCAAAGTAAGATCCGTAAGCAAGCCAAGGAAGCTGAACACCAATTCTGGGAATCATCTTCTCTAGATAATGCAACCGAGAATCTGGATGAAGCCAGCGTCTACCGTTTTATTGCGGAAAAAGGTATCAAGTCAACCAAAAATCATGGTGGCACATTACTTGAACGTATTGATTTCAATACCTGGGTCACCATTTCGATTTCCCGTGCAATCGACAAAATCCAGAACCATCTGAGTGGTGGCCTGGCCTTCCTTGCGACAGTCGGTTCTACTGCGCCCTTTGTTGGCCTGTTTGGTACGGTTTGGGGTATTTATCACGCACTTACCGCGATTGGTGTTTCTGGTCAGGCTTCGATTGATAAAGTAGCAGGTCCAGTGGGTGAAGCACTGATCATGACAGCGATCGGTCTGGCAGTCGCAGTTCCTGCGGTACTCGGCTACAACTGGTTGACTCGCCGTAATAAAGCGGTCATGGAAGAAGTACGTACCTTTGGTTCTGATTTACACGCAGTATTACTCAGCGGCGAAATTACGACCAACAATCCTGTTAATCGTGACGTGAAGTAAGAGTGAGGTATCAGCCATGGGAATGATGGTCAATTCAAACGACAGCGATGATGAGGTAATTGGAACCATTAATACCACACCTTTGGTTGATATTATGCTGGTTCTGCTCATTATCTTCCTGATTACTGTACCGGTTGCCATTCATACCGTACCAGTCGATCTGCCAGAAGAACGTAATGTCCCGTATGAAACCAAGCCAGAAAATGTTCAGCTGGCCGTCAATAAAACCGGCGATATTTTCTGGAATGAGTCTTATATCCCGGATAAGACGGTTTTACTGAGCCGATTACAGGCAGAAGCTCAAAAGCGACCTCAGCCTGAAGTGCATATCCGTGGTGATCAGATAACGCCTTATGAAGCAATTGATCAGGTGATTAGTACCACCCAACAGGCCGGTATCGGCAAAATTGCTTTTGTCACCACTCCGCCCGCTACACCTTAAGCACAAAGAGGGATTAAGTTTATGGGTATGAATGTTGGTTCAAATCAAGATGATGATGTGATGTTAGATGTCAACATGACGCCACTGATTGATGTCATGCTGGTCTTGCTGATTATGTTTATTATCACAATTCCTTTGCCGAATAACTCGATTAATATCGATCTACCGAATGGAACGCCTCCTGTAACCGATGAAAAACCGCCTGAGCTGGTGGAATTACGTCTGGATGCACAAGGTAAGATTTTCTGGAATGAACAGCCGGTAGCAAATACCCAAGCTCTGGAAAACTTATTCAAGACAGTAGCGCAAAAAGCGGATCAGGATCAGATTAAAATCAAGGCGGATCGTGCCACTGAATATAAACATATCGCTATGGTCATGGCGGCAGCTCAAAGGCTGGAGGTCAAAAAAATTGGCATTATGAGTAATAACAACTAAGTATTTTCAAGATATAAAAAACCCAGCATGTGCTGGGTTTTTTATTCATCCGGTTTTACATCTGTGACTGAATATAATTTTGCAGACCAATCAGTTCGATTAAGCGCAATTGTTTTTCTAACCAGTAAGTATGGTCTTCTTCGGTATCCGACATTTGCTGGCGTAACATATCACGGCTGATATAGTCACCTTTCTCTTCGCACAGTTTGATGCCCTGCGCCAGTTTTTCCCGCACATGATATTCAAGTTTTAGATCGGCTTTCAGGCAGCTCACCACATCCTCGCCAATCTCAACGTCATCGCGCTGCATGTTTGGCGTTCCTTCAAGGAACAGAACACGACGGATAATCGCATCCGCATGCTGGGACTCTTCTTGCATTTCGTGATCGATACGTTCAAAGATTTTGGTCAATCCCCAATCTTCATACATACGAGAGTGAATCAAGTATTGGTCACGAGCAGCCAGTTCGCCACCGATCAACATATTTAAATAATCTACGACTTCTGGATTTCCGCGCATTTGAATAACTCCCTACCTGTATTTTGCTATTATGGCGAAAAGCAATTAAATTTGCAAAGCTTAACCATGGTTAAATATTTGATTTTTATATAATTAAAATGAGAAGTACTTGCATTTACACTTTGTTCTTAATGAAATCCCATTTATAAAACAACACTTTGCACTTTCATTACGCTTGGCAATAACCTAAAACTGGCGAATAAACACATGCGTTAAAATTTGTAAATCTTAATTTTGACCAGACAGATTCATTCTTTTTGTATAAACATCACTGCATTGGCGTACTTCATGCTTAAATTTCGCTTATCATTCACACAAATTTAAAACAACAACGGTTCCGATATGACACATCCACAAACAACAGCGCCTGTTCTGGTTACCGGTGCATCGGGTTATATTGCCAGCTGGGTCATCCAGAAATTACTCACGCAAGGCTATACCGTACATGCCACGGTGCGTGACCTGAATAAAAGTAAAAGCTTTGCCCATTTAGAAAAAATTGCCGACAGCACGCCGGGAACTCTCAAGTTATTTCAGGCCAATTTATTAAGCCCAGGCTCTTTTGATCATGCCATGCAAGGTTGTGAAATTGTCTTTCATATGGCCTCGCCTTTTGTGGTCACCAATTATAAAGATGCAGTCAAAGATATTATTGAACCTGCGGTGTTAGGCACTGAAAATGTACTGAATAGTGTCAATCAGACTGAATCAGTGAAACGCGTGATCGTCACATCGAGTATCGCATCCACCTATGGCGATGCCATTGATATTCTACAGACTGAAAATAACAGTTTTGATGAATCACATTGGAATACCACCAGTTCGGCCACGCATCAGCCCTATCCTTATTCCAAAGTCATGGCAGAGCGCAAAGCCTGGGAAATGGCTGAAGCACAGGATCGCTGGAATCTGGTCTGTATCAATCCGGCACTGGTTTTTGGTCAATCCTTAACGCCAAATACCCAATCCGGTAGTGTGGAAGTTCTGCAACAGTTTGCCAATGGCATGACCTTGTTTGGTGTCCCGCCGATGTGGAATGGCGTGGTCGATGTTCAGGATGTCGCTGAAGCACATATCCGTGCGGCGTTTAATCCGGAAGCGCATGGCCGTTATATCATTTGTAGTGAAAGTTTAAGTCTGCTGGAAATGGGCCAAATTCTACGGGCACATTTTGGCAATAAGTTCCCGTTCCCGCGCAATCAACTGCCGAAAACAGCCTTCAAGCTGTTTGGTCCTGTAGCAGGTTTTAGCCGTAAATTTGTAGAACTGAATATGGGTTATCCAATTTTCTTTAATGCCCAGAAAAGTAAAAATGAGCTCGGCATTGAGTATCGTCCGGTGAAAGAAAGTCTGGTTGAACATTTCCAGCAGCTACTCGATGATGGTGTTGTGAAAAAATATATTCCTTAATCTTTTTATGCAAAAAGCCACCTGAAGGTCACTGCTGTCCCATAGTTTGCTTTAAATAAAAAAACCTGAGTCCTAACAGTTAAAATATGAGTGCAAACAAACACTTTAACGACCAGGATTCAGGTTTTGTCACATCAGAATACCGTATTTCATGAGCTAATTAAACCTGTTGTGCGACAGGATTTTGAACAACTTGCTAAAGTACACCATGTTGGACAGAAATTTAGAGCGGCTTCCCGGTGGGATCAGTTTATTGCCATATTGATGTCTCAATTCTCTTGTAGGCAAAGTCTGAGAGATATTCAATCCAATTTGGAGTGCCAACAGGAAAAGCTAAGTCATCTCGGAGCAAAGTCTATTCCCCGAAGCACGCTGGCACGAATCAATGAGCAGCAGCCTGCTGCCTTGTATCAACAGCTATTTTACAAGTTGCTTAAATACTATGAACACTCAAAAGTAGCTCATAAATTTCGCTTTAAGAATCCCTTGTATTCCTTGGATGCCAGTCATATTGACCTGTCGCTTTCCTTATGTGAATGGGCCAAAGTTCACGACTCAAAAGCCAGCATGAAACTCAGTATAGGATTGAATCACAGCAATGATATTCCTGAGTTTGTTGCAGTTGAAAATGGCAAAGAAAATGACATGGTACAAGGCCGCAAATTCCAGTTTCCTGCTGGCAGCATTGTAGTTTTTGATAAAGGCTATGTCGATTACCAATGGTATGCAAATCTGACTGCTCAAAACATTGGATTTGTCACACGTTTTAGGCCTAAATCTGTGTATCAGGTGATCCAGCAACATCCAGTGCTTGAATCCAAAGGTATTCTAAAAGATGAAACCATTCAGCTGAATAGCGCACATGCCCTAAAAAGAAAAGCCCCAGTGTTAAGAAGAATTGAATATAGAGATCAGCAAAGTGGCAAGCACTTTAGCTTTCTCAGCAATAACTTTCATTTAGCCGCCTCCACCATTGCAGCGATTTACAAAGACCGCTGGAAAGTTGAGCTGTTCTTTAAGGCGATTAAGCAGAATCTCAAATTAAAGGCGTTTCTAGGCCGCAGCAGGAACGCAATTCAGACACAAATCTGGATTGCGATGATCGCCTATTTATTGGTGAGTTTCGCTCAACATTTAGGAAAAACAGGTTGGACAGTTCAACGTTTACTCAGAATAATTCAAGTGAATTTGTTTGAAAGAAGAACTTTAAAAGCTTTATTTTCACCCGATAAAATACCCATAAAACAAGAGGAAGCTCATTTGAGCTTCCTCTTGTGAAAAATTGTGGGACAGCAATGACCTGAAGGTGGCTTTTTTAACTCTTATTCTTTCATGAAATGTGCAGAGATTTAGGCTTCAAGCTGACCATAGTCTTGCATCAAGCCAATAAACTGTTGTTCATTGATCACTGGAATACCAAGTTTTTCTGCTTTATCCAGTTTTGAGCCAGCTTTTTCACCCGCAACCACACATTTGGTTTTGCTGGATACACTGCCACTGACTCGTGCACCTAAGGCTTGCAATAACTGGGTTGCATCATCTCGTCCCATACTGCTTAAAGTCCCGGTGACCACCCAGCTTTCGCCGTTTAACGGCTGACGAGTCGGTGCGATCGGTGCATCCCAATGAATACCAGCAGCCAACAAGCGATCCAATACTTCCAAGTTATGCGGTGCCTGGAAGAAATCAACAATCCACTCTGCGGTAATATCACCAACATCCGGTGTTTTCTTTAATGCTTCAATATCAGCATTGCGTAATGCCTCCAGCGTCTGGAAAGTATTGGCCAGCATCCGCGCCGTGGTTTCACCCACCCCACGAATACCGAGAGCATAGATAAAAGCAGCCAGTGTAGTTTTCTTGCTGTTTTCGATAGCATCTAAAAGATTCTGAACCGATTTGGCCCCCATCTTTTCAATACCTAGCAAAGTCTCACGATGTTCATGCAGATGGTAAATATCTGAGACATCTTTCAGAAGATTCAGATGCAGCAACGATTCTGCCCAACGGTCACCCAAGCCTTCAATATCCATGGCTTTACGTGAGACAAAGTGACGAATGGCCTCAATACGCTGTGCGGCACAATACAGCCCACCGGAACACCGTGCCAAGGCTTCGCCTTCCGGCATGACCACGGGTGAATCACAGACTGGACATTGTTCAGGTAAATGCACTTGGACTGCATCCACCGGGCGAAATTCCGGCCAGACTTTTTCCACCTTAGGAATTACATCGCCACTACGATAAACACTGACCGTATCACCAATGCGTACATCCAGACGGTGAATTTCACCAATATTGTGCAGGGTTACATTGGAAACAGTTACTCCGCCGACAGCGACCGGATTTAAACGCGCAACCGGCGTCAATGTTCCAGTACGACCCACTTGCCAATTAATATTTTCTACCGTAGTCAGTGCAGCAACGGCCGGAAATTTATAGGCAGTAGCCCAGCGTGGCTCGCGACTCAGGAAACCAAGCTGTTGCTGCTGTTTCAGATCATTGACCTTAATCACCATGCCATCGATTTCGACACTGAGACTGGCACGCTCATCAATGATCTGTTCATAGACCTTTTGCACGTCCTGAATACTGTCACAGATAAAGTGACGCTCGCCAACCGCAAAACCGAACTGATGTAACCATTCCAGACTGGCGGACATAGTGGTTTGTCCATGATGCGGCACGCACTGAGCAATCCCATAAGCATAAAAAGCCAATGGCCGCGAGGCAGCAATATTCGGGTCCAGCTGACGCAAACTTCCTGCCGCAGCATTACGCGGATTAGCAAAGGTCTTTTCACCTTTGGCGGCATTGGCAGCATTCAATTTTTCAAAACCGGATTTCGGCATCAACACTTCGCCGCGGACTTCCAACAAATCGGGAATGATGCCATTCACCGGAGATAAAAGTTTCGGCAGGTTGCGAATGGTTCTGACATTCTGGGTGATGTCTTCACCGGTTTCCCCATCGCCGCGTGTCACCCCACGCGTCAGTACGCCATGCTCATACCAGAGTGAAATGGCCAGACCATCAAATTTCAGTTCCACATCATATTCAATTTTTTGATTTGGCAAACGTTCTTCAATACGGCGGGCAAAAGCCAGCAGATCTTCCTGATTAAAGACATTACCCAATGACAGCATCGGCACGGCGTGTGTTACGGTCACAAATTTTGAAAGCACCTGTCCACCGACTTTATCGGTCGGGCTATCGGACTGGATCAGATCAGGATATTGTTGTTCTAGGGCTCTAAGCTGATGAAAGAGCTGATCATATTCACTGTCTTCAATGCTCGGTTGATCCATCACATAATAAGCATGGTTATGCTTGGCAAGCAGTTGAATCAGTTGACGCATTTGCGCAATGACAGTGGCATCTTGGGTCATAATTTCACCATAAAAAAGGGCGGAAAATCCGCCCTGTAGAATATTCAGCTTTTGGCTATTATAAAAATTGCAGTCTACAGATTCAACTTGGAGATTGAACAAAGCAGCCTTAAACTTCCGTGCCTTGTCCAGCACGATAATCAATCGCCTGATGGCGCCAGAATTCACGTAATTGTGGAGTAAATTCCTGCTGGTTCTGGTCATAGACCAGACCATCGACTTCACGTGCAATCAAACGTGAAATACTGTCCATGGTATCAAACGCATTTTGTACATCGCTATGCGGTAAAGCCAGGAAGAATGCCAGACCTTTTACTTCCTGAGTCGACAGGGTTTCCAGATCAAAGCCTTCCATCCCAGTATCAGTCATTTGCAATACCGAAAACAGCAGTTTTGAACCATCTTCACTATAGCGGTGAAAACAGGCCAGTTCGCCATAACGCAGGCCATATTTCAGTAGAACTTTCAAAGTCTTATCACCTGAAAGTACACGACCTTGCGGATAGATATGCAAAGAAATAATGGTTTCAGCATTGGACAAAGCACTTTCTTCATCCACTATTTTTTGCTCATGCAGATGTGCATCCAGAATACTGCTTTCATCATTAAATTCAGAAATTTCTGCTTTTTCGATGTTGCTGTTCAGGCTGAATTCAGGCGTTTCTTCCTTGGTTTCAGTCTGGCTATTCTCCTGCTCTGCTTTTACTTGCGGAATATCTACTGCCGTGACTACCGACTTTGCCTCTACTTCAGCTTCTGTTGACGGGACAACTGCAAGAGTTTCGACCGCTGTCGGCTCCACTGGAGTTGATTCGGCCTTGTGAAATACTGAAGGCTTTTCAGGAGCCGGTTCATCTATACTCAGGCTTGGCTCGATACGATCAGATTCGACATCCTGTTGTGCCAACTGAGAACGTACATGCCTTGGAATGATAGGCGTCTGGCTATCCGGGTCGATATGCAGGTTGGCATCCAGTGAAGGTACAGCCTCCACAGGTTTTTTGAACAGCATTCTTATACCAAACAGCATAATCACAATTGCGATAACAATCCCGATAATGGTGGTGATTTCCATATTATACCTCCGCAGCTAGGCCGTATTCTTTTGCCTGTTCCAAATTAACTGTCACTAATTTTGATGTTCCCGGTTCAGGCATGGTTACACCTAAAAGATCAGTCGCCATCATCATTGCAAGTTTGTTATGGGTAATATAAATAAATTGCACGTGTTCAGAAAGCTCTTTGACTAAATTACAAAAGCGTCCCACATTGGCATCATCCAGGGGTGCATCGACTTCATCCAATACGCAAAATGGTGCCGGATTTAAGCGAAAAATCGCGAATACCAATGCTAATGCAGTTAAGGCCTTTTCTCCACCAGAGAGTAAGGCCAATGAGCTGTTTCGTTTACCCGGTGGTCGGGCCATCAGTTTTACCCCCGACTGCCAGCCATCTTCAAGGCTTAAACTCGCCTCACCACCTTCAAACACTTTCGGGAACAGGTTTTGCAGCTCAGCATTCACCTGATCAAACGTGTGCATAAACAGTTTACGAGTTTCCTGATCAATACTCTTCATCGCGGCCTGTAGCTGTTCAACCGTATTTTCCAGATCCTGCATCTGGTGACTCAGTTCCTCATAACGTTTTGACACTTCTTCATATTCTTCAGAAGCCGCCAGATTGACTGCACCGAGCTTATCAAACTGGGCCTGAGCTTTTTCCAGTTTGGCTTGATGTGCTTTAACATCAATATCCAGCCCGGAAATTACTTCACTATTCAATTCTTTCAGTTGTTCAGAATAATGCTGCAAATCAGATTTGGCTGCCTGCCAAGCCAGACGTTTTTCTTCCAGTGTAGTGCGAAGTTTTTCATCCTGCTGCTGGAAGCTGTGACGTTGTTCGGTCAGCTGCTGCTGTTTGCTCTGCACCTGATTTAATTCAATCTGCCAGTCGGCCCAAGTCTTTTGCAGCTTTTCAGTGATCTGCGCCTGTTCATTGAACTGGCTCTGTAAAGCAGGTAATTCCAGCTGTACCGGATCGACAAACTTTTTAGCCTGCTCGATTTGTGCAGTAATTTGTTGAGACTGTTCTTTTAGGAATACCTGATCTTTTTCCAGCAATTCGATCTGCTGCTGGCTTTGCACATTTTGCCGGCGCAGCACTTCCAGTTCCTGCTGCGCTTGCTGACTGAGCTGCTGTGAGTCATCCAACTGAGCGCTCAATTCTTCAAGCTGGAATTGCAGGGTTTTATAATTTGGTAGCGCCTGTTCCAGCTTGATATTCAAGGCATGCAGGTCAATTTCCAGATCATCTTTCTGCATGGCATCTTCTTCAAGCTGCTCATTCAGTTGTTGTAACTGATGCTGTAATTGCTGCTTTTGCAAGGCGAAAGCATGAGCGCTACTTTGTACTTTGGCAATATTGACATCGAGTTGCTGCAGCTGCTTTTGGGTATGCTTGTGCTGCTCACTGATACTTTGAAGCTGTGCCTGCAATGTCTTGATTTGAGTATTCAGTTCAGGTAGTTGCTCTTCAGCCTGAGTAAGTTGGGCATTGAGTACTGATAACTGAAGCTCAATCTCATCCAGACGGATTCGATGACTCAATGCGCCTTGTCCGGCCTGACTGGCTTCATCATAGTCCAGCGCAATGACCCAGTCTGACCCAACCTGATAGCCATCCAAACTCAGTAATGTCTGGCCTTGTAATAACTCAGTTTGAAGCGGTAATGCTTGTGCTAATGTATCTATGACTCCAACTTGCTGCCACAGTGAATAATGTGGAGATTCAATCCAATCGGCCAGACACATCGTATTGGCAATCTGAATTTTATTCTGAACAGCCTGTTGCTTTAACTGACGCGCACAATCTTCAAGGAAGTGCTCGCCCTCTGTCAAAATCTGGGCAGACAGCCACTTAGCCAAAAACTTTTCGATCAGGCTGGCATGTACCTTGCCTGCATCATTGAGCTTAAGTACATGCATTAACTGTATCGCATTACTCTTGGCATTTGGGTTGGCTTTGGTCAGTAATTGGCTCAGGTTTTTCTTTTCTGAATGAAGTACCTGAATTTCAGATTTGAGCTGCATCAGCTGTTGTTGACGACTCGCCTGCTCTTCCTGAATCTGCTCGAATTGAGTTCTTAAATCTGTTAATTGAATTTCATAGCCAACGATTTGCTGTTCAACTTGGGCTTTGTCTGCCTGATACTGCTCCAGCTCATCTTGCTGCGCCTGTTGCTGAATCTGTGCACTTTGCTGTTGTAGTGTCTGTTTCTGTTGTTCAATCCGTTCAATATTCTTTGCCAGTTGCTCGCTTTGAGCCAGCATTTGTAATTTACGCTGTTGCTGCTGTTCGACCTGGGTTTTGATCTGGGTAAATTGCGCTGCCACAGTGCTATGCTGTGACTTGAGCTCAGTCAGATTTTGGCTTTGCGCCTGATTCTGACCATCTTGCTGCTGCAATTGCGCTTGCTGATCTTCAAATTGCTGCTGTAAAGTATCGAGTTGCAGTTCAATCAACTGCAAACGCTCTTTGGTTTGGGCTTTTTGCTGTTCCAGCTTGATCAGACTGCTGGAATTCTGCTCTAGCAAAGACTGCTTTTGTTGCAGGGTCATTTCCAGTTCAGCCAGTTTTTTCTCGGCCTGTTGCCATTCACTTTGCAAAGGAGTGGATTGCTGAATCAGACGCTGGAACAGTTCACTGGTGCTACCCAAATCATGTTCAACAGTGGTCAGTTCGGAACGCACCAGCTTAAAGTTTTCCCCGAACGTATTCATCTCAAGGGTATATTCTTCCTGTAAACGCTGGCTTTGCTCACATTGAAAAGACAGAATTTCGATCTTGATGGTACGGATCTGTCCTTCCAGTTCTTTATATTGAATCGCACTTTCCGACTGACGTTTCAGGGTTTTTAGCTGGGATTTCAGTTCGGAGGCGATATCTTCCAGACGCGACAGGTTTTGTGTGGTGTGATCCAGATGCAGCATGGTTTCACGGCGACGCGCCTGATAGCGCGACACTCCGGCAGCTTCTTCAATATAGACCCGCATTTCATCGGGTTTGGCATCGACCAGACGGTTGATCATGCCTTGCTCGATAATCGCATAGGAACGCGGACCAAGACCGGTACCCAAGAAAATATCGGTAATATCACGACGACGGCATTTGCTGCCATTCAGGAAATATTCGGACTTGCCATCACGGTTGACCTGACGGCGTACCGCCAGTTCATTATAGGCATTATAAGCACCGCCCAGCTTGCCATAGGTATTGTCAAAACGCAGTTCTACACTGGCCATGCCCACCGGTTTACGCTTGGCGGTTCCGGTAAAGATGACGTCCTGCATACTGCCACCACGTAACTGCCGCGCACTCGACTCGCCCATGACCCAGCGTATGGCATCAATGACGTTGGATTTACCACAACCATTCGGTCCCACGACCGCAGTACGATTATCTTTAAAATGCAAAGTGGTACTGTCGGCAAAAGATTTAAAGCCTGAAAGTTTTAAACTGCTTAAACGCATAATGTCCTGATTTAACGTCGTGAGCGTCTGGCCCACGCGAGTTCAATTTGTTTCATCCGTGTCAGAGATTCCAACACAAGGTTGCGCAAGTGTCGACAAAAATCTTCCATAAATAAAGTGGCCTGATGGGTTTTTCGTATCAAAATTGCTTCAGTGACCAGTTTAAATAAGTCGAAAGATTCCTGTAACTCGCGTCTGGAAATATTCAGGGTCAAAAAATAGCTCCGACGTAAAGAAGGCAGCAGTTCCTGATAGTAGCGCATCAGATAGGGATTCCCGACCATCTCATGCTGCTGGGCCATGCCCTGAAAGATCAGATCATAAAACTTTTCTGTGTGTCCTTGGCGTGTTTCTGCGTCTAATTGTTCTAATAATAGCTGAATGCGCTCGGCTTCATGGCTACGCCAGGTTTCTGCCATGCGATGAACCATCTGCCCGAGCAATAACAACGTCATGTCAAACAGGGCCCGAACCTGCAAGGCCGACATCTCCGAGACAATAGCGCCGCGGCGTGGGAAGATTTCGATCAGTTGGGTGCGTTCCAGCAACAGCAGTGCTTCACGGACCGAGCCACGACTGACGTCCAGCTCGGAGGCAATCCTGAGTTCTTGGATGCGTTCGCCTTCGACCAGTTCACCGCGAATAATCTGTTCGCTAATGTGCTTGGCAATCTGTTCAGACAAACTGTGCGCTTCTTCTAATGCCATACCATTCCTGTCTTTATTTTTATGGATACTGGTTTAGCCCTCCACTCGGACTATTACACTATTAGACAGATTTTTAGCAAAGAATACTTTGACATTGTCAGACAATCTTGTGTCTGTACAGCCAACTCAAACCGACAAAAAAGGAGAATAGTCACTTATTCTCCTTATACGATACATCAGCTCAACCGAAAACGTTAAATCAGGCCATAAAACCCTGAACGATAAAGTACAGGCCAACGGTGGTCAGTAATGCGGCAAAACATCTTTTTAATACTGCCGGTGAAAGCAGATGTGCCACTTTTGCACCGAGTTTGGCAGTAAAAAAGCTCATCATGCTGATGCCAATAAAGGCATAAATATGAATATAGCCAATGGTATTTGGCACGGTGACCTGCGCCTGTTTACCAAACCAGATAAACCCCAACGCACCTGCGACTGCAATCGGCAATCCACAGGCCGCAGAGGTCGCGACTGCTTTTTGCATTACGATTCCGCAGCGATTTAGAAATGGGACGGTCAAGCTTCCCCCACCAATCCCAAAGATCGCCGATGCCACACCGATACCACCACCCGCAGCAATTTGTACCGGGGTTGAAGGCATTTTTTGATTCGGATCGATCTGAATATGCGCTCCCCTGAACATTCTAAATGCCACCCAGACCGCAAAGAAGCCAATCAGGAATTGCAAACCCTGACCAGATAAATAATCGGCAATCCCCGCCCCCAGGAAAGAACCAATGATCAGACCTGGCGCCAGATTACGAAACACGGGCCATAGCACTGCCCCTCGCTGATGATGCGCCATCACCGAACTGATAGAAGTCACAATAATTGTTGCCAAGGAAGTACCCACCGCCATATGCATAATCACGCTGGGATCGTACTGAAGCTGGGTAAAAACAATGTACAGGATCGGCACAATAATCAAACCACCGCCGACCCCAAACAGGCCTGCGGTGAATCCGGCAATTGCACCAATCAATAAATATATGATTAACTCCATAACGATATTTACCACGTTTAGATTCAAATGGATGTAGAAACTCGTGAACTGCAACAACGATTAAGCGATGCAGGCCAACTCCCGGAAGTATTACTCATCAAACCGATTACTACATCGACCAATGATGATGTGCGCGAATTGGCAACGAAGGGGGTACAGCAGGTTCTGGTATGCAGTCATGTGCAGACCCAAGGCCGTGGACAGCGTCAACGTCAGTGGATTTCACCTGAAGGGAACATCTATTTAAGCACATTGCTGCATACACAAAAACCCATCGATGGTCGTCTGGCGCTAGAAATTGCGTTAAATATCCTGCAAATGCCCAGTCTAAAAGGCCTGGAATTACAGGTGAAATGGCCGAATGACCTGTATAGCCTCTACGGAAAATGGGGCGGCATTCTGGTCGAGCCGATTTCAACGACACAGGTGGTGGTCGGTGTAGGTTTAAATATCGATCCTCTGCCCACTGACCTTCCAGATCAGCAGGTTAGCTCCCTGAGCGAGTTGGGATTATCACATACCTCAAGAGTCGAACTAATTGCCCAGCTATATCTGGCGATTCAACAAGCCGGACAATGGTTCAATTATGGCAGTCAGAATCTGGCGGCGCGTTTCAATCGATCCACTGCATTTATGCAACAAGCAGTTGAATTTACTGACGTGCAAGGGCAATATTCAGGCACTTTTCTGGGGATTCAGGACGATGGTGCGGTCAAGATTTTGACCGATCAGGGAATCCAGACCTTTTATCAGGGACAGCTCCGCCTTAAACATGGTGGATGAACAGGCATACAGCAATGAAAAAATTATGGTTGGATATCGGCAATACCCGGCTTAAATACTGGATTACCGAGCATGATCAGATTATTGAACAGGCAGCAGAATTACATTTACAGTCTCCTGCTGATTTGTTACTTGGCCTGATCCAGCATTTCAAAGCGCTGGGCTTGCATCAGGTGGGATTATCTTCTGTCCAAGATAAAATCAATAATGAGCGTATTCTCAGCATTTTAGAAGGTCTACATATTCCAGTGATTTTTGCTCAGGTACAAGCAGAATATGCCGGTCTGATCTGTGGCTATGATGAACCTTCGCAACTGGGGATTGACCGCTGGTTACAGGTACTTGCAGTGGCGACGCAAGCGCATGAAAATTATTGTGTGATTAGTTGCGGTACGGCGCTGACCATTGATCTGGCGCAAGGACAACAACATTTGGGTGGTTTTATTCTGCCAAATCTGTACTTGCAACGTGATTCACTGATTCAGAATACCAAAGGCATTAAAATCCCGGATGCCGCTTTTTCTGAACTCAATCCTGGACGCAACACCATCGATGCTGTTCATCATGGCATCCTACTGGGTCTGCTCAGCACGATTGAGAAAGTACTACATGATTTTCCAGCACAGTTGGTTTTAACCGGTGGAGATGCCCCGCTATTTGCGCAGCATCTCGCTCAGTATCAGCCCCGGATTGAACCGGATCTTTTGCTTAAAGGCCTGCAGCATTTTGCAGCTCATTTGCCAGACACTGTTTGATAATGTCCAGCAATTGCGGAAAATCGGCGAAGCCATCGGACTTGTTGAAATGCCCGGCTTTTTTGATCTCAAAAATTTGTGCATTCAAGCTATGTGCTAAACGCAAGGAAATCGGTGCAGGCACATAGGGATCATTACTGGAGATCAGCATCACCGCACGTTTATAGCTATACGGCAAGTTTTTCAGATCGAGTCGCACAGCCTGCAGTATTTTATTCAGTTCTGACCAGGCCACCAGCGGTGTATCAAAGGCCGAGACCAGAATGATGCCGCCGATCTTGTGTTGCTGCTGAATATAATGTTCCTGTAAAAAGTTTAAAACACTGACGCAACTCAGGCCATGTGCAACTAAAAAGGTATGTTCATCCATCTGCGGAATGTGCAGTTTCAGATTCTGCTGCCACTCTTCTAAATCAGGCTGAAAAGGGTTGGCCAGCATAATCCGTTTAGACTCAAAACCGGCATTTTTAAGCTGGCGACTGAACCAAGGGTACCAGTGATCATTGGAGGTCGCCTGATAATCCGGCACGATATAGACTTTCTTTATTATATTTTTCATAGTGATTTACTTATTATCATTGAACGCAAATTGCGTCGACAAAAAATAAGTTTTAACCAGTCTGGAGATGGAATTCAAGTCTCTTTTTGAACGCCATCTCATGTTAAATTTTAAAATTTAGCGAATACAATAACATGCCTAAATTTAAGATTTAATCAGATACGGCTCGATTACTTTCCAGAGCTCCGGCAGATCAGTACAGCCTTGTGAATCAATAAAATGCCCGTGGTGCTTGGCATTCACCACAATCGCATCCAGACTGTCCGCCTGTTCCAGACTAAATTCTGGTGCAACCCGGTCATCGCCTTCAGAATAGATCACTACACGTTCTGCGATCTGTTGTTTGAGTAAATCGAAATCGATTTCAGCGGCATCAATAAAAGGGTTCACTTCATCCAGACGACCCAGCCGGCCATTAAATCCTGCGATCAGTACCAGTTGCTGAATCTTCTGCTGTTTTAATTCTCTGGATAAGTAATGCAATGCGGCCACAGTTCCCAAGCTATGTGCAATAAAGATACTGTCCTCGTCAATTGCATCAATCTGTTCACGCATTTGCTGATCCCAGGTGTCCAGTGTCGGTGTGGTCGATGGATCGAGCCGAAGTACTTTTAAACTGACGTTTTCCTGTTGGGCTTTTTCCTGAATCCATGGGTACCAGTTTTCTTCCGGGCTTGCAGTATAACCATGTACGACAATTACTTGGTTCATTTGAAATTTCTCTTTATTTTGTGCTGATATTCCCGAGTCTGCCTGATCGGATTTTTATTTTGGGTAAGTAAATGTTGTTTTGTTTAAACCGGTTTGACTATTTATTCGCAATAAAAAAAGGCGCATATTGCGCCTTTTTTTAAAACAAAACTTATTTCTTGTCATTGCCGCCGAACAATGGACCCATACCACCGCCGCCGCCAAACTGTTTCTGCAAGCCGCCGAGTGACTTCATCATTTTTGCCATACCGGATGGATTGGCAAATTTTTTCATCATCTTGGCCATTTGGGCATGTTGCTTGATCAGCTTGTTGACTTCTGCCACTTCCATACCACAACCTGCTGCGATACGTTTTTTACGGCTTGGGTTCATCAAGTCCGGGTTACGGCGCTCTTTGATAGTCATCGACTGGATAATCGCTTCCATTTTCTTGACCTGCTTTTCAGGATTGGCTTGCGCCAACGCATCTTGCAGACCGGCATTGCTCATGCCAGGAAGTTTGTCCAGGAAGCCCATCATGCCGCCCATCTTGTTCATCTGCTCAAACTGCATCAGCATGTCTTCAAAGTTGAAGCTGCCGCCTTTTTGCAGTTTTTTCGCCATTTTTTCGGCTTTTTCTTTGTCGACCTTGCGTTCAAGTTCTTCGACCAAAGAAAGTACATCACCCATACCGAGAATACGCTGTGCAACACGCTCAGGATGGAATGGCTCCAAGGCATCGAGTTTCTCACCCATACCCAAGAATTTGATTGGCTTGCCGGTAATCGCGCGTACTGAAAGCGCTGCACCACCGCGCGCATCACCATCAGTTTTGGTCAGGATCACACCAGTTAAAGGCAAGGCATCATTAAATGCTTTGGCGGTGTTTGCCGCATCCTGACCGGTCATGGCATCGACCACGAACAGGGTTTCAGTCGGGTTAATCGCTGCATGCAGCTCTTTGATTTCACCCATCATGTCATCATCGATATGCAAACGACCTGCCGTATCGACAATCAGCACATCGGCAAACTGGATTTTTGCCTGTTCAATCGCGCGATTCACAATCGTAATCGGTTTTTCGTCTGCGCTAGATTCCAGGAAAATCGCACCGACTTCACCCGCGACAGTCTGTAGCTGTTTGATCGCAGCCGGACGATACACATCGGCAGAGACCATCGCGACTTTTTTCTTTTGACGTTCTTGTAAGAAGCGTGCAAGTTTCGCTGCAGTTGTTGTTTTACCTGCACCCTGCAGGCCTGCCAGCAGGACAACCACAGGTGGTTTTGCAGCGAGGTCGAGGCTTTCATTGGCCTCGCCCATCATTTTGGTCAATTCGTCATGAACGATTTTGACAAAAGCCTGCCCAGGAGATAACTGAGTCATCACTTCCTGGCCTAATGCTTCTTCCTTAACTTTCGCGATGAATTCACGAGTTACAGGTAACGCAACATCGGCCTCAAGAAGCGCCATACGCACTTCACGTAACGTATCTTTAATATTGTCTTCGGTTAGCTGCCCTGAGCCAGTAACATTTCTTAAACTCTGCGTGAGTCGTTCTGTTAAGGTATCAAACATTGCAAAATCCGCTTAAAATAGCCATGAGCAAAAAATTGTTTCTTAAAATAGAAAATTTATGCATAGAATGCTATAGGATACTGTAGTTCGCAGCGAATTTATATAAATGAATATTCATCACCCTTAAAAAGGTTTGACATGGTTAGCCTCCCCTTGGTTTATACGATCTTAGCATTAGTCGCTTATACCGCTTCCTTCTGGTATCTGTTCATTCATTTAATGTCTAAACGTGCTCCTAATCAATGGTTTGTATCGCTAACTGCCCTGCTTGGACTGGGCTTGCATGCGCTGGTCTTGTATGGTGATATGCACACCCCGCTGGGCATCAATTATGATGTCTTTGCCCTGTTTTCCTTTACTTCCGGTCTAATGCTATTACTCAGCATTATTTACAGTACTTATCGTCCAATTATCGCCCTGAATCTGATCGGAATTCCAGTAGCTGCCACAGGTTTGATCCTCGGCTTTGTGTTTACTCAGCCTGCAAAAATCATCGCACAAAATTCTTTGGGTCTGGATATTCATATTATTTTGTCTTTGTCTGCTTATGCAGTATTGCTCATGGCAACCATTCAGGCCGTAATTTTACGTTTTCAGGATCGTGAGCTGAAAAAGAAGCAGAAACGCCGGGTCTGGGTCAGTTTGCTACCCTCTTATCAGGACATGGAATCGCTCCTGTTTGATATGCTGATGACCGGTTTTGTTTTACTTACCCTCGCTTTGGGCTTTGGCTTTTTTACTATCGACAATTTCTTTGCTCAGCATCTGGCACATAAAACGGCGTTCAGTATCATTTCCTGGCTTGTTTACGGTTCACTATTAATTGGACACTGGAAGTTTGGCTGGCGTGGCCAAAAAGCTGTGCGCTTTACCCTACTCGGTTTTGGCTTGCTGGCACTGGGTTTTATTGGTTCTAAATTTGTGCTGGAAATGATTCTAGGGCGATAATTCTGAGCCGTGAATATTCAATTCATTGTTCAATAAACAGATTCTAGCTCTAATATTTTTTTAAACGATTATACGCCCCGCACGCACTGACAATGGCCAGCGAATGACTCTGGGCAATTCTGGATCTTCCCATTCTGGCAATAAGGCATCTGCCAGTGCATTTAATGGATTATGTCCAAGTGCTTGAGTGGCTGCTTTCACGGCTGACCAAGTACTCATATAACCAATTAACTGATAAAAATTCCATTCAACCTGTAATACCGGTGGCTGAATCACCATTTCCTGAAATGGAAATGGGAGATTTTTATATCCTTCATCTACATGGCGACGTTCAGGCGGCCAGTACGATGCAAGCGTTACCTCATAAAAATGCTTAAAATAATGATTCAGATGGGGCTCATCCACACTGAACACGCCATAGCTAATTAAAGCCAGAATGGCATTGGGTTTAGCAATACGACGGACTTCTGCGTAAAATTTTTCCAGATCGAGCCAATGCGCTGCTTGAGCCACCGAAATCAGATCAACACTCTGGTCAGCACACGGGATATCTTCAGCGAATGCCTGACCATACTGAATTTTTGGATGCGGTTTGGCCTGGGCAAGCTGTTCACTACTCGCATCAATAGCAAGCACCTGATCAAAGTAATTCGCCAAAACTTCTGAAAGCTGTCCAGAACCACAGCCGACATCTACAGCCAATTTGGTACCTGGTGACAGCTCTGCCAATAGCTTTCCCAATGCATCCCGATAATGCGGACGAAACAAGGCATAGTCCTGTGACTGTTGGGAGAAATGATCTTTAAATTTCCTATTTTCCATATATGCTTTCCAGACCAGTTTTATTTCAGTCTAAATAGCCAGTCAGGGAATGCAGTTGGAATTTGGTTTCAGTCACTTCCGGTTTTTAAAATGCAGAATTCATCTATTCAATAGGATCATCTTGCTGAGTTAGTCATTTAAGCTATTCTGCTTGATCTGATACTCTGCCTTGAAGGCTTTATAGCTCAGCCGGTCTGCGGAGACTTCTGCTAAAGGACTGACCTCCTGCATTGAGGAAAGACAGCGCTCTGTCAGCTGAATATATTCCTGCGTCCCTTTGCTTTTCCAGGCAATTTCTTTGGCGTCCAAGGGACGGATAACCCGCGCCGGACTACCGAGCACCAGTGAATTTTCAGGAATCTGGGCTTTGGCTTTAACCGTACTATTAGCACCAACAATGGTATTTTCACCAATCTCGGCTTCATCAAGAATCACGCTGTTCATGCCGACCAATACATTTTTGCGAATGATACAGCCATGTAAAATCGCGCCATGTCCGATATGACCATATTCTTCGACCAGCGTGACGCTACCGGGAAAGCCATGAATGGTACAGGAATCCTGAACATTGGCATTTTTCTGGATATGAATCCCACCAAAGTCGGCTCTTAAAGTAGCAAAAGGCCCGATATATACGCCCTCTTCAATCACCACATCTCCAATCAGAACGGCTTGCGGATGCACATAAGCGCGAGGGTTGACCACAGGAATCACACCAGCAATGGCATAACACGGCATTATTTTATTCCTTTAAAAATGCAGAATTAGATTAGCTAACGGCTTCCAGTCGTAAACCGCCAAAACGTTTATAAAATTGTGGATGTACCGGCGGCATCGAACCTTCCGAAGTTCGTGCGATCTCCATAAAGAACTCATCCCCTGCCGCAACCACCGTTTGATATAAATTACTGCTCAGATTACGGGCATTCAGGGAAAGCCAGTTGGATGGCAATAATTCAAAAGGCAGATTTGGATCTTTTAGTAAAATCCGGCGAAATTGATGAATCAGCAAAATTCGCAGCTGAAAAGCCTGAACCGGATCCAGTTCATCTTCCTGTTCCACCAGATGAAAGAATTCCCGGAAATCCGCAATGAATTTTTCATAGCGCTGATGCAGTTCCTGCACCGGCCAGTTGGTAGCAACCATGCGTTTTACAGTTGGATAGGATTCCTGCCAGAGCTGCAAAGTTTCTGCCTTAAACACCACGACTTGGTCAGTCATTTTCAAGTTCAGCAGCAGGTTTTGCAGTTTCTGGTGATCACAGCCCGGATAGGCCATGACATTGGTGGCGATATTGGCAAAGCCCAGCCATTCCAGTTCTTTTTTCAGAACCAGTTTATTTTCCAGTTCCACCGAACTGAGCAGCACCAGATCCCATTTCTGATCCCATTCCTGATGGCTAAAACTATAAATTTTTTGATCCGCCATAATAAAACGCTGGCGGCTGCTTTCAGTGACGCGGTAATAGCTGGTGCGACCAATTTTTTCAGACATCAGCCAGCCATTTTGAACCAGACGGAATACGGCAGTCCGTACCGATCGTTCATTAAATCCGAAGACATCCATGAGCTGAATCAGGCTGGCCAGACTGATGATGCCACCGCGGTGAAAAATACAGTCACCGAAGATGGTCATGATTAATGAGGTTCCGCTGAGTGCTTCAGTTTGAATAAAGTCATCAATTATTTGTTTTAATTTCGGATTCATTGCGTTTAACTTTACCTTATAGAAATTGGATGATAGACCATTTGGCTATCATCCAATAGTACTTCATGCAGACTTGCGGATATCAAACACGCGCTGTGCCTTGCCTTCAGAGCGTGGCAGACTCCCTTCAGGCAACACTTCGACACTTACGGTGATTCCGACCATAGTTTTAATCTGGCCCTTAAGCTGAGTTGCCAGCTGGTGCGCCATAATGTCACTGCTATCTTTACGCATTTCTGTACGGATATGCAATGTATCCAGATGTCCCTGTTTGCAAATCTGAATCTGGTAGTTCGGAATCAGTTGTTGGATCTGTAAAATCTGCTCTTCAATCTGCGACGGGAACACATTCACTCCACGAATAATCATCATGTCATCACTACGGCCCACAATCTTGTCCATACGACGCATGGTGCGTGCCGTGCCTGGCAATAAACGGGTCAAATCGCGGGTACGGTAACGGATTACCGGCATGCCTTCTTTGGTAATGGTGGTAAATACCAGTTCACCCAGTTCGCCATCTGGCAGCACTTCTCCAGTTTCCGGATGGATAATTTCAGGATAGAAATGATCTTCCCAGATGGTTGGGCCATCTTTGGATTCCAGACATTCCATTGCGACACCCGGCCCCATCACTTCAGACAGACCATAAATATTCAGGGCATCAATACCCAGACGTTCTTCGATTTCCTTGCGCATTTCATTGGTCCATGGCTCTGCACCAAATACACCGGTTTTAATCGAGCAGTTTTTGGCTGTGCCAAATTTCTTCTCAAGCGCTTCAATAATGTTCAGGCAGTAAGATGGCGTGACCATCAGTGCCGTCGGTTTAAAGTCATGAATCAGTTGCGCCTGTTTATCAGTTTGTCCGCCAGACATTGGGATCACGGTTGCACCCAAACGCTCAACGCCATAATGCGCACCTAGACCGCCAGTAAACAGTCCATAACCATAAGACACCTGAATAATATCTTTACTGCTCAAGCCAGCTGCACGTAATGAACGCGCCACTACATCCGACCAGACATTAATATCATTCTGGGTATAACCCACCACGGTTGGCTGACCGGTGGTACCAGAAGATGCGTGTACACGTACAATCTGTTCTTGTGGCACAGCGAACATGCCAAACGGATAGTTATCGCGTAAATCCTGTTTGGTGGTAAACGGGAATTTCGCCAGATCTTCCAGTGAGTTAAAATCGTCTGGATGCACGCCAGCATCATCGAATTTCTTTTTATAAACCGGGCTATTCTGATAAGCATGTTGCAACGTCTTTTTCATACGCTGTAGCTGAACACTGCGTAACTCATCAACCGATACTTTTTCAATTATTTCCATTGCATTGTTATTCATATTCTTACTCCTGACGCAGTCTTCCTGACCACGGTTTAATTCATTGATTGAATGATGTGTTTAATCCATATTTTCTAAAACCAGTGCCACACCTTGACCCACACCGACACACATGGTGCAGAGTGCATATTTGCCTTTACGGCGTTTTAGTTCTTTCATGGCCGTGATCACCAGACGAGTGCCACTCATACCCAGCGGATGACCCAAGGCGATGGCACCGCCATTCGGGTTAATTCTGGAATCATCGTCTTGCAAGCCGAGTTCACGAATCACGGCCAGTGACTGCGCAGCAAAAGCTTCATTCAGCTCAATCACGTCCATCTGTTCCAGAATGAGTCCAGTCTGTTTCAGCACTTTATGTACTGCTGGCACCGGCCCAATGCCCATATATTTGGCTTCGACACCGGCGCTGGCCATCCCGATCACTTTGGCTTTCGGGCGCAAACCATACTGCTCAGCAAACTGCTGATTGCCGAGTAATACGCAAGCCGCCCCGTCATTAACACCCGAAGCATTACCAGCGGTGACTGAACCGCCTTCTTTACGAAATGGGGTTTTCAAGGCTGCCAGATTATCCAGCGTCGTTTCTGCACGCGGGTGCTCGTCTTGGGAAATGGTCAGAGTGGTTTTCTTCGGACCGTTAACCTCGACTGGCAGAATTTCTTCGGCAAAAATACCTTTTTGCTGCGCTACTGCGGTTTTCTGCTGGCTGTGATAGGCAAACAGGTCTTGGTCTGCACGGCTAATCTGATACTTTTCAGCGACGTTTTCGGCAGTTTCCGGCATGCTATCGACGCCAAACTGTGCTTTAAATTTTGGGTTGATAAAACGCCAGCCAATGGTGGTGTCATAAATTTCAGGGGTACGGCTAAAGGCAGTTGTAGGTTTGGATTGCACAAAAGGCGCTCGGCTCATGGATTCTACGCCACCCGCCAAAATAAATTGAGCCTCACCCGATTTGATGGCACGGGCTGCCAGTCCAATGGCATCCAGACCTGAGGCACATAAACGGTTTACGGTCAGTGCTGAAACAGATTCAGGCAACCCTGCGAGTAAAGCAGCCATACGCGCCACGTTGCGGTTATCTTCACCGGCCTGATTGGCACAGCCCAAGATCACTTCATCCAGTTCTGCCCATGGCAAGGCAGGATGCTGATCTTTCAGATATTGAATCGGTAGCGCTGCCAGATCATCAGCACGAATGCTGCTCAGTCCACCGGCATAGCGTCCGATCGGGGTGCGAATTCCATCAAAAATATAAACCTGTTCCATGATTCTTCCTTTTAGCCAGCAACACGTAATGGTTGCTGCTGAGTTTTCTGTGCATGTCCCTGCACCGCTTTCTTGGCTAAATATATACTAGTTCTATAGCGGTCTTCACCATAAATACAATACATATTTTCTAAAATTTGTAAAATTGTGTAATATCCAATTTTATCTGCCCATTCGAATGGACCACAAGGATAATTAACGCCATATTTCATAGCAGAATCAATATCTTGTTCTGATGCAATATCATGCAATACTGCTTCACAGGCTTCATTCACCAACATGGCAATACTACGTATAACATAAAGACCGGGATGATCCTTAGACCAAATAGGTATCATATCCATACCTATGAGGAATAGCTCCACTGCCTGGCGCTGTTCAGCACTACACGCCGGTGATGCAACGACTGGAATCGCTTGAGCATTTGTCCAATCTGAATGCCAGTCCATCAACACCACAGGCTCATGCGGATAGGTAAGTTCAACTGATTCGCCAAGCGATAATCGCAGAGAAAGGTCACCAATCAGGATTTCATTCTGTTCTGCTGCCTGAAAACTCAGCTCTACATGAGAGGCCTGTTTTAAACGTTCAATCAGTACTGAGGAATGTAGCCATTCACCTTTTACTGTGACTTTGAGCTTATTCAGCGACTTGGCATAACACACTGGCAATTCATATACAGGTGCAGGCTTGGCCTGAGCGTAATCATAAAAACCCTGACCGGACTTGCGACCATAACAACCGGCATCGACCAGTTCTTTTTGAATCAAGGACGGGCGGTAGCGTGGCTCATAGAAAAATTCCTGATAGACACTTTGTGTGACCGAGAAATTCACATCCTGCCCAATTAGATCTGTAAGTTCACACGGCCCCATGGCAAAACGGCCACATTCGCGCATGATGTAATCGAGCTGTTCCGGGGTGGTGGCATTTTCCTGCAAGGCACGAAAGGCCTCGGCATAATAAGGTCGTGCGACACGATTGACGATAAAACCGGGGGTCGATTTGGCTCGCACCGGAACCTTGTTCCAGTCCTTCATCAGATCAAATACTGCATCGGCAATCGCTGGTGAGGTTTTCAGTCCGCGGATAATCTCGACCAGTTTCATCACCGGCGCCGGATTAAAGAAATGCAGACCAATCACTCGCTCGGGATGTGGAATCGCCGAGGCAATTGCGGTAATGGAAATTGAAGAAGTATTAGACGCAAAAATCGTCTGTTCCGGGCAAATGGCAGCCAGCTGTTGAAACAGGTTTTGCTTCACTTCTTTCTTTTCAACAATGGCTTCAATAATTAAGCCCGCATCGGCAAGCTGCTGAATGTCCTCTGCCACAATCAGATTGGCGAAGGTACTCTCCAGCAATTGCTGGGTCATTTTGCCATTTTGTACGCGCTTGCTCAGCTGCGCCTCTAAAGCAGTCAAGGCACTCTGAACTTTGCTGCGATCGAGATCAAACACATAGGTCGGATGCCCGTGCATGGCTGCCAGTTGTGCAATGCCAATCCCCATGGTTCCAGCACCGACCACAGCAACTTTGACTTGTTCCAAATTGATCTGTTGCATGATTTAGCATCCTTTATATTCAGGGGTACGCTTCTGCATAAAGGCTTGTACACCTTCCTTATAATCGCTTGAACGTCCAGCCAGACGTTGCAGGTCACGTTCCAGAATGAGCTGCTCATCCAAATTGTTTTCTGCTGCGGCATGAATGGCTTTTTTGATCAGGGACAGACCATAGGTCGGTTGCTGCGCCAGATGCTCTGCCAGTTTTTTCGCTTCTGCCTGCAATTGCTCATCTTCAACCACCTGCCAGATCATGCCCAGTTGTACTGCACGCTCAGCCGGAATTTTATCGCCGAGCATCGCTAGGCCCATCGCCTGAGCACGGCCGACCAGACGCGGTAGGAACCAGGTACCGCCTGAATCTGGCACCAAACCAAGACGGCAAAAGGCCTGAATAAAGGAAGCCGATTTTGCTGCCACCACAATGTCACACGCCAGGGCAATATTGGCACCTGCCCCTGCTGCTACTCCATTCACGGCACAAATCACCGGTTTAGGCATTTCGGTAATCAGCTTGATCAAAGGGTTGTAATATTTTTCAATCGATAGGCCTAAGTCCGGTGCATCGGCATTCGGATCGACCACACGGTCATTCAGATCCTGACCGGCACAGAAACCGCGGCCTTCGGCTGAAATCACCACGGCACGAATCTGGCTATCTTTAGCCCAGGCCTTGATGACCTTGGAAACTTCCTGATGCATGGTTTCATTAAAGCTGTTGAGCTGTTTTGGACGGTTAAAGGTCAGGTAGCCCACTGCATTTTTTTCTTCGACAATAATTGTTTGATAATCCATTACACACCTCTAAATTCTGGTTTTCTTTTTTCTAAAAATGCATTGATGCCTTCCTGGCGATCTTGGGTCGCCGCCAGCCAGACAAAATGTTGACGTTCAAGTTTCAGTCCCTGACTTAAAGTCACTTCATGAATCGACTTTAAAGATTGCTTGATGGCACGAATGGCCAGCGGTGCCTGCTTGGCAATTTTTTCTGCCAGTTCCAGTGCGTATTGCACGGTCAATCCTGCCGGACAAACCTGGCTACTAATGCCATGTTGCAAGGCTGTTTGTGCCGAAATCATTTCACCAGTCATGGCCCAGCGCATCGTTAATTGCTGACCGACCAGACGGGCCAGACGCTGGGTTCCACCGGCACCCGGCAACATACCTAAACCGATTTCAGGCAAGGCAAACTGGGCATTTTCTCCGGTCAGCACCATGTCACCATGCAAAGCCAACTCGAAACCTGCACCAAAAGCATAACCATTTACGGCCATGATTAAAGGCTTGGAAAATTCATCAATTTTTTTCCAGAGCAGTGGGCGTTGGTCTTGCTGGATGCTGACCACATCTAACTGCGCCAGCTCATTTAAATCAGCACCGGCAGCAAAGCATTGCATATTTCCGGTGATGACCACGGCTTTCACAGCAGCATCTGTTTCCAAGTCCTGTAGACAGGCTGCAATGTTTTGCAAGGTGGCATTGTTTAAGGCATTGCGCTTTTCCGGGCGATTCAGCTCGATCAGTACCACACCTGGCCTGGTTGAGCTGGTTTTAATGTAGGTCATCCTTGAACTCCTGCTATGCTCGCGGTGCTGTAAATTCAGCTGTTATTCATCAAAACTGAGTCGGACATTGGCCGTGGTTGGACGTGCCTGACAACTGAGCACATAGCCTTTCTGAATTTCATCTTCTTCCAGACTGTAATTCACCGCCATTTCAACCTGTCCCTCTAACACCTTACATTTACAGGTGGCACAAACACCGCCCTTACAGGCATATGGCAGGTCGGCTCCGGCACGTAGCGCAGCATCTAAAATACTGTCATCCTGTTTGGAGACTTCAACAATCAGCTCGCGACCATCCAGAACAATATTGACGCGTTCTTCGCTACGGCTTTCCATCTGCTGGGCGGTTGCTTTCGGTGCAGTACCGGTATTGAAGCGTTCAGTGTGAATCTTACTGCGCTGAATGCCCCAAGTCGGTAATACCGTTTCGACTGCTGTCATCATTTCTTCAGGACCGCAAGCGAAACAATGATCTGCTTCGGCTGAAATCAGATTGGCCTGAAACAGCTGCTGTAATTTTTCCGCATCGATCCGACCATTAAAGATCTCGCTGTCATTCAGTTCACGTGAAAAAATATTCACCAGTTGCAGACGTTCCTTAAAACGGTCTTTCAGGTCCATGATCTGTTCAGAAAACATAGTCTGTTTCCAGGAACGGTTGCCATATACCAGAGTGAATGTTGCGTCCGCTTGACGGTTCAGCACTGACTTTACAATCGATAAGATCGGCGTAATACCACTGCCTGCTGCAAATCCTAGATAATTCTGGCCACCAGCCTTGGCGGCTTTCTGAAAGAACACCCCTTGCGGTGGCATGACTTCTAGTACATCGCCCGCTTTGAGATGCGCATTGGCCCAGGTTGAAAACTGACCTTGATCAATTTTTTTAATCGCAATACTCATGTCTTCCTGAGTATCACTGCAGATTGAGTAACAGCGGCGCAGCTCGCCGTCATCGGTTAAATGGCGAATGGTGAGGTGCTGACCCGGCTGATATTGGAAAGCATCCAACTGCTCAGGCGCGAGATCAAAGGCAATGCAGATCGCCTGCTCGGTTTGTGGCTGAATCGATTTAATGGTTAATGGTATAAATTGGCTCATGGCAAAATCCTTCTTTTAGGTGGCGGTGTTCAGGCTTGTTATTGGTTTACCCTGCCCACCGCGCAATCGTTACAATCAAATACATTTGAAATAGTCAAAAGTTTCTAAGCAGTCCCGACATTGATATAAAGCTTTACAGGCGGTCGAACCGAATTCACTTAATAATTTGCTGTTGTTACTTAAGCACTGTGGACAGGTGATGCCATCGGTCAATGCCACATGCGTACCACAGCTATGTGACTGGCCTTGCGGCGGGGCAATACCATATTGCTGTAATTTGTGTTTGCCCGATTCACTCATCCAGTCCGTGGTCCAGGCTTGAGACAGATCCACAATGACTTTGACCGGCGTCAAACCGTTCGCCTCGAAAGCCTGGGTAATTTCTGCTTTTAATAAATCCGTGGCCGGACAGCCGCTATAGGTCGGCGTGAGTCGCACCACAATTTCATCCTGCTGATTCAGCTCGACGCCACGAATCATGCCCAGATCAATCACTGACAATACTGGAATCTCTGGATCAGAAACCTGCTGTAAAACGTCCCAACATTGATCTTCTACGTGTCGAATCAGATTCATGCGACTCACTCCCTGTGATTGTGCCGAATTACCAGTTCATGTTTGGATAAGAGCGCTGCATGTATTGCAGTTCAGCCAAAACAAAACCGAGATGTTCTGTATGTAAACCCTGTTTAGCCCCACTGCGATAAGCGCCTAGCTCTGGCAGGCTTAATTCAAATCGCGCTAACTCGGATGTAATGGTCTCCAGCCACTGGGCTTTTAAATTTTCAATATCTGGAATGACACCGCTATCGACCAACTGTCTTTCATCAGCCGTCAGAACAAAAAGTTCCTCGGTAAAACGCCATAACTGGTTTAAACCTTGCTGGGTTTTTTCATGCGCTTCTGCGGTACCTAAACTTAAGCGTTCCATCCAGGTGGTGGAAAAACGCTGGTGATATTTCACTTCTTTGAGTGATTTCACTGCAAAAGCCGCCAACTCAGCATGCTGACTTTGACTTAAGGCGCTAAACAATAAAGCGTGGTAGTGATCCATCAACCACTGGCGCACCAGGGTCTGGGCAAAGTCACCATTCGGCTGTTCACACAGCAGCAAATTACGGTATTCACGTTCGGTACGGAAATAAGCCAGCTTGTCTTCATCACGGCCCTGTCCTTCCACTTCACCCGCCAGACTGAGGGCAGTACGTGCCTGACCCAATAAATCCAGTCCGATATTGGCTAAGGCAATATCCAGCTCCAGTTCAGGTGCATGACCACACCACTCTGCAAAACGATGAGACAGGATCAGTTGACTGTCACCCACATGTAAAAGAAATTCTGCCAATACTTGATTTGTCATATTCTTCACCTTTCCCTTTACATATGCTCGATGCCAGCTGGAATGTTATAAAAGGTTGGATGGCGATAAACCTTGTCCAAAGCGGGTTCAAAAAATTCTGCTTTTTCATCTGGCTGTGAAGAGGTAATCAATTCAGATTTCACCACCCAGATACTGATCCCTTCATTGCGGCGGGTATATACATCGCGGGCATTTTGTAGTGCGACTTCCTCATCCGGTGCACGCAGGCTGCCGACATGACGGTGACTTAGACCCTGTTTACTACGCACAAATACTTCATAAAGTGACCAGTTATTTTTGTTATTCATGAGCAAATTTCCTTATATTGATCAAACTATTTTTTAAGCGACTTTTTGTGCTGCTGACTGTTGCTGCTGTTTTTGAGCATAGACAGCTGCGGAATCACGTACCCACTTGCCGCCTTCCCAAGCTTTGCGGCGTGCTTCAATACGCTCATGGTTACACGGCCCCTTGCCTGCAAGAATCGCAAAAAACTCATCCCAATTGATTTCACCAAATTCGTAATGTCCGGTGGCTTCATTGAATTTAAGGTCTGGATCTGGAACGGTTAAACCCAGCTGCAAAACTTGCGACACGGTGTTATCGACAAATTTCTGACGTAGCTCATCGTTGCTGAATAATTTAATTTTCCACTGCATACTTTGTGCACTGTTCGGTGAATTATCGTCACTTGGACCAAACATCATCAGTGCCGGCCACCAGAAACGGTTCACTGCATCCTGTGCCATCTGCTTTTGTTCCGGCGTACCATTGGCCAGTTCCATCATGGCTTCAAAGCCCTGACGCTGATGGAAACTTTCTTCCTTACAGACACGCACCATAGCTCGGGCATAAGGACCGTAAGACGTACGGCACAGCGCAACCTGATTGACAATTGCTGCACCATCCACCAGCCAGCCAATCGCGGCAACATCGGCCCAGCTCAGGGTTGGATAGTTGAAAATTGAAGAATATTTCATGCGACCGGCAATCAGCTTATCCATCATGTCGTCACGATCGGCACCCAAGGTTTCTGCAGCACTGTACAGATACAAGGCATGACCGGCTTCGTCCTGAACTTTTGCCATCAGCACAGCTTTACGTTTTAAGGTCGGTGCACGGGTAATCCAGTTGCCTTCCGGCAACATGCCCACCACTTCAGAGTGTGCGTGCTGACCGATCTGACGAATCAAGGTCTTACGATAAGCATCCGGCATCCAGTCCTTCGGCTCTATGGAAATATCCTTTTCAATCTTTTGATCGAAGATTTGTTGTTGGTTATTCATTGTTCCCTCACTTATCCCAAGTGTTGATACACTCAAATTAAAACGATACGTAATTAAAATCAATATCTATTTATTGGTATCATTTAATTTTCACCCCTTATTTTTAATAAATATTTGTTTTATATCATTTAATATTTTTTTATTTTATTGTTACGCATTTTTAAACACAGATTTATGATTGACATTTTCACTTTTTCAACACAAATTATGAAACATCAAAATTAAAATACATCTCAAAACGTATCATAAATGGAGTTTTTACAATGTTAGAGTTAGACAGCAGCTCAAGCACAACGGATTATCAAGATACTGAATCAACCCATAATCCTATTGCCATCAAAAGCTTAGCTTCACTGGTGTACGGCCAGGAATACGCAGCGCAAGCCGATTTACGTACGGTTTATCATGCCATTAGCGGTGAAGCGGTTTATCTGGTCGGCAGTCAGGGCATCGATACCCAAGCCGTGGTGAAGTATGCCAAACAAAAAGGCGCGGCTATTGCCACATGGACCTTCCATCAACGTGCCAATGCACTGAAGCAAGTGGCACAATATTTGATGGAACGCAAAGAAGACTTTTATGAACTTGCCAAGGCAACCGGCTGTACCCGTAAAGATGCCTGGATTGATATTGAAGGCGGGATTGGCACCTTATATGCCTATTCAAGTTTGGTGCGTCGTGAACTGAGTGATGAAACAGCATGGGTCGAAGATGCCTGGATTCCTCTTTCTAAGCAAGGTAGCTTTGGCGCGAAACATATTCTGACGCCTAAAGCCGGTGTCGCCGTGCATATCAATGCCTTTAACTTTCCGATCTGGGGCATGCTGGAAAAAATCGCACCCACACTGCTGGCAGGCGTACCCTGTATTGTGAAACCAGCGACCGAAGGTGCCGAGCTGACTCATGCCGTAGTTAAAGCCATTCATGAAAGCGGTTTCTTGCCAGAAGGTTCACTGCAGCTCATTTGCGGACAGGTCTATGATTTATTTGATCATTTAAATCCTCAAGATACGGTCACTTTTACCGGTTCTGCTTCAACAGGGCAAAAACTGCGTTCGCATCCACACTTAAATGCCTACTCGATTCCATTCACCATGGAAGCAGACTCGGTCAACAGTGCAATTTTGACGGCGCAAGCCAATGATGAAACGATTGATTTATTTGTCCGTGAAGTTTTCCGTGAAATGACCACCAAAGCCGGACAGAAATGTACCGCTATTCGTCGTGCCTTTGTGCCAGCCGAGCTATTGGATACAGTACAAAGTCGTCTGATTGAAAAACTGAAAAAAGTAGTCGTGGGCGATCCAGCTCAGGAAGGCGTGACGATGGGTGCTTTGGCCAGCGTCAAACAGAAACATGATGTCGCTGCAAAAGTTGAACAGCTCAGCCAGGATGCAGAGATTGTATTCGGTAGCCACTTGCGTCAAGACTTTAAGCTGCAAGTACAAAATACGGAGAAGTCTGCATGCTATCCACCAACAGTCTTGCTATGCAAAGCACCAGTTCAGGCAGAAAACATTCATAAGATTGAAGCCTTTGGGCCTGTAGTGACTTTAATGCCATATACTGACCTGGCTCAGCTGGCTGACCTGGTGGCACGTGGCGAAGGTAGCCTGGTGGCATCCATCGTACGCAATACCGATGAAAATATTGAACGACTGCTCAGCAAAATTGCGCCATGGCATGGTCGTGTCCATATTCTGGATGCTGAAAGTGCCAAAGAAAGTACCGGACATGGCTCTCCATTACCTTTACTGGTTCATGGTGGACCGGGACGTGCCGGTGGCGGTGAAGAACTCGGCGGCTTGCGTGCAGTCAAACATTATATGCAACGTACTGCGATTCAAGGCTCGCCAAATGCCATGACTCAGGTCGGCCATAGCTGGACGGCTGGAGCTCAAGTCTTTGAAGACCGCGTGCATCCTTTTAAAAAATCATTTGATGAATTGCGTATCGGCGAGCGTTTGCTGACTGCACGACGTAGCGTGACCGAAGCGGATCTGGTGAATTTCGGCTGCCTGAGCGGTGATCACTTCTATGCACATATGGACAAGATCGCTGCAGCAGAATCGCTGTTTGGTGAGCGCGTAGCACATGGCTATTTCGTGGTGTCTGCCGCGGCCGGTTTATTCGTTGATGCCGCCCAGGGCCCAGTCATTGCCAACTATGGCATGGACAACTTGCGCTTTGTAGAACCGGTGAAAATTGGCGATACCATTCAGGTAGAACTGACCTGTAAGCAGAAAACCCCAAAAGCACTGCGCGATCCGGCACAGAAACCACATGGTGTCGTGGTCTGGGATATTAAAGTGAAAAACCAGCGCAATGAACTGGTTGCAACCTACGATATTTTAACGCTGGTTGAACGTGGCTAAAAATTCATACCCAAAAAAAAAGGAATCATTATGATTCCTTTTTTTTGTCTTTAAAAATTATTTGTATCTATTTTCAAAAACAGATTGACGTCTCTCTATTTAGGCTCTAGATTAATTAAATACGATACAATATAAAAATAACAAGCATATTAAAAGTATCAAATAAATATCTCAAACGATCAGCACAGGATGTTGCATGATGAATGATAAATCGCTGAACCTAGAAATGGTTGAAAGGACGATTCAACCAACAAATCAAAATTTTGAGCCTACACCGACAGAAACGGCTGTGCCGCTGTCTGAACAGATTGAACCGCCACCGGAAAGCAGCACCTATCAATGGTATGTGGTGGTCATTTGTATGGTGGCTTACATTCTGTCATTTGTAGACCGTCAAATTTTATCGCTCATGATTGAACCGATTAAAGCCGATTTAATGCTGAGCGATACCCAGTTCAGCCTGTTACAGGGTCTGGCCTTCTCCTTGTTTTATGCCATTATGGGTCTGCCCATCGCAGCATTGGCGGATCGAAAGTCCCGGATTAAAATCATTGCAACCGGGATTGCGTTTTGGAGTCTTGCCACAGCGGCTTGTGGTCTCAGTAAAAACTTTATTCAAATGTTTATTGCACGTTTGAGTGTGGGTGCCGGTGAAGCTGCGCTTTCCCCTGCCTTTTATTCAATCGTTGCCGACTTATTTCCGAAAGATAAATTAGGCCGTGCACTCGGTGTATATGCGATTGGTGCCTTTATTGGTTCGGGCCTAGCTTTCCTGATTGGCGGCTATGTGATTGGCCTGCTAAAAGATGTCAGCTTCGTAGCCTTACCCCTCATTGGTGAAGTGAAAACCTGGCAACTTACCTTTATGATTGTGGGTCTTCCAGGCGTATTACTAGCCCTACTCATGGTGCTGACGGTGCGTGAACCTGCACGTAAGGGTATGAAAGTCGATCAGGATGGCCAAGTCATTAAAGCCTCTTTCAAAAATTCGATCGGTTTTATCAAGACACATAAAAAGACCTTCTTCTGTCATTTTATTGGTTTTTCTTTTTATACCATGATGCTGTATTCCCTGCTGGGCTGGGCACCTGCCTACTACATGCGTAATTTCGGTCTGGATGCGAGTCAAACCGGTTATATCCTCGGTACGATTATTTTGGTCGCGAATACTTCAGGTGCCTTGTTCTGTGGCTGGCTGATCGACTTTTTCTCGAAACGTGGTTATAGCGATGCTGCAATTCGTACCGGTGCCATTGGCTGTACAGCGCTGATTATTCCGAGTGTGCTGTTTACTCAGGTCGATAATATGCAGCTTTCATTTGCGCTGATTTTTGTGGCGATGTTCTTCTCCACTTTCCCGATTCCTGCATCGGCTGCTGCTACGCAAATGCTGACACCAAACCAGCTACGCGCACAGGTATCTGCCAAGTTTCTGCTGGTTTCAAACCTGATTGCGTTAGGCGTCGGAACGACTGCAGTGGCGTTAATCACGGATAAATATTTCCAGAATCCCTTAATGGTTGGTAACTCGATCTCGATCGTCAATGCGATTGCCGGATTGATTGGCTGCTTCCTGTTGTACAAGGGCTGTCAGTATTATCGTGAGAGCATGAAAGTCGAAAAACTGGCTGACTAAAATGGCTGGCTATCGATAAACCCTCTTAAGCTTCACTTTTAAAGGCCTTTAATCCACATTAAGGGCCTTTTTATATCAGCCCAAAAAGTTCAATTTTCAGGCTCTCAGATTTCAATTCCCATCCAGCCTAGACAGGCTGCCTAAAAAAACGTATAACACCGTTTTAAATTTACAGGTGTGCACCGTTGAAACTTGTGCTTGCTCCCATGGAAGGCTTAACCGATCCGATTATGCGTGATGTGCTGACATCCGTAGGTAGCTTTGACTGGTGCGTGACCGAGTTTATCCGTGTCACCGACTCCATTCTGCCCGATCATATTTATCATACTTACTGCCCTGAACTGTTGAATGATGGCAAGACGGCGGCAGGTACACCGGTACATGTCCAATTCTTAGGAAATAATCCGGAGATGCTGGCAGCGAATGCCGCCAAAGTGGCAGCCATGGGTGCACCGGCAATTGACATGAATTTTGGCTGTCCGGCCAAAACTGTGAACCGTCATCGCGGTGGCTCAGTCCTGCTCGATGAACCAGAAGTGGTGCATGAGCTGGTTAAAGCCGTGCGTGATGCCGTCCCTGCGCATATTCCGGTTTCCGCCAAAATGCGTCTGGGTTATATGGACCGCAATTTCATGCTGGAAAATGCCCATGCGATTGAAGATGCCGGAGCTTCCTGGGTCACCGTGCATGCGCGCACCAAAGCCGATGGCTATACTCCGCCCGCATTCTGGGACCAGCTACAACCGATTCGTGAGACACTTAAGATCAATGTGATCGCCAATGGTGAAATCTGGAACAATACCGATGCCAAACAGTGCCGTCTGGAATCCAGTTGCGAAGATCTGATGATTGGCCGTGGTGCAGTGACTACACCCGACCTGACCCAATGTATCCGTCAAAACTCGGATGCACCTTTGATGAACTGGAATGAACTACTGCAACTACAAATTCGTTTTATCAACGGCCCAGCCAAAACTGAGATCGGGATGGTCGGTCGTTACAAGCAATGGCTCGGCATGATGTCGAAACATTATCCTGAAGCCAAAGCATTATGGGATGAAGTAAAACGGATTAAAGTTCTGGCCGAGATTACCGAAAAACTGAAAGCTTCAAATATTTAAAACCAAAAAGCCTTTGAATGATTCAAAGGCTTTTTTATGAGTCCGTAAAAAACTTATGACTGCTTACGCTGCTTTAAATACCACTTCAAAATAAATCCAATCACAAAGTATGGATAGATTAATTTCCACTAGATATTCTAATTTTTCATTTTTTTAACTTTGTAGATATTAAAGTTTTTTCATAAATCATTTTTTATAATCACTATAAAGGAAATTCCCTCTCCTTGTAGGAGAGGGCTAGGGAGAGGTTTTACCCCTCACATCACATTGCGAGGCAGTGCTTCTTATCCCAGAGGGAGAAGAAGCTTTTAATATTCATTTAAATATCAATAGAACGATCATTTTTTGATTTATAAAAGAGATCTATGGATGCGTTCGCTCAATATTTAACAGGATTTCTTTTTTATCCAAACCGCCGGCAAATCCTACCAGCTTGCCACTGCGACCAATCACGCGATGACAGGGTGTAATAATCGAAATCGGGTTTTTGCCATTGGCTGCACCCACGGCACGTACCGCCTTGATATTACCCACCTGTTCAGCAATGTCGCGATAACTTCGCGTTTGTCCATAGGGAATATTCAGTAAAGCCTGCCAGACTTTTTTCTGAAAATCAGTACCGGCAAAGTCCAAAGGCAAGTCAAAAACATTGCGCTGACCAGCAAAATATTCTTGGAGCTGGCGTCTGGTTTCAATCAATACCGGATGCTGCGGATCTTCAACCAAGGTCGCCAGTTTCACCCGATTCGGCTGTTCACAATCCCAAAGCACGGCCACCAGCGCGGTTTCATTCGCGACTAGTCGTAACTGACCTACGGGAGAATCCATATAGAGATAACTTAAGTTCATGATGGCGCCCTGTCCCAATCACTGAGTTCATTTTCTATATTAACCCAGTACCGAGACAGGCAGAAACAAATTATGAAGAGGATACTTTCATCAGCACCAGACCGGAAATGATGAGTACGGCAGCCAGCATACGCAATGCTGTAGCAGGTTCACCTACAACCCAAATACCGATGAGAAATGAACCCACTGCACCAATCCCGGTCCAGATCGTATAGGCTGTACCTAGCGGCAAAGTACGCATCGCATAAGCCAGTAAAGCAAAACTCAGTACCATGAAGACAATGGTAATAATACTTGGGGTAAGTCTGGTAAATCCTTCAGACAGCTTCATCGAATATGCCCAAACGATTTCAAAAATACCCGCAAGAATAAGTACGATCCAGGCCATGCAGCCCTCCTCCTTTTATATAAGAATCAGGCCGTCCTGACGATTTTTCCTGTAAATTCCGATACGCAATTCACAAGGGAGGTCGTTCCTCCTAGGTGTAAAAATTTTATAAAACCGCGTTGCAGCAATCTGGCTATTTTTACAAAACATGACTTTTCGAGATACAACTTAACTTTGTCTTACTCAAATCTTCACGACATTCATGGCTACTCTGGTTATGGTAGATCTTGAAAATGCCAAGTCAGAAATAGTTCTAATAATCGGGCAATTCACCCACAACAATGACATGAGAATGGACTCAGAATCTTAAGTTATACACATCAATTAAATTTAAACTTTGTCTGGAGTAATTACATAATGAAACACAAATATGCGAGACATTGATCACTTTTTGCTTGGTTCTATTATTAACCTATGGTGAATAAACAACCACCAAAGACAAGGGTTATAAGCGATAAAAAAGAACCCAATTTGAGTTCTTTTTATACAAATTTTGTCTAAATCGCAATCAATCAGGCTACAAACGATTACATTTTATGCAACATATCCATATGGTTATCAACATAGATATCTACACACTTATCCATAAAGTTATCCACATATTTGTGCACTTATGAGTTTTTAACGATTACAATTGAACCTGACCTACTCTCGCTAATTCCGCACGCATTTCATCAATCACAGCTTTATAATCCGGCTTGCCAAAAATAGCTGAACCTGCCACAAACATATCGGCACCCGCTTCGGCAATTTCACGAATATTGCTTGGCGTAACGCCACCATCGACTTCCAGACGAATCTCACGACCTGAGGCATCAATCAGTTTGCGTGCCTGACGTAATTTATCCAAAGTCATTGGAATAAATTTCTGTCCGCCAAAGCCCGGGTTCACGCTCATGAGCAGGATTTGATCGACTTTATCCAGCACATAGTCCAGGTAATGCAGTGGCGTTGCTGGGTTAAATACCAGACCCGCTTTGGCACCACCTGATTTGATCAACTGTAAAGAACGGTCAATATGATCAGATGCTTCCGGGTGGAAAGTAATGATATCAGCACCTGCTTCAAGGAAATCTCCGATCATGCGATCCACCGGCTTAACCATCAAATGCACATCAATGGGCGCCTTGATCCCATAATTTTTCAAGGCCTTGCAAACACCCGCACCAAAAGTCAGGTTCGGCACATAATGGTTATCCATGACATCAAAATGGACAACGTCTGCACCTGCTTCCAACACGTTCTCGACTTCTTCACCTAAACGGGCAAAGTCAGCAGATAAAATAGAAGGGGCAATTAAATAAGGCTTGGACATGGGAGAACCTGGCTTGTTGAAATTGGATTTTTCCCATTATATCAAATCCGCTCCGGCTACTGTGATTCGATGTTGCAAGATTAAAACGCTGTGTAACGCTTTGAGGCTTATGCCGACATCACCGCCTGGTTTAAAGTGCAGGATAATGATGAATAGTGTAGAAGACTGATGAAAAGTATTGCCCATATCCAGACGCAACAAGCTTCACGAATTGCCAAACGCCTGGCCAATCACTGGAAACATAAATTTAATATTGATGAAACCGAACAAAATTTCCTGATTCATTTTCCAAGTGCGGAAGTGAACCTGATCCCAGAGGCAGATCATCTTACCGTAACGATTCAAAGCACAGATGAATTTACTGACCTGAATAAACTCGAAAATGTCGTGCTGGATCATCTGATCCGTATGGGACAGGAACATCTGACTGCCGACTGGCAAAGATAGGGACTAAAATGCCTTGATGATCAAGGCATAGCAATGATCAGAAACTAAATACGATGATTCGCCTGTTCATTAAAGGCATGAATACGCTGAATCCTTTTATCCAGTTCGGGATGTGATTCCAGATATTTTTTAAACTTCCCGATCAGGCGAATCCATTTCAGTTCGGTTTCTGTCAGATGCCGGTCTTTTCCATCGATATTGAGAGTGAAATTTTTCATTTTTAAGGTTTGCGATTCCTCTGCCAGTATTCTGGCATTTTCCACCCGCTGCAAAAAATTAGACAAGTGAATACTGGAAATCTGCTGTTGATGCCAATGCTGCATGGCATAGTCATCGGCATCCAGTTCAATCGCCTGCGAATATCCGGCATCGGTCAACACGACTACAGATGCGGTGACCACATCACTTAAATCTCCAGTCACCAAGGCAAACAGTCCCGCCGCCCCCAGATTAGAAATCACTTTCTGCATGCTGTGCTTCTGTACCAGATGGCCTTGTTCGTGGGCCAGTACTGCAAGGACTTCCTCATCGGTGCCGCTGATTTTCACCAGTTCATCAGTCACAATAATGGTGTTATTCGGGATGGCTGCGGCATTCATGCCCATGCTTGATCCACCTTGACGGAAAATAATTTTTGCAGGTTTTCCTACAGCAATCTTTTGTTCATACAAAGTTTTTAATCGCATCTGCTGTTCTTCCGGTAGTGTACTTGGTTGGGTCTGGGCAATTAACTGCTGCTCTGTCCGGTTGCCTACTTCAACCAGAGTCTGCTCCGGAAGGAATTTTGCCAGCTGTTTGGCACTATAAGGAATCCCCCATTTTAAAATCACAATCACTGCACTAATCACGATGATCATGGAAAAGAAAATCAGGATCGGTGAACGTTCAAACTTCCAGATTGCATGATAAATATCTTTATGTTTAATCCCGAGCCAATGTGGCGCTTTGCTTAAAAACTCAATCCGACGTTCTTCAGGTAACTCAATAATCGGTTTACGACCACCGACACCACCAATGTAGGCCATGTCCGGATAAGAAAAATAAAAATCTGCAGCGCTAACTTGTGCTGGAACATCCTCATCAAGTTTCAAGGCAATTCCTTGTTGCTGATCCGGCACAATCCAGGCACGGCGGGCTTCAGCGAGAATTCCATCATAAAACTTAACTTCAACAGGTCGTTTCATCACATTTACTCCTATAGCGACGCATCGAAATCAAATACGTCCAGGATTTCATCGGCCAAAGCACTCGGATCAGGTTGCAAGATATGCTCAAGATTAGCTTCATCTTCTGCCACATATAGTTCTAAGTGTTTTAACTGATATTCATATAAACGGATGGCAGCCCAAGGCGTCATTAAGCCCAGACTAAGAACACGCACTATCCAGTTGCTCAGCACAATCCAGCTATAACGCCAGGTAGTTACCCGTGTTTTAAAGTAACTTTGACCAAGCTCTACATGATTCCAGGTATATATATAAACGTGCAGAGATCATCGGCCAGACCAAGGCCAGACAAAATAGATAGCTCAATACAATACCCAAGGTAAACAGGTTTGTACCGATCAAATCGACCCAGTAAACGATTGCTGCACTCCATGCGATACCAATCACCAGACACAGACATAAGGGAACATAGACTGCTGACATAAATTTAGACAACTGAATCCCTAGTCTGAACTGAAGTTGTCCGATCGATAAATGATTAAAGCAGTAACGTTTGTATAGCCAGATCACCACTGGGCTGAAAAGAAACAGAGTAAAAATATTAACCAATATCGCGAGCCATAAGACTCTATAGGCTTCCCGATTACTTCCACTAAAATGAAACCGGACATTACCATATTTACTATTCCGAGCCTTAAATTTCAGGGTCATACGAATTAACCAAGGTAGACAGATCGCAGCAATCAGCAATAATGAACTGGTGGCCAAGATGGAGTAATTGGTCAAGATCACTGTTACCACATACAGCTCCAATGCCAGTAGACGACCTAGTAGAATTCGGCTTGGCATGGCAATGAAGTCAAAGCGATGTTTTAACAATTGGGTATTACCGTAGAAATAACGCATACGGCGTGCCTTTGCCCAAGGGCTATACAAAGTAAGCGTAATAATGGTTAACATCAGATTCACCATCCAGATACCAAAATATTCGGATGCACTGCCATGAAATCTGAATCCATAACGCTGATATTTGGGGCGGACTGAAGGCGTGGCTTCAGTCGAAAAACTTGAAGCAGCTGGAAATAATGGCTCACTGACACGAATACCGTCTGCTGTCTGCTGCATGACGACCCCAATTTTTTATACTTTTATACACTTGATACTAAAAGAAAAAACCCCAAAATGTAAAAACATTTTGGAGGTTTTTTAATCTTTTTAGTACTGCTAGATGTGTGCAGTCTTGCTTTAAGGATTTAACTGCACGGCATGGAATTGCAAATGGTCATCTACGAAACTTTGAATAAAGTAATAACCATGATCATAGCCCTGATGTTCACGCAAAGTTAGCGGCTGGTTGACGGCATCACAAGCTTGCTGAAACAAGGCTGGATTAAGCTGACTATAGAACTGATCCGAAAAACCCTGATCAATCAGGATATCGCTAAATAATGCGCCCTTTTCTTGAACCAAAGCGGTCGCATCATGTTCGAGCCATGCCTCTTTCTCAGTACCCAGATAATTCGAGAATGCCTTGTCACCCCAAGGACACTGACTCGGTGCACAAATCGGTGCAAAGGCTGAAACAGATTTAAATTTTTCTGGATATTTATATGCCAAGGTCAATGCGCCATGACCGCCCATAGAGTGGCCGAAGATGCCGATCTTGCCGGGATGAATCACGAACTCCTCAGTGACCAGTGCATAAAGCTCATCGACAATAAAGCTTTCCATCTGATAATGTTCAGCCCATGGTGCCTGAGTGGCATTAATATAAAAACCTGCACCCTGACCGATATCCCAGTTGTCGCCTTCTGCCACGCTTTCACCACGTGGTGAGGTATCTGGTGTAATCAGAATCAAGCCAAGTTGTGCCGCCAAACGTTGTGCATGCGCCTTGATGGCAAAGGTTTCTTCGGTACAGGTCAAACCTGCCAGATAGAATAATGCCGGACAGCTGTGACCTTCTAAAGCTTGAGGCGGCAGAAAAATGCCAAATTTAGTCGGTGTTTTAAGATAGCGTGAATCAAAACGATAAATCCGCTGTTCACCTTCAAAGCTTCTATTGTTCTGTATAAGTTCCATGGCTATTCCTTATTATTGCAACCGGTCTGTGGATGACATTGATCTAGGGAGATGATGTCGCCGTACTGGTTTGTGGAAATAAACGTTGCTCCAGTTGTGGCAACATCAATTCCATATTCTTACCGATGACCCATTGCGGTTCTGATGGCTCAAAACCTTGAGCCGATTCCCATTTTGCTACAGTATCTGTGGCCTGTGCGAAAGCGCTTTGCAAGCTGCTATTTTCACGCATGGCTTCATCAAAGAACGCACGACCAAAATAGGTATAATCCGCTTCATTCGAACAGCCAAAAGACTGACGGTCGGCTGCAGAAGCCGTAATCACCAAAGTATTGTCATTCTGTAAGGCTGAAGCAAAACTGCCTGAAAAACAGGCCGAGATTACGATCACGCGCCAACGTATGCCTGATGCATCTAGTGTTTCACGCAACCATTTTGGATCAACCTGCGCCAGATCCAGTGGGGCATTTTCCATTTCAAATACATTCGGCAAACCGTGAGAGGTCATATATAAAAATAATACGTCACTTTCACGGTTCATCTGCTGCCCCATACGGCGCAATGTCAGCTCCATACTGGTTTTGGAAGCAATCGGCATAGTGGTACGTGTCGCTGGGTGATTGACCAAGGCAATCGATCGGCCAAAAGTACCAAAACGGGTATCAAACTGCTCTTTAATCCGCTCAACTTCAGAATGGAATACATCCTGATAGCTCGCTCCAGCTACTCCCATGAAATACCAGTGTGACTGTGCAAATTCACCATACTCGATATTTTCCAGCGCTTTATTCAGCAAAGTTGGCTGGGCATAGAAAGCATCTTCGGCAAAACTCGGTGGAATTTCTTCGACTTTCCAGATCGGCTGATCTTTAACTGAAATCTGCCAGACCACCAAGGTAAACAGGGTCGCCAGCATAATCAGCGCACGTTCCCACCACGGCCATTTTAATTCTCGCGAGATGACCCAGACCACTGCCAGACTTTGCCAGACAAACAGCATGACAAAGAGCGTTGGAATATAGTCGTAAAGGATATAAGGCAGATAATCCAGATCACCCAGATACTGAATCAGACACTGGAACAGCATGATATGGGTATCTAACACCAACCATAACAAGGCTGGCACCAGCATCAAGCGTGGATTATTGACCCGTTGCGACAGAAAAATACCGACAATCAGGGCAATGAAAGGCCAAAGCGCATAACTAATCAAACCTTGAGAGTTAAAATCTCCCATACGGCCTGAACTGAGCCAGCTAAACAAACTGTTGGCGCAGCCACCCAAGATCCCCCAGAACACCAATTGCATGATGGATGGACGGACCAGTTGTAAAGAACGCCTCGACCCCAGAAATAACCACATCCCGGCAATTTGGTTGCTCTTAAAATCGTGCCAAAAATTAATGGAGGGTTTAAAGTCGATCATAGGATTTCAAGGAGATGAGTGGCTCGCTAATGTGCTGAATAAGTTTATGCTTGATAAGTATTTAATCAATGCTAATTTTAAATATATAACAAATCTTTGCTTAATAAAGAAGCCATTATCCTATTCAGCTACAAGTTCATGCTGAAAATACGCATCAAAGCGACAAGCATCGCCTTGCCATTGATGATTTGGCTCTTTTCCGGCCAGAAATACCGCCAGACGCGGACGTTTGACCACGACACGTTTGCCAATTTTCTGTGCCAGTTCCAGAAGATTATCGCCCAGATCCATTTCACCATCTTCAGGCAATAACATATGCAACAGCTGCATCTGTTTTTTGACCTGCGCCTGCTTTTTGACTGCCTGCTGGTTTTGATCCCGCTGTGGAAACATTGGATCAAGATAAACTACATCGACAACTTTATGCTGCTGGGCCTGTTGCTGCAGATAATCGGCTGAATCAGAAAAGACCAAATGAATCCGTGATACGACCTGACTCAGGAATGCATCCGACTGGGCACGTATATGGCTATCTTCAAGCAAGGTGAATAAAATCGGATGCCGTTCAACCAGAGTCACTTTCGCACCTAAATGTGCCATCAACAGACTGTCATGTCCCAGACCCGCAGTCGCATCAACCAAGCTTGGTTTTTCACTTAAATTACAGGCACGTGCAATCATTTCAGATTTCAAAGATGCGCGTTTTAAACGCCCGGTTTCCGCTTGCCAGTCCGGTTGCATCTTCATGCCATTGGCACATAACCAGAGTCCGTCAGCATCGACACAAAGTGCCAGTTCAGGATTTAAACGGAAAAAACGTGCATTAAGTTTTTCAACAGTTTCAATCTCGACCTGTACCCCACGAGAAGAAAGCACAGCCTCAAAGTGCTGTGCTTTCTCTTGATAGTCAGATTCGGCATATAAGCGAATCATGCTTACCATAATTTCCAACCTGTATAGGCAAATAATAAAATCAGCAGACCCGAAGCAATACGATACCAGGCAAAGATCATAAAGTCGCGTTTGGCCACATAAGCGACCAGCGCACGGATTAATATCAATGCCGAGATAAAGGAAACCAGAAGCCCAACTCCGATCACGGTCCAGTCTTCAGTCGTATTTAACACATCATAGCTTTGATAAAGGTCCAGCAGGCCAGCGCCGATAATGACCGGAATACCCAAGAAAAATGAAAATTCAGTCGCTGCCTTACGGGACACACCGAGGAACATCGCACCGATAATGGTTGCGCCTGAACGGGAAGTACCCGGTATCAAGGATAGAACCTGAATTAGGCCAATCCAGATCGCATCTCTAATGCTGAGTTCTTCAACTTCATGGACACGGACTTGTGGTGGATTCTTTTCAATCCAGATAATGATCAGACCACCGACAATTAAACCAATGGCAATCGCAATATCATTAAACAGTAATTGTTTGACGGTTTGTCCCAGCGTCAGACCAATCAATATAATCGGAATAGAAGCCAGAATCAGGCCAATGCCTAAACGGCGACCTTGCGGTTCACCGCTGACAATCCCGGTCGCTGCACCCCAAAGACGTGCCCAATATTCATAAATAACGGCAGCAATTGCCCCCATCTGGATCGCGATGACGAATACATCACTCTTTTCCTTGGTCCAGAAATTCATTAATTCTGATGCCAAAATCAAATGGCCGGTACTGGAAATAGGCAAAAACTCGGTAATGCCTTCGATAATACCCATGATGGCCGCTTTGAGTAGCAGTAAAAGATCCATGCTTTATCCTAATTAATTATGCTTTGCCTTGTTCTGGAATTTTTTTCCACGCGTTATCGCGTAAATATACGGGTAATGCTAATTCTGCACTCACCCAGTTTTCTGCTTGTGCCGCTGAACGTGCAATGCTAGCGATATCCTGTGCGGTCGCATGCACATCTTTATAAATTGAAGTTTCGCTTTGTACCAGTTCAGCACCTGAGCCAACCGAGGTAAAGCGCACAGCTTGGCTGCCTTCTGCATAACTTAATAGTTGTTCTTCATCGACCGGTTGCATAATCCCTTGTGCATCCAGTTGATAGCTTGCGATATAAACTTCGCTCATGCGCGCATCCAATACCGCAGACACTTCAGTCAGACCATGCAAACGGTAGGCTGCTTGTGCCAAAGCCTGCAAAGTTGACACCGGAATCACCGGCACATCATTTGACCAGGCCAAGGCCTGAGTCACGGCAGCATTAATACGCACACCGCTAAAAGAACCCGGACCACGACTAAAGGCAATCGCGGTCAAATCAGCAATGGCCAGTCCAAGATTTTGCAAACCTTGTTCAATCATCGGGAGAATCGTTTGCGTTTGTGCCTTGGCGCGCGCATCAAGCTGAAAAAATAGTTCTTGAGTATCATCGATTACAGAAACGGAACACTGCTCATTGGCAGTCTCCAATGCCAGCACTTTCATGCACAACCTTAATTCAGAGAATATAAAAAACGCGGATATGATACTCCACTCATATCCGCTACGCGAGATTTTCCCGAAACAGATACAAAAATGCCTAGAAAATCTAGGCTTATGATTCACTTATTAAAAGAGTGCCTTAGAGTTGCACTTCTTCCAAGTCCTGAAATTTCTGAAAATGCTCGGCATAATGCATGGCGCTCATTGTTAATTTTTGAATACTGTCTTCATCCAGCGTTTTCACCACTTTACCGGGTGAGCCCATCACCACTGAATTGTCTGGAATCACCTTACCTTCAGGAATCAAGGCATTGGCCCCGATAATACAATTCTTACCAATCACGGCATTGTTCAAAATGACGGCCTGAATTCCGATCAGGCTGTTATCGCCAATGGTACAACCATGCAGCATGGCCTGATGCCCAATTGTCACATAATTGCCAATATTCATCTCGATACCGGCATCCGTATGCAGTACTGCATTTTCCTGCACATTACTAAAGTCACCCAATTTAATTTTACTGTTATCTGCACGTACTACGGCACCGAACCAGACACTGACTTGTCGTCCAAGCTCAACTTGTCCAATCACTGTTGCCGTTGGTGCCACCCAGCCATCCCAGGGCTGATGTGTAGCGGTAGGTATATGTCCCTGAAATTTATACAACATTGATAAAATCCTGTTCAATGGTTAAAAAAATTTGGAGCGTTTAAAGGTTGGCGAATTAAGCAAGAATGGCCAGTCTTTTTTATAATCCAGCCCATATTGAAATAAAGAAATCAGCATACGTGCGGTCAATCCCCAGACCACTTCATTTTCTACCCGCATACTCGGAAAATATAAAGATTGCTGGGCAAAACGAACTTCATAAGGCGTGGGCGTCACTTCAAGCAAATGTTGTAATGAAGCAAAGAAAATCCGGTCAATTTCCGTCGGTTGTGGAATCAGCTTCACTTGCGGAGGAATCAGTCCCACAATCGGTTTGACCAGCATGCCATTGCGGGCTTTTTGCATGGGTAAGTCACCCATTAAATGTACATCAAAAGGATTGAGTGCCGTTTCCTCATAGGCTTCTCTTAGAGCCACCACAATATTACTGGTATCTTGCGGATCGCGCTTCCCGCCCGGAAATGAGACTTCTCCAGCATGATTATTCAAATAAGCTGAACGGCGTGTCAGCAATACTTTCGGGTCAGCTTCATCTGTAATTGCAATCAACACGGCAGCATGCGCAGATCGGATACGCTTGGAAAAACGTAAGCGTTGCTGCAACCTTTGTGTCAATTCACATGCATCCATTCTTTCAGCCCTAGCAATGATCATAATTTCATCATAGCTGATTTTAGTCTGGGCGGGAGAGAAATGATGCCAAATTTTAGTTTTTCAGTTATCCTGAGCATACTTTTATCATTGATGATGAATATGAACTTCTGTGTGAATTGTGGACATAAAACCACTGCTAAAATTCCTTTGGGCGATCAGCAAATCCGCAGCGTATGTGATTCATGCGGCTCTATTCATTACATTAATCCGAAAGTGATTTGTGGTGCTTTAGTCTTATTCGAAAACAAAGTACTGTTATGCCGTCGTGCCATTGAACCACGCTACGGCTTATGGACTTTACCTGCTGGCTATATGGAACTGTTTGAAACCATGGAACAAGGGGCTGCCCGGGAAACCCGCGAAGAAGCCGAAGCTGAAGTAGACATTGAACAGCTGTACTGTATGTATAACATTCCACGTATTGGTCAGATTTATGTGCTGTTTAAAGCCAATCTGATTGATGGAAAATTTGGTGCGGGTGAAGAGACCATCGAAACACGTTTATTTGATGAAGCAGATATTCCCTGGACCGAACTTGCCTTCCCGAGTGTAGAACATACTCTCAGACATTATTTTGAAGACCGTAAAAATAATATTTTTCCAATGCATCTGGAAACCTTAGGCACACGTCTAGACCATACCGGTTAAATCTAATATGCATAAAAAATCCCATACCAAGATGGGATTTTTTATTTTTAAGGAATATTATTTAGCTTTGACTTGATAGCAATCCGCGAGTTTGAACTCAACCGAACCACCGTTTAATTTTGCCAGGCTAATATCTGCCGGTGTTTCACCCTCATTGTTATTATTATAAACTTTTTGAAAACTCGCATAGGTATTGGCCCATTGTACCCCATCACCTGCCGAATTCAGGAAAGTTACACGCCCATTCTGGCCGACATTAGTATCTAACACATTAGACAAATTGAGCAGCGCACCACCGATCACAATCGAATCCCTAGAATCTGGTGAAGACTGGATGCGTGAGTCTACCCCTACCAATGCGCCATTGATATTACCAAACTTTTCATTGGCCAAAATCAGGCGCATGGAAACCGCTTTATCAGCCACAAATGCACGTCCCAAAGTCCCGAGGCGATATTGTTGTATGCTTTGATGATCTAAGAGCGTATCTGCCAATACATCACCCTTACAGCCTGCTACCGGATCAGTTGCTAAATTGCTGGAAGATTGCATATTAGTGCGTACATCACCATTACTGTCAATTACGATTCCTAAGGTAATTGGATTGACAGTGGTATCTGTAAATTTAAATTCCAGATTGGCATACATCGGGAAAATGTATTTCTCCCCATCTGCGACGTTCTGCGCTGTTTTAAAGACCTGACGATCCAGATAACTAATTGGGAAAATCTTATAGAGATCAACACTTCCCGTATAGTTTTCACCATCAGCCTGCAAACGCCACAACCCCAAGTTGGCTTGATCGGAAGTATCCAGCGATTTTTTATCAGTCACCATCTTATAGAAATCTTCTTTACCCGCGATCACATAATCATTCAATAATCTGCCTTGATACAACTCAAGCGGAGTCGCATTATTTGCAACATTCAAGCGGTAAGGCGTGTTAATGGTTTTACTGGTTGGATGAATCCATGAACTTTGCGGATCAGCGGTCATTTGTACCGGTTTCACCTTACGGATGAGTTGAGCATTAATCCCCCCTAAGGAAGATAAATTTTCTTTAGCCAATGTTAACTGAGTATCCCGCCATTGCAGGCCGCTGCCAAAGGTATAGCCCTGGCGATCAGTAATCAGCATAAAATGGCCAAATAAATATTTAGTATTCTTATTTTTAATATCACAAGGGTTTTGATTACAGCCCACTAGTCCATCCGAACCGGTCAGGTTACTACCAATTACGCCTGAAGTTGAGAATAATGAAAATTCTGGCTGATACACGGCTGCGTTGGCAATCGTCACCAGTTTTTTAACAGTGGCAAAAGCCACCTCATCCGAAATTGTGTTGATATCAACAAAATCTTTAATTTTGGTCGCCAAATCGGCATCCATCAAATTGATATTCTCACTGGTTTTCGCCAGGTCTTTACGCATCTCTTCAGTAATATACAGAGGTTGTACATCAGATGGATTAATAATACGCCCTTCTTCTAGCGCCAAAGCTTGCAGAATTTTAACCAGACGCATAGCCACCTGAACGGTAGGATCATTAGGCACCAAATCACCTACCGGACGTCGAGTAATCCCAGTTGCAATATCGATTACACTTAAACGCGGCAGCTGGGTCTGGGCACTAAAATTAGCATAATCGCTGAGTTTAATTTGACCTAAATTAATCTTGCGCGAAGCAAAACTTTGAATATAAAACTCAATATTATCCGTCTTTTGACAGGTTCCAGAAGCAACCCCATTTTTACTGTCAAATAACGTAATAAAGGTATTTTCTGTATCGCTACTACAGTTAAAGTTCAAACCATCGAGCGGATATTCCAGCCCCCATTCCACACAGTTAGTTGTACCTGGGGTACAAGTACCATTGGTTGTGGCTTCATCGTTTTTTTCTGGAATGACATTGGCACTTTCCCCACCACACCCGCTCAGTGCCGTTAAAAGTGTGGTTAAAGCAAATGGAAATAATATTTTATTTTTCATCTTTTTGTACTCGAATAGTCCTTATCGAATGGCGACTAATTTTAGTTGTCCATGATTTGTCAGCATCTTGTCTTCAATATCTATCGCGGAGGCCAAAGGCGTCAATAATACATATTCAGTTTGTGCCGGAATATGGAGAACCCCTTCGATACGCTCATGTTGAATAATATTCGCCTGACCTTCCTGATTTTTAAAACCGCCCGCTCCTTCAAGCACACAACCATGACTGTCTAAAAACACAACAAAAGGCCAATAATACGTTGGATTTTTCTGGCTAGAGGCATAAGAGTTGATCTGAATATTCTGGATATCGGATTGAAGCTTTACCACTTCAAAATCAAATTGGTCTGCTTTAAGAGGCGCACGAGGCCAGAGGTTAACTGCTTTTTTAAGGCTGATTTCTTTAGCTTTTTTAATTTTCTTATCATTAAAACACTGTTTGCCCAAGCTATCGATGGTCTCCGACTGTGAAATACGATAATAACTTTGAGCCAGTACCACAGGACCAGAATCTACTTCTGGCGTTTGAAACAAGGATTTTAATACGGATTGTCCCACCCCTTTTTCACGTTCAATTGTCTGGATCCGGGTCGTGCCGATATTTTTATCTACTACTCCTTCAGGCATGCTATAGAAACGTTTTTTGCCTTCCAAATTAAATTCTTTATTTTCCAGATACTCACTATCCACATATTCAATGCCTTCAACCTGGCTAAATCCCGGCTTTTGTATGGTAGCAACAGAAGATACAGCTCCAGTATCAGGATTTTGAATAGCTTGAGATTCAGATTTTAATTGTGGTTTAGACTGAATCTTTTCTTGCGCAATATCCGGTTGTACTGGTTGTACTGGTTGTACTGGTTGTACTGGTTGTACTGGTTGTACTGGTTGTACTGGTTGTACTGGTTGTACTGGTTGTACAACCATATTATGGTCATGCTTAAGTTTAACTTGCCTATTTTCTACGACGGGCAATTTTTCTATGTTTTGTCTTACAGTTACAGGCTGAACTATTGCAGCTTCTACTTTTTTCAACAATCGAGATTTGTCTTCAGTTTTTTTCTCTGCATTATTACGGGGTACGACTAATGGTCGGCCATCTGGACCAATAATCGTAATAAATTCTTTAGCGCTTGTATAAAAAGACACGGATACCAGATTTAATGCCAGTACCGCTGTCAATCCAACGTTCCTTGTCTTGATCATTTCTTCCTTACCAACGAGTGCGATAGTTCAAACCTAAAATGGTAATTTTGGTATCTGTTTTTACGTTTAAACCTGCATATGGGTTTAATAACAGGTTATTTACCCCAGTCTGGTTGGCTAAACTACTGGTATTTGCTGGAATCTGATCTTTGCTGCGCAAAAAACCAATCGATAGATCCAGATCAGTATCTGCATCAAAGCGGTAACCCACACCTAAACCAAATAACTGCGCACCATTGATCGGTACCATGGTATTACGCTTATTTTTCGGAATAGCACTAGTCCGTGGCTCATAACCTGCTCGAAGCTTCAAGCGGTCTGTAGCGGAATACTCCATCCCGATACCGAAGTTCCACGGCGATTCAAATCCCATCGGTAAAGCCAGGGTTGAGTCAGTAACATTAGCAGATAAAATTTTGGCAATTTTTAGGGCTGAAATAGTACGATCAAATTCGAATTTAAATTCGTCCCAGACCTTGTAATCTGTCCAGCCAATATCAAAATTTACTTGCAAATCTGGCATCACTTTATATTTGATACCTGCCTGAAAATGCGCCGGATATTCAAAATCCTGCGACACCAGACCAGATTCACTCGATGGTATATAAGTAGGAAATCCAAGAATTGCAGCCAGAATCTGGCCGGTCGGTGAGGTCATTAAACCTTTAATCATTTCCTGAGGAGCTTTGGCATTATCAATATGATATTTACCTTTTAAGCGCATTTTTGCAGCACTTTGGTACACCATACCAAAACTAAAATCTTCGCGTGGTTCCCACAATATTCCCAGGTTATAGCTTGGGCTTAAGTTTTGCTCAAGCTCCAGTTGCATTTGACCAAACTTGCCAAATGGGTTCATCCCCTCATCAGCATTACAGATCCCGAGCAAAAGAATATCTGTAATAATGTCGGAATTTTCTTTAAACGGCGTACACACGACTTCGTCGATCATACGCAACATCCCGATCAACTCATTCGGGAAACGCAAGTCCGTTTTCATCCCGATGGCTTGATAAGACATCCCGATAGAAGCACCAATCGACAGTTGGTCATTGACCTCATAACCGATGGATGGAGACAGATAGGTAATCCGCTCTAAAGCAACCTGTTGTCCCATAAAGTTTGCCGGATTACCATCCTCATGACCAAAACCTGCCATGAGAGGAGCATAAACAGCAGTCGCATAAGTGGCTTTAGAACCAGGTGGGTTATATGCGATCCCCATAGTCGGTGCAGTCAAAGGAAGACCTTCGCCTAAATCCACCATTTTTTTCAGAAAAGGGACATAAAGGCTGACATATTCCACATCGCCTTTGACCGGACCTTTAAAATCTGTACACAAATCAGATGAAACTTCAGGACCGTCATTACAGACAATAGGATCATCAGAATAGCCAAATACGTTATATCCGGCGGGTACTGAAAACTCACGCTGGATATCAAAATTAGCCACAATGATTTGTTGTTCGGTTTGCAGCCCATCAATTTTAGTCAGTGCAGCCGGGTTAAAGTGGATGGCATTGACCCCTGGAGGATCTGCAGTGACAGCATTCCCCATGGATAGTGCACGTAAATCAACTGAAAGGTTGGTTCCCAATTGTGCAAAGGTATAATTTGAACAGCCCGCAAGAATAATTCCTGTTAATAACGGGCTAAATCGAATGTTTTTCATACGACACCCCTATTAACTGATTTTTTTACCAAAACCTAAAATATCAAGTGGGAATGATAATCCCAACGAAACATCCGGTGCATCTTCGGTCAACCCTAAGCCAACGGTACCATTAACAATTGTTTCTGGAGAGACTCGCACACCTAAGGAAATTGCAAAGGTAGAACTGGTCTGATCTGCAGCAGAATAACTTTCACCAGTGTTATAGTTAAATTCCGCACCAGTATTAAAGCTTTGCTGATAGGACATGGTCATCGAAACATCATAGTTAAATGAATATGCGAAACCAAAGGCAAAGCCTCCACTAACACCAGGTTCAAACTCCTCAATAATCCGGCTACCTCGACGCTGATTCAGGCCCGATTCTTTAAAACCATAGTTCGCAGAAACTGATGCAAACAATACGACTGGGTCAATGTATTTACGCGTACTAGCACCTACTCCAGCAGAATAATAGCCCTTTCCTGCTGCCAGATCTGTCGCGGCATTAATTTCATAAGGGCTGTCACCAGTTTTAGTTGATAAATTACCAAATAAAATCAGAGGCAGACGACCCGCTTTTAGGGGAAAGGGTTCCCAGCGAGCGCCCAAACTAATATCACCTAAACCCGCAGTAGAGGTATCTTTCAACAAGTCAGTTTTGGCCACTAAAGGTAGGGATGCAGTCAAGGTCAGGTTATCTTTCACGCCATATTGGAAAGTGAAAGTATTAGTCATACTATGTGTTGCATTTTCTTGAACACGTAGTTGATACAATTGGCCCTGAGCCATTTCTATATCGAGTTGAGTGTCTCGATAATAGGTATAATCAATATCGTAATATGATGAAATTTCACCTTGTTTTATCAGAGAGTATTGGCGTTCATTTGACGTAAATACTTCTTCCAGATTAGCTGCCTGAGTAGCATCTCCTTCTTGTTGCTGTAAAGCTTGAGATGCATCTACTACTTGGCCAGCCTGAGTCTCTACAGGTGCTGCTGTTTCAACGACAGCCTCTTCAACTGCTTCATATTCACCTAGTTCCGATTCTTCTGCAGTCTGCGTTTCGACCTGCCCGGTTTGAGCCGGTACAGATGCAGCAGTTTCAACAACAACTTCTTCATCAACCGTTTCGTATTCACCTAGTGCTGGTTCTTCTGCAGCAAATGCAACGCCCATTACCATTTGAATGCTCAGTGCCAAGAACGTCTTGTTCATCCATTTACTGTTCATATCCATTTCACCATTTTAATTTTTATTACTGTTTTTCGTTTTATTTATTCTTGTAATACAGTCTCAGGAAGTTATGTTGATATTCCCCAAATTTTTCTGACTCTGTATTACGATTACGGTCCATACGGATCGTAGAAGCTTTATCAGCAATTTTGTCCATATAAAATTGTGGATACTGCATGTCAACCAAGGCATAGCGATTAATCGTAGCATCTTCTACATGACGCATATCTGATTCTTTTAATGCTAGAAAATTTTTGCGATATTGCTCAGGTACATTAATCAGGAACAAAGTGTTATTTTCCCAAATATCCTGAAAACGCCGTTCCTCAAAACTGATATTACCAAGTGCCGGATCTGCAACATAAACCCGGCCATTTTTATAACCTTTATAAACTACAAAATGCTTAAATCCTGCATAGGAAATCGGAACAATGGCAGGCTGATCTTGATTAACTAAATCTTTGAACTCTCCTCGATAGCCTCCACTTTCCAACCCTAAGGCTGAAACAAAGCGCTTCATATCAAGCAGAGAAAAACTACGGCGTTCGACAATTTTATCCGTTTCACCGAATTTCATCAGCCCACTCATGACTTGCTGCTCATCCAGCTGCGTACCGACATAACCATTGAGGAGGGTCGTCAGTGCTGCCGAACCACAACTATAATCATAAGCTTGACGTACAATGCCCTGAAACTGATCCAGAAGTGCCGGTTTTACTTCCACAGCTTCACGATGCATACGCACAAAAGAGTCATTTCTTGAATCAAGAACTTCAGTATAGTGAACAGCCCCATTCGGCTGTTTTTTGATATCCAGAGCTTCTTTGGCAGCGTAATACATCAACGCCGAGCCCAACGCGATCTCTAACATAATTATTAACTTTTCTTATAATGGGCATGATGTGCCTATTTTTCTTTTTATAGAGCATTCACTCTACTTCCCTGTAACTAGAAAGATACCTGCTTTTTCAAAAAAATACAGTATTTTTTTTATTTTTTAGATAAGTGAGATAGTCATAAAAAAGCGCGTGTAAACACGCGCTTTTTTAAAATAAAGATTAGTGACCCGAAATGGTAATAATTGCGCCTTTAGTATAAGCACCTTGTGAAGGAGAATAGAAAGTTTGTAAACCTTGGACTTCCATATCACCAATTGATGATCTTGTTTCACGGTTACCTAAATGAATACCTTTAATGTATTGGTCTTTCGCCCCAGTATCATTACTTACAATACGAACATGTGCTGCCTTACCTAATTGAGTGCCGGTAGTACCAACATAAGCATCGTTAAATACAGAAATATTCTGGCTAATGGTTAAATCATTAGAATCCGCATCTGCAATTTTGATACTTTCAACATAAATCTCACCTGCTTCACGTGTAGTCACTGCAGTCGTACCTACAAGCCCCACTGCTTTATTTTTAGTGGAATTATCTAAAATACCTAGGTTCTTAATTTCTAAACCACCTACCATTACACTATTCATCTTGATCATAGCGCCTTGTGGAGCAGCACCCAGTTGAATATTGGCATTTATCACACCAGTTTTAACGTCAAAACCACTAATGATGTCGTTTACGACACCGGCACCACCTCGACGAATCGAATCCGGATCATCTGCACCAGATGCAGTTACACCAATTCGGCCAACTTTGATATCTAGACCCGATACTTGTGCAGCAACATTAATGAAAGGATTGCCCTCACCAGCATCTGAATCAATCACCAAGTCAGCAAGATTACGGGATGCAAGTAAATAGTCACCATTATTGTCATAATTGGCACCGATTACTACACCATGCGTTGCAGTAGTAGGATTAGCAAGAGCAGCAGCATCAGGTGCTGTATCAGTCTTACCACGGATTACGATCGCACCTGCTGTAGAAGTACCTCCGAAACCCGCCTCATTTGCAACACCTTTTGGCGCTAAACCGTCATTATCATGGATAAATAATTTTTCAATAGCAATTTTCGAGATGCCGATACCAATTGTCAAACCGTCTTGACCCGTTGTTTCGCTTAGAGATGCATCATCCATTGCTTGCATCGCCATCGCATTGGCACTAAATGCAACTGAAGTCGCTAAAACTAATTTTGTAAATTTTTTCATTGTTTACTCTCCCAAGAGTACTATTTTTTTTGGTTGTGAATTACTCAGTGTTTAGGCTGTATTTTTTATTTTCTGACAGCTTAAGCATCTTTCCTTGAGTAATTTGCTAGCCCACTTAAATTAGCGTCGAGTCAGTTTTTGATCAACTGTTGTTGGTCGTAATCTGTCGCTTACCGATAAACGGTATTTCATGATTTAAAAATATTTTCCTGACTTCTTGATATAAAATAGTGAGTCATATTGAACTCTCTATAACTGAATGACCGAAGCTCTCTATCATCGCCCTTTAAAATTTGAATCTCGTCTGGTTGCAGATCTATTATCCGCATTGAAGACATTGGATCATCTGGTGTATTTAAATAATAATGGTCAGCCTTTTATTGCCTGCTGCGCTCAAGAATATTTTATTGCCCAGACATCACAAATTCAGTCTTTTAAAAGAATAGGGATTGAACAGTATCAACCCAGCCCATCTGAATTTAATTTAGTGATTAATGCATTAAAAACTCCTCAAGAGAATGGCTTTCATGGAGGCTATGTTGGCTTTATCGGCTACGATTATGCGGCTCAACAATATATTCAGTATCCAGACCGTCCTCAACCTGGTTTATTTATTGGTCAATTTCCTTCCTACATTAAACCAATCTCTGATGGCTGGATGTTCTATAGTGATGATCCACAGGCAGAACAAATTTTCAATCATATTCAGAACTTACTTAATCAAGATAAAATTCACTCGACATTTCATTTAAAAAATCCTTGTATCTCACGCTGGACTAAATCTGTTTATACTCAGGCTTTTCAGAAAATTCAGGACTATATTGTTGCAGGTGACTGCTATCAGATTAATCTGACCCAAGAGTTTAAAGGTCGTGCCCAAGGCTCCCTCTTAGCCACTGCCCAAGCATTCTGGACATTAACCGAAGCGCCCTATGCCGGTTATTTGCGTATTGGTGATTTTGAATTACTCAGCTGCTCACCCGAGTTATTTATTGACTTCGAAAAAAATCGGAAAATTATCACCAAACCAATTAAAGGCACCATGCCACGCTATACAGATCCAGTGCTGGATGAACAATCTAAACAAACCTTAAAAGCATCGGAAAAAGATCAAGCAGAAAATGTCATGATTGTGGATTTATTGCGTAATGATTTAAGTGTTTATGCAGAAACAGGCTCGGTTAAAACCCCCAAATTATTTAATATCGAAAGTTTTAATCAAGTGCATCATATGGTGAGCGAAGTAGAAGCGACCTTAAAAGCAGGTGTGAATCCTTTCGAGGTATTAATGTCAGCCCTACCAGGTGGCTCAATTACGGGCGCACCTAAAATCCGGGCCATGCAGATTATTGCTGAATTGGAAGGTGCAGCACGTGGTGCTTATTGCGGTTCAATGGGTTATTTTAATTTTGATGGTACCGGTTCCTGGAACATTCTGATTCGTTCCATCCAAAAATATCAAGAAGATGTTTCTTTATGGGCAGGTGGTGGTATTACCATTTCTTCGGATTGTGATGCAGAATATCAAGAATGTTTTGATAAAGTTTCAGCGATGCTGGATCTGTTAAATACGTGGTATCAGCCTAAATAAATAAAAAGCGAATCATTTGATTCGCTTTTTTCTACAAATCCACCCTAACCCTCCTTTACTCAAAGAGGGAACTCCTCCCTTTTCAAAGAGAAGCTAGGAGGGATTTTAATCACACCAAAATCTCATTTTTTAGCGTATCGACTAAACGCTGATTTTGCTCATCTGTACCAATGGTAATTCTTAAGAACTGGTTAATACGTGGCTTGTTAAAATAACGCACGATAATGCCACGTTCACGCAACTCCCTTGCAAGCTCGCCTGCATCCGTAGATGGCAATGAGGCAAAAATAAAGTTGGCACTCGATGGTAAAACTTTAAAACCAAGCTCATTTAATTGAGACACCAACTTTTCACGACTGACGATAACTTTCTGATTCTGTGCTTCAAAGTAGGCCTGATCTTCAAATGAAGCGACCGCTGCAGCAATCGCAAAACGGTCCATCGGATAAGAGTTAAAGCTGTTTTTGACTGCTTCAAGTGCTACAATCAAATGTGGCTGGGCAATCGCGAAACCTACTCGCAGACCTGCAAGAGAACGTGACTTCGATGTGGTTTGACACACGACTAAATTTTCATATTTCTCAACTAGCTTGACTGCTGATTCGGCACCGAAGTCGACATAGGCTTCATCAATCACCACCACTGAATCCGGATTGGCTTGCAGAATTTCCTCAATCGCCGCCAAGCCCAGATCAATACTGGTTGGCGCATTTGGATTGGTAATGATGATGCCGCCATTAGCTTGTTTATAGTCATCCACCACAATTTCAAAGTCATCATTCAGTGGCAAGATTTTGGTTTTGACGCCAAAAAACTGACTATAAACCGGATAGAAACTATAGGTAATATCTGGATAAAGTACAGGTTGTTCTTGAACAAAAAATGCTTTAAAGATATGTGCCAAGACTTCATCTGAGCCATTGCCGACAAAGACAGTGTCTACAAGTACATTTTGTTGTTTAGCGATCGCCTGTTTCAACTCTGATGCATCAGGGTCTGGATATAAACGCAAAACGTCTGCTGAATTTGCCAATACCTGTTGTACTGCTTCTACCACTTTGGGGGATGGTGGATACGGATTTTCATTGGTATTAAGTTTTAAAATATTCTGGATTTTCGGTTGTTCGCCTGGCGTATACGGTTCTAATTCACGTACTTCAGGACTCCAAAAACGCATTTGTTCTGTTGTGATATTCATTTTGTATTCTCTTTAAACCTTCTCCTAACCTCTCCCTGAGCCATATATGGCGCAAGAGAGGAATTTTCATTAATAAAGACACAAGATTTTTGTGGTTTAAATTCTCCTCTCCTTTTAAGAGAGGGTCAGGGAGAGGTGGTAATGCTATTTATGGTTGATAACGATAACGTGCAGAACGTGCATGTGCATCTAGGTTTTCCTGTTGCGCCAAGATATCCGCAGTTTTTGCTAAAGTTTTTACACCTTCTTGTGAGCACATAATCAGGCTTGAGCGCTTCTGGAAATCATAGACACCAAGTGGCGATGAAAAACGCGCAGTACCTGAAGTCGGCAAGACGTGGTTTGGACCACCACAGTAATCACCAATGGCTTCAGGCGTATAACGACCCATAAAGATCGCACCTGCATGACGAATGCTGTCAGACATTGCTTCTGCATCATCTAAACATAACATCAAATGCTCAGGTGCCACCTGATTAATCAAATCTGATGCTTCTTGACGGTCTTTTACGAGTACCAAAGCACCACGATTGGCAATCGAAGTACGGGCAATTTCTGCCTTTGGCAATATTGCCAGGTGCATTTCAATCGCCTGTTCAACCTCATTCAGCAACTGTTCATCTGGTGTGATGAAAATGGCTTGTGCCACAGTGTCATGTTCAGCTTGCGAAAGTAAATCCATCGCCAACCATTCAGCATTATTTTGGCCTTCGGCATACACCAGAATTTCAGAAGGTCCTGCAATCATGTCGATACCGACCTGACCAAACACCGCACGTTTTGCCGCAGCAACAAAACGGTTGCCTGGGCCGGTAATTTTATCGACCGGTGGGACAGTTTCTGTACCGTAAGCCAATGCCGCAACCGCTTGTGCGCCACCAATCGTGAAGACACGTGTCACACCTGCCAGATAGGCAGCCGCCAGTACCAATGGATTTAAATCACCATTCGGTGCAGGTACCACCATAATAATTTCAGGAACTCCCGCTACATGAGCAGGCACAGCATTCATCAATACTGAAGATGGATAAGAAGCCAGACCACCCGGCACATAAATCCCAACACGATCCAGTGGAGTGACTTTCTGACCAAGCGTATTCCCCAAAGCATCGACATAGGTCCAGCCGTCCTGTTTTTGTACCTGGTGAAACTCGCGCACGCGTGCTGCAGCAAGCTCTAAAGCTTCGCGCACTTCAGTCGTCAAACCCTCGAAGGCAGCTTGCAGTTGCTCTTGGCTTAACTCTAAATCTGAAAATTGATGCGCCGGATGTCGATCGAACTGTTGAGTGAGTTTAAGAACTTGAGCATCACCATGCTGACGAACATCAGCAATAATTTGATCTACAGTTTTTAAAAGTTCAGGATCATTAACAGTTTCAAAAGCCAACAAGTCAGCAAATGCTTGCTTGAAGTTTTGATCTTGGGTCGATAAACGTCGCATCAATTTACCCATCAGGTTTGAATTCGAAGGCTTTAGTTTACCTGTTTTCCAGACTTTTGTCGGCAGCTATAGTGCTCTAGCCCTATGAGTTTTATTGGAAATAGCTTTTGGTAAAATTGATGAAAGAATTTACATCGTATTTATGTTCAATCGAATAAAAAAAACCGCCCTAAAAGGACAGTTTTTTATGCAAAAAATTTAAGCCTGTTTGGCCTTTTCACGTTCTTCTACGGCTTTTTCAAGCTGTGCCAGAATCGGATTTAACAACGCTTGCTTACGCTTGAAGCTAGCTTTGTTTACGATTAAACGTGAAGACACTTTACAGATTTCTTCAAGTGGCTCTAAGCCATTGGCACGCAAAGTATTGCCTGTATCTACGACGTCAACAATGTAATCGCCCAGACCAACCAGTGGTGCAAGTTCCATGGAGCCATACAGCTTGATCACATCAACCTGCTCACCCAAGCTGGCATAGTATTGACGGGTCAAATTCACGTACTTGGTCGCAATTTTTAAGCGACCTTTAGGACGTTGCATCCCCACCTTACCGGCGGTCATCAATTTACATACCGCAATTTTCAGATCCAATGGTTCATAGACGTTTTGCGCACCATGTTCCATCAATACATCTTTACCGGCCACGCCAATATCGGCTGCACCATTTTCAACATAAGTCGGTACATCTGAAGCACGTAAAATTAGAATACGAACCTGTTTATGCGTGGTCGGGAAAATCAGTTTACGAGATTTATCAGGATCTTCTAAAAGATTAATCCCTGCTGTTTCTAGCAAAGGTAAAGTCTCTTTTAAGATACGCCCCTTACTTAATGCCAAAGTTAAACCATGATCAAAATTGCCCATTACGTCAAAGTTTGGATCATCGTTTCTCATATCGCTCATTAATTTACTCGCTTAATTTGGGCACCTAAACTTTGTAACTTTGCTTCTACATCTTCATAACCGCGGTCAATATGATAAATGCGGTCAATCAGCGTTTCACCTTCAGCGGCAAGTGCTGCCAGCACCAAAGAGAACGAAGCACGTAAATCTGTTGCCATTACGGGTGCGGCAGAAAGTTTTTCTACACCCGTTACCACAGCATCATTACCTTCAACCTGAATATTGGCGCCCATACGTGCCAATTCAGGAACATGCATGAAACGGTTTTCAAAAATCGTTTCAGAAATTGTCGCAAAGCCTTGAGCAATGGCATTCACAGCCATAATCTGGGCTTGCATATCGGTTGGAAATTCTGGATGTGGTAAGGTTTGGAAGCTGACAGCTTTCGGACGTTTACCCAGCATATCCAGTTCAATCCAGTCGTCACCACGGGTCACTTCTGCGCCCATTTCTTCAAACTTGTCCAGCACCGCTTCCATCAGGGACGGATCAGTATGCGTGGTTTTGATACGACCGCCAGTGATCGCTGCTGCTGCCAGATATGAACCGGTTTCAATCCGGTCAGCAACAACCGCATATTCACAGCCATGCAGACGTTCGACACCGGTCACAATTAAAGTATCGGTATCTAGACCTTCAATCTTGGCACCCATCTTGATCAGCATTTGCGCAAGATCAGTGATCTCAGGTTCACGTGCTGCATTGCGAATCGTGGTCACACCATCGGCCAACACGGCAGCCATCAGAATATTTTCTGTCCCACCCACAGTCACCATATCAAAGACAACTTCGCCACCTTTCAGGCGACCATCGACTTTGGCATGTACATAACCGGCTTCGACTTCAATCTCGGCGCCTAAAGCTTCTAAAGCTTTCAAATGCTGATCGACAGGACGGGAACCAATCGCACAACCGCCTGGTAAAGACACTTTTGCACTGCCATAGCGCGCCAATAATGGACCAAGCACCAAAATAGAAGCACGCATAGTTTTTACGAGCTCATACGGTGCGAACTGGTTATCTAATGTAGAAGTATCAGCAACAACCGTATCGCCTTCATAAGTCATGGTGATCCCAAGACCAGCAATCAGCTTCACCAACGTATTGACATCTTTTAGATTAGGAACATTTCTGAGCGTAATCGGGGTATCAGCAAGAATCATTGCTGCCAATAATGGAAGTGCTGCATTCTTTGCACCAGAAATGCGCACTTCACCTTCGAGCTTGATACCGCCCTGAATTAAAAATTTATCCATTAAATGATTAAGCTCCAAATAAGCTTGCTTTGCGCCATTCTTCTTTTGTCATCGCGCGAATCGTTACTGCGTGAACTGCACCACTGGCAATATGGGCATTGAGAGGAGCATAAACAGCTTGTTGGCGTGCAACTGGACGCTTACATTCAAATTGATCATCCACAATACGGAGATCAAATTTTCCGCCCTGACCACTCACAGCAACATCCGCCTCTGGAAAAGCGGCTTCTAAAATTTCAGCGAGCTGTTCATTATTCATCACAAGACCTCTTATAGGACTAAGGGTGTAAAACGAGCCATTTTACTATAAATAGCAAAAATAATTCATGGATCCATACATTATATATATAAAAAAAAGAGGCTTTTAAAACCTCTTTTTCATCATTTGTCCTTTATAGAGCTAAAGGATGCTGCTGTAAATGCATTTCCCGGTATCGATCAATCTGCCGTTTGAGTTTTTCGGTTAATATTTTAATTGAGGTATACATATCATCTGCGGTGGCGTGAGCAAAAAATTCAATGCCCGGTAATCGGATAATAGCCTCTGCGATATGATTACTACTGCCCTTTCTAGAGCGTTTATCAATTTGATGATCTTTCGAGAGTTTCACTTGCATACTATTCACCTGATCTAGGTGCTTCGTCATCTGTGAAAACTTGGTTTTTATACTTTCTTCAATAGCTGGCGTAATCGATAAATGATGTCCACGAATTGTTATTTGCATAGTTCTATCCCTCACCTTCGTTAGGATTAGAAGAGTCTCAATATAAAATAATTTAAATACAGTAACTTATAAATAAAATATCCGTATTTTAAGTCCTGAATCAAATCAATCTTACTGATCCTCAAAAGAAAAAAGATTCATTATGTTGTCATAATGAATCTCTAGAATAGCCAGATTTCAAATTTTAGATCAAGACTTTTCGCTCAGAAGATGAAGGAATATGTAACGATTCACGATATTTCGCCACCGTACGTCGTGCCACATCAATGCCTTCATCTTTTAACATATTGGCAATTGCATTATCAGACAGAGGCTTACGGGTATTTTCTTCGGAAATCAGTTTTTTGATTTTGGCACGAATAGCAGTAGAAGATGCTTCACCACCTGAAGTAGTCCCGACATGACTCGAGAAGAAATATTTCAACTCGAACAATCCACGTGGGGTCAGCATATATTTATTGGTGGTTACACGAGAAACTGTAGATTCATGCAATTCGACTTCTTCGGCAATATCTCTTAAAACCAGAGGTTTCATGCCTTCCGCCCCAATTTCCAAGAACATTTTTTGATGTTCTACAATACAAGTCGCGACTTTCAATAATGTTTTATGCCGTTCATCGATACTTTTGATAAAGTTCTTCGCTTCCAGCATCTGATTACGCAGATACTGATTATCATCGCTTTGATCTGCACGACGAATCATTTTGGCATAAAAAGAATTGACGCGTAACTTTGGCAGTACATCCGAGTTTAAATTGACTTGCCAGCAGTTATTCTTTTTCATCACCACAACATCTGGCACCTGATAATCCGATTCCTTGTTTTCAAATTCCAGACCTGGATGCGGTTTTAATGTTTTTAGCAAATCTACGGCACAGCGCAACTGTTCTGGATTTAAGCCAGTCTGTTTGATCAGCTTAGGAAGCTCATTGGTAATCAACAATTCATAATGTTGCAGAAGTTTGATCGCATCATTTCGGCAAGGGGTTGACGCAGGTAAATTATCAAGTTGAACCAATAGGCATTCTGCCAAGCTTCTAGAACCTACACCTACCGGATCCAAACGCTGGATATGCTTTAATACAACGGCAACCTCATCATCTTCAATTTCTTCTTCAGACCCCATAGAAGAGAGTAAATGTTGTACTGATGCAGTAATTTCACTCAACTCAGCATCTAAAAAACCTTTGTCGTCCAAAGAATCGACTATGCAATAAGCGATTAATTTATCAACCTGTGAAAAATTCAGCAGATTAATTTGTTCTAGCATATATTCTTGCAGGCTCTGATGCCCTTGACGATTATCTTCACGCTCTTCGAACTCGGCTGCCCCCAGACTTGTAGGTTGATGGGTATAGACATCATCCCAATCGGTATCTACAGGTAAGTCATCAGGCAGATGATCGGCATTAAGTTCATTGGTTAGATCGTGATTTTCATTATTTGATTCAATTGTAGATAAGCTTTCAAGGGTAATTTGCTCTTCAACTTTTTCTAATAGAGGATTACTATCAAGTTGCAATTGAACTTCTTGCTCCAATTCCAGACTTGAAAGTTGTAATAGCCGAATTGCCTGCTGTAATTGTGGAGTTAATGACAGCGAGTTCGCAATTTTTATACCCACTGATAATCTCATTGTTACCCCCCTTAATAGAAAATCCCGTTTTATAAGCAATTTTTATGCCGTTTTATCTTTTATAACACAGATTTACCAAAAAACATACAAATTGGATTTTAAATTTCTAGTCTTTCGCGACTAATAATTGTTTAAATACTTAATTTTTCGCATAAAAAAACACCCCCGGCCTTATGGTCGGGGGTGTTTAGGAATAATGAGCTGGCGATGACTTACTCTCACATGGGTAACCCCACACTACCATCAGCGCTAAGAGGTTTCACTTCTGAGTTCGGGAAGGGATCAGGTGGTTCACTCTTGCTATGGTCGCCAGCACAACTGTTTATGACTATTTGCTTGGGTCTTATGGGCGTTGTTTTCACTTCGCTAGCCTAGCTTTCATCAAATGAGTTATTAACAGGTATATCTGAGTTGCAGTAGTTTGTTCGTTTAGCGTAACTAAATCAAGGCTTCGTCTGATCGTTAGATCAATATGAAATCAATTGATGCTTTATATACAACTGCTTGGGTGTTGTATAGTCAAGCCTCACGAGCAATTAGTATTGGTCAGCTTCACATATCACTATGCTTCCACATCCAACCTATCAACGTCGTAGTCTTCAACGGCTCTTTAGGAGACATAAAGTCTCGGGGAAATCTTATCTTGAGGTAGGCTTCCCGCTTAGATGCTTTCAGCGGTTATCCCTTCCGAACATAGCTACCCGGCGATGCCACTGGCGTGACAACCGGTACACCAGAGGTTCGTCCACTCTGGTCCTCTCGTACTAGGAGCAGATCCTCTCAAATTTCCAACGCCCACGGTAGATAGGGACCGAACTGTCTCACGACGTTCTAAACCCAGCTCGCGTACCTCTTTAAATGGCGAACAGCCATACCCTTGGGACCTGCTTCAGCCCCAGGATGAGATGAGCCGACATCGAGGTGCCAAACACCGCCGTCGATATGAACTCTTGGGCGGTATCAGCCTGTTATCCCCAGAGTACCTTTTATCCGTTGAGCGATGGCCCTTCCATACAGAACCACCGGATCACTAAGACCTACTTTCGTACCTGCTCGACTTGTGGGTCTCGCAGTTAAGCGCGCTTTTGCCTTTATACTCTACGCGTGATTTCCGACCACGCTGAGCGCACCTTCGTACTCCTCCGTTACTCTTTAGGAGGAGACCGCCCCAGTCAAACTACCCACCAGACATGGTCCTCGTCCCGGATAACGGGACAGAGTTAGAACCTCAATATTACCAGGGTGGTATTTCAAGGACGGCTCCATCGCAACTAGCGTCGCGACTTCAAAGCCTCCCACCTATCCTACACAAGTAAGATCAAAGTTCAATGTCAAGCTGCAGTAAAGGTTCACGGGGTCTTTCCGTCTAGCCGCGGGTACACCGCATCTTCACGGCGAATTCGATTTCACTGAGTCTCTGCTGGAGACAGCGCCCCCATCATTATGCCATTCGTGCAGGTCGGAACTTACCCGACAAGGAATTTCGCTACCTTAGGACCGTTATAGTTACGGCCGCCGTTTACTGGGGCTTCGATCAAGAGCTTCGCTTACGCTAACCCCATCAATTAACCTTCCAGCACCGGGCAGGCATCACACCCTATACGTCCACTTTCGTGTTTGCAGAGTGCTATGTTTTTAATAAACAGTTGCAGGGGCCTGGTTTCTGAGGCTGTCGGCCGCTCAAGGAGCAAGTCCTATCACAGACAACAGCGTACCTTCTCCCGAAGTTACGGTACCATTTTGCCTAGTTCCTTCAGCAGAGTTCTCTCAAGCGCTTTGGTCTACTCGACCTGACCACCTGTGTCGGTTTCGGGTACGATTCCTGTGTAACTGAAGCTTAGAGACTTTTCCTGGAAGCATGGTATCAGCCACTTCACTGTACAAGTACAGCTTGCTATCAGTTCTCAGCATAGAGTACCCCGGATTTGCCTAAGATACATGCCTACAACCTTTCACCTGGACAACCAACGCCAGGCTGACTTAACCTTCTCCGTCCTCTCATCGCATTACACAGAAGTATTGGAATATTAACCAATTTCCCATCGACTACGCCTCTCGGCCTCGCCTTAGGGGTCGACTCACCCAGCCCCGATTAACGTTGGACTGGAACCCTTGGTCTTTCAGCGTGCGAGTTTTTCACTCGCATTGTCGTTACTCACGTCAGCATTCGCACTTCTGATACCTCCAGCAGACTTCTCAATCCACCTTCATCGGCTTACAGAACGCTCCCCTACCACGCATAATAAATTATGCATCCGCAGCTTCGGCATATAGTTTTAGCCCCGTTACATCTTCCGCGCAGGCCGACTCGACTAGTGAGCTATTACGCTTTCTTTAAAGGGTGGCTGCTTCTAAGCCAACCTCCTAGCTGTCTATGCCTTCCCACATCGTTTCCCACTTAACTATAATTTTGGGGCCTTAGCTGGCGGTCTGGATTGTTTTCCTCTTGACTACGGACGTTAGCACCCGCAGTCTGTCTCCCGGATAGTACTCATTGGTATTCGGAGTTTGCATCGGTTTGGTAAGTCGGGATGACCCCCTAGCCGAAACAGTGCTCTACCCCCAATGGTATTCGTCCGAGGCGCTACCTAAATAGCTTTCGGGGAGAACCAGCTATCACCAAGTTTGATTAGCCTTTCACCCCTATCCACAAGTCATCCCCTGGCTTTTCAACGACAGTGGGTTCGGTCCTCCAGTTAGTGTTACCCAACCTTCAACCTGCTCATGGATAGATCACCTGGTTTCGGGTCTATACCCAGCAACTAAACGCCCTATTAAGACTCGGTTTCCCTACGGCTCCCCTATTCGGTTAACCTCGCTACTGAATATAAGTCGCTGACCCATTATACAAAAGGTACGCAGTCACCGGACTAAGCCGGCTCCCACTGCTTGTATGCATGCGGTTTCAGGATCTATTTCACTCCCCTCACAGGGGTTCTTTTCGCCTTTCCCTCACGGTACTGGTTCACTATCGGTCAGTCAGGAGTATTTAGCCTTGGAGGATGGTCCCCCCATATTCAGACAAGGTTTCACGTGCCTCGCCCTACTCGACATCATCATATAAGCCCTTTCGTGTACAGGACTATCACCGTCTACGGTCGCACTTCCCAGAGCGTTCCACTAGAACTTATATGACTTAATGGGCTCTTCCCCTTTCGCTCGCCGCTACTGAGGGAATCTCAATTGATTTCTTTTCCTAAGGGTACTGAGATGTTTCACTTCCCCTCGTTCGCCTTGCAACACTATGTATTCATGTTGCAATACCTACCTTATGGTAAGTGGGTTTCCCCATTCAGACATCTCCGGATCACAGGATATTTGCCGCCTCCCCGGAGCTTTTCGCAGGCTATCACGTCTTTCTTCGCCTCTGACTGCCAAGGCATCCACCACATGCACTTAATTACTTGACTATACAACCCCAAACAGTCGTTTATCCTTACAAGTGGGATAAGCAACAGATCGTGTCTTTCAACACTCTCATACAGTTGGCGTTTCGTAGATTTAACTACAGTACAGCTTCAATTAGATTCATATACCAAAACGCTTGATTCAGTTAATTTCGCTAGAACTCATTTCTTGTAGTTGCCTACTTGAAACGAGTTTGAACAAATTATTTCAACTCAAATATATTCTGTTAATGATTTTTCCAGCCTTCGTCAGGTCAGGAAACTGTGATAAATCACAGAGATTATCAAGTGCGCGTATCATAACGCTTGTACTTGCTAATCTCTAGGATCTAAGCACTTGATCGCTTAGGAACTAAACAACTTCATCACTGTATGCTTACATACTGCGCGAAGCGTAGCTTCTTGCTTAAATTTCAAGTAAAAGCAGTGCTTTTATGATCTTGAAATTTGGTGGAGACTAGGAGAGTCGAACTCCTGACCTCCTGCGTGCAAAGCAGGCGCTCTACCAACTAAGCTAAGTCCCCAGCTTATCAATAAGTCAATGTTTCTGATTTTCCGTACTTCGTCAGTAGTGGTGGGTCTGACAAGACTTGAACTTGTGACCCCACGCTTATCAAGCGTGTGCTCTAACCAACTGAGCTACAGACCCTCAGATACATCGTATGAAGAACAACTTGTTGTGGATTCTTACCAATCGTCAATCTTTCGTTAAGGAGGTGATCCAGCCGCAGGTTCCCCTACGGCTACCTTGTTACGACTTCACCCCAGTCATCTGCCACACCGTGGTAAGCGTCCTCCTTGCGGTTAGACTACCTACTTCTGGTGCAACAAACTCCCATGGTGTGACGGGCGGTGTGTACAAGGCCCGGGAACGTATTCACCGCGGCATTCTGATCCGCGATTACTAGCGATTCCGACTTCATGGAGTCGAGTTGCAGACTCCAATCCGGACTACGATCGGCTTTTTGAGATTAGCATCCTCTCGCGAGGTAGCAACCCTTTGTACCGACCATTGTAGCACGTGTGTAGCCCTGGTCGTAAGGGCCATGATGACTTGACGTCGTCCCCGCCTTCCTCCAGTTTGTCACTGGCAGTATCCTTAAAGTTCCCGGCTTAACCCGCTGGCAAATAAGGAAAAGGGTTGCGCTCGTTGCGGGACTTAACCCAACATCTCACGACACGAGCTGACGACAGCCATGCAGCACCTGTATGTAAGTTCCCGAAGGCACCAATCCATCTCTGGAAAGTTCTTACTATGTCAAGACCAGGTAAGGTTCTTCGCGTTGCATCGAATTAAACCACATGCTCCACCGCTTGTGCGGGCCCCCGTCAATTCATTTGAGTTTTAGTCTTGCGACCGTACTCCCCAGGCGGTCTACTTATCGCGTTAGCTGCGCCACTAAAGCCTCAAAGGCCCCAACGGCTAGTAGACATCGTTTACGGCATGGACTACCAGGGTATCTAATCCTGTTTGCTCCCCATGCTTTCGCACCTCAGTGTCAGTATTAGGCCAGATGGCTGCCTTCGCCATCGGTATTCCTCCAGATCTCTACGCATTTCACCGCTACACCTGGAATTCTACCATCCTCTCCCATACTCTAGCCAACCAGTATCGAATGCAATTCCCAAGTTAAGCTCGGGGATTTCACATTTGACTTAATTGGCCACCTACGCGCGCTTTACGCCCAGTAAATCCGATTAACGCTTGCACCCTCTGTATTACCGCGGCTGCTGGCACAGAGTTAGCCGGTGCTTATTCTGCGAGTAACGTCCACTATCCAAGAGTATTAATCTCGGTAGCCTCCTCCTCGCTTAAAGTGCTTTACAACCAAAAGGCCTTCTTCACACACGCGGCATGGCTGGATCAGGGTTCCCCCCATTGTCCAATATTCCCCACTGCTGCCTCCCGTAGGAGTCTGGGCCGTGTCTCAGTCCCAGTGTGGCGGATCATCCTCTCAGACCCGCTACAGATCGTCGCCTTGGTAGGCCTTTACCCCACCAACTAGCTAATCCGACTTAGGCTCATCTATTAGCGCAAGGCCCGAAGGTCCCCTGCTTTCTCCCGTAGGACGTATGCGGTATTAGCATCCCTTTCGAGATGTTGTCCCCCACTAATAGGCAGATTCCTAAGCATTACTCACCCGTCCGCCGCTAGGTAATGTAGCAAGCTACATTACCCCGCTCGACTTGCATGTGTTAAGCCTGCCGCCAGCGTTCAATCTGAGCCATGATCAAACTCTTCAGTTTAAAATCAGTAGCACCTTAAAGGGTGCCAATCTTGGCTCATCAATTTTCTGACAAATATTTCTCAAATAAACTTCGAGTAATTTCTACCATCAATCAATGAAAATAATTTCGATCAATCAACCAGTAAAAATCCACACAAGTTGTTCTTCATAATCTCTTAATGATCTTCTTGCTAATTCGTCACCAGCAAGCTAGGTCGGCTATATTACTCTCTATCTCTAGAAAGTCAACCAGTAATGAAAACTATTTTTAAACTTTCTTTCTAAAACCGAACTTAATCAAACTTAACTAAGTCACTGTTTTATCAGAAGTTTTAATCTTCATCACCGCCGATGGATGTGCATTCTACAGCATTTCAGAGCCCGTGCAACACCTTTTTCAAGAAAATCATTTTGTATGTATATTTTTTAAGCTTTTCGTGTGTTTTCATTCATTTTTTATACAAATTTGCTTAAATGATGTCTATTCGTGAATATAACGTTTATTATTTTTATACTAATAAGTAGTGCTACTTACACAGAAAAGGCCTCAGGTTACCTTATGCATCGTTCTATTTACTTATCTATATGCTTATTTTCTTTAGCTTCAAGCGCACATGTTTTCGCCGAGGCGGCCACCAGTGTGGAAAATCTGGAAAACGAGCCTGCAAAAACGCCGCTTAGAACAAAAATCTCGACCAAAGCGCAACAATTACAAACGCAACTGAAAGTTGATGCCAGTGCAGCACAGGCTGAAGAAGTTAAAGATCCTTTTCAACCGTTAAATAGAAAGATCTATCAGTTTAATGATGCGATTGACCGCACCGTGGTACGTCCGATAGCCGTACAATATGTGGAAAAAGTTCCTCAAGATGTTCGTGGCAGCTATACCCAGTTCCGCAGTAACCTAGGTGAACCTTGGAATGTGGTGAATCAGCTGATTCAAGGTCGTCCTGCCCGCGCTGCTAAATCCCTAGGTCGCTTTACCATTAACACCTTAACAACTTTAGGACTGGCTGATCCAGCGCGTCGCCTGGGCTTGAGTCATGAAGAGGAAAAATTTGGAATTACCTTAGGTTATTATGGCGTGCCTTCTGGCCCTTATATCATGTTGCCATTTTTAGGTCCAAGTTCTGTCCGTGGCGTAATCGGTACTGCTGTAGATAGTCAAGCTCGTCCACAAAAATACATTCTCGAAGATGAAGATGGACTTTACTGGACTGATCAGTTTTGGCGTGCCATCGATACCCGTTCAGAAATACTGGACGTTGAAGGAGTGCTGACTGGCGATCGCTATGCGCAGATTCGCGATATTTATTTACAACGTACCAATTATGCAATTGCAGAAAAGAAAGGTACAGAACAAGATACGCTTTTCCTAGAAGATGATTTTGAAGATGACAATTCTGATGATGCACCTTCTAGTGATAGCAACATTGAATCTTCAAACGAAGATCTTTAAGTTTAAGCTTCATGTATGATTGCTAGTGAAAATCTGTTCGCTAGCAATACTTTGCTTGTTATAGTACATCTTATAGCCAATCCTGGGATTGAATCACTTTTTTATGTATTTCATTCAACCGACTCGTGATATTCCTTACTTAGATCAAGTACTTGATATGCTTCCTCATGTTCAGATGATCTATCTGGATGATCATGAACTGTATGACTCTACGATTATTGCGATTGCAGATGTACATGATTATCTGAAATATAAGTGGAATCTGCCTACGATTGTACTGGCCTTAGAAAATGAAGGTACTGCTTTGGCTCAGGCCTGGGAACAAGGTGCTTTAGCCGGCTGGATCTGGAACAAGCTTCCCGAGAATCCAGATCTGGCATTACAAAAAATTGATGCACAATATAAGCGTAACCAGGATAGCCGTGACCTGCCTTCTGCTGCAGAACTACAAAAAAAATTGTTACCGAATCCGATTGAACTGACCAATTACGAGGTCGAAACCTATTTTCAGCCTTCAGCCTATCTTTCAGGGGATTGGTATGATTATTGGAAAATCAGCGACAAAGAAGTGATTTTCTATTTGGCCGATGTATCCGGACATGGCGTCACCAGTAGTTTGCTCACGTCCTGGATGGCAGCTTTCCATGGTCGCTCCAAGACGCCGCGCGAGCTGATCAAGAAGCTGAACGGTATGCTGATGCAGGAAAATATTGAAAAGCACATCACCATGATTGCCGGGATTCTTAATCTGGAAACCCATGTATTAAAATGGTCCAGCGCTGGACATTATCCTCCACCGATTATATTTGAACCCAATCAAGAACCTAAAATCCTCTCTTCCAGCAGTTTCCCTTTGGGCTTAACCGAAGATCTTGAAGTTGAGGAAAATGAATGGGTATTAAGTCGCAATGCGCGCTTTATTATCTGTTCGGATGGCGCACTGGAACCTTTTGATGGTGGTTTAAATGAACAATTCTCGCAATTATTACACCATTTGCAGAATCAATCTTTTCAGGCTCCGGAACATGTGGCTGACGATATCGCCTTTTTAAGCTTTATCCGCGTAAATTAGCAGTATATTTACAGGCTTTATAAGCACTTAATTTGATTACTACTTTCAGCCACTTGAGTATCAATACACCCTATGGGATAATTTAATATCCTTCTCTGCAAATGGCATTTATATGTCAACAGGTCATGTTGAATATGCAAGTCTGAATGGAACGCATATTTTTAAGCTTATCGGCGAAGTGCGTGCCCAATCTTGTATTAGTCTAGACAAATTACTGAACAAAATTGAACAGCAAGACAACGTAGTTGGCGCTATCGTTGATCTCACCGAAACCAGTTTCATTGACAGTACCGTACTGGGTGTTTTAGCGAAACTAGGACTCAAACTCAAGCAAGTACACAATATTCAGGCTGTCATGCTTTCTACCAATTCTGACATTACCACTTTGGCCAACAGTATGGGATTGAGCCAAGTGTTTGTGATTCTGAATTATTGTGGTGATCCAAATGTCTGCACACGTGCGCTGATGGAAGAATATGTCACGCATCAAAATATGCTGAATACGGTTCTGGATGCGCATAAAACCTTGATGAAACTGAATCAAAGCAATCAGAACATGTTTGAACCTTTAGTCAAACAGCTACAGAAAGAGCAAGACAATTTAGATAAAATTTCAGAGCAAAAGGTATAACCATCTTATAAGAGGACCCTATGACTTTACTTTCTGTTGTACAAATGAATTCTCAAAATGAAATTGATGCCAATTTCGTGGAGATTGAATCTTTAATTCAACAAAGTAAGGCCAATGGAGCTGAACTGATTGTTTTCCCGGAAAACTTTGTCTGTTTTGCCGCAGGAAAACAGCGTGAAACTGCTGCACAATTTGAAGTGATTCAGCAGCGTCTGGAACAACTTGCCCATCAATATGACACCTGGATCGTCGCTGGTACATTACCCTGCCCTTATCGTCCGGATGGTTCGATCATTGAAGATGGCCGCGTGCGTACCGTTAGCCTGTGTATCAGTCCGGAACGGACCGAAGCGCGTTATGACAAAATTCACTTGTTTGATGTGCAAGTCGGTGATGCTGTAGGCGGTTATCAGGAATCCAAGTTCTTTGAGCCCGGCACAGATGTTGTCGTAGCCAAAACCCCTTTTGGTAATATTGGTTTAATGGTCTGTTATGACCTGCGTTTTCCGGAACTAGCGTTAAATCTACGAGCCAAAGGTGCAAACCTCTTGACCGCACCTTCTGCTTTTACCTATACCACAGGTGAAATGCACTGGCAGCTTCTTCTGCAAACACGTGCTCTAGATAGCCAATGTTCGGTGCTTGGTGCAGCTCAACAAGGCTGGCATGGAGAAAAACGCCAGACTTGGGGACATGCAGCCGCCACCAATAGTCGTGGACAACTTCTTAATATGATCCATGCAGAAGGTGCTCAACTCATCACCGTCGACTTTGATTTAAATGAACAGCAAAAAGTGCGTGAATCCATGCCTTTAATGCAACACCGTAGACTTCTTCAACTTTCCTGAATCGTTTCATTTGCTTGCATAAAATAACAAAATCCCTGCTTATTCTTCAGGTGAAATCACCGAGCATAGAAGCTCTACGAAAAATAAACAGGGATTTAACTCATGTCATTAGAAAAAGCCGTCTATACCGCACATGCCAAAGCCACAGGGGGCCGTGATGGCCGCGCCATTTCTAACGATCAGATTCTGGACGTCCAATTGGCCGTACCTAAAGAAATGGGGGGACCAGGCGGTGGAACCAATCCTGAACAGCTCTTTGCCGCAGGTTATTCCGCCTGTTTCTTGGGTGCAATGAAATTTGTTGCCAATCGTGACAAGCTCAATATCAGTAAAGATGCCTATATTGAAGGTGATGTTGGGATTGGTCCGATTCCTACCGGGTTCGGGATCGAAGTGACATTAAACATCCATCTTGAAGGCATGGATCAGGAAGAAGCAAAAAAACTGGTGGATGCTGCGCATATTGTCTGTCCATACTCAAATGCGACCCGTAATAATATTGATGTGAACTTAAACGTAATTACTTAATTTTTTTATTTAACAGCTATCCTGAAAAAAGTTTCAGGATAGCTAGACTTCAATTATAAATTTCAAAATTTACCCGCTTCATCTTTTGTCAAAAGCTACTTCTCTTCCCCACTTGAAAACTGCAGCAAAAACTTAAGAAATTATATATAATGATTCTTATTTACATTTATTCGATTTATATTGATGTTAAAACTAGTTCTTCTGAATTCTCTCCTGCTCCTCACTGCTACAACCTCTTTTGCAGATCTTTATCTCTCAGAAAAAATCCGTCCGAAAATAAAATCTCTGCTCAATACTGAAATTGAACGCCTACCCATTCCTGCAACACCCAACAATATGATTCTGCCTGAATTTGGTAAAGGGATTATTGGCTGGGGCGCTGGCCCCAAAGATGCTGAAGCCCGTTTTCTCAATATTACTCAGGCAGATGTTGAAACAATGAAACAGGAAGGACTGAGTTTAGCAATGGCACAAGCCTGGCAGAACTTTTATGAAAATGAAACTCTGCGTAATCCGGGAAATCCGACTGCACCTTTTCGTGCACAACTCATGAAAAAAATCGTCAGTCTCTGGTAAATATCCAAAAGTCCTGACGATCATTATGATAAAGCGAGCAGATTAAAAAATTATTCTACTGCTTCGTTGGTTACTCGCAATACTTCTTCAATCGTGGTTTTTCCGGCCAATACTTTACGCAGACCATCATCACGAATGGAACCTGACTGCTGACGTGCATAGCTTTCGATTTCATATTCAGCCGCATTGCCATGAATCAAACGGCGCATATGATCATCGACTGGCACAATTTCATAAATCGCGGTACGACCACTAAAGCCAGTATTGCCACAACGTTCACAGCCTTGAGGTTGCGGTAATTTTAAATCTTGGGGATGCTCAATATTGCCAAATAGATTCTTCTCGAAAGCATCTGCTTCATGCCAAGTCGCGCAATGTGGACACAAGGTACGCACCAGACGTTGGGCAATTACCCCGATTAAAGAACTGGAAAGCAAAAATGGTTCAATTCCCATATCTTTCAGACGCGTAACCGCACCAATCGCGGTATTGGTGTGCAAGGTGGATAACACCAGATGTCCAGTCAGGGATGCCTGTACCGCAATTTCTGCCGTTTCCAGATCACGAATCTCACCGACCATGACCACATCCGGGTCCTGACGTAACATCGCTTTTAACGCACGGGCAAAGGTCATATCCACTTTGGTATTGACCTGCGTTTGTCCAATGCCTTCCAGCTGATATTCAATCGGATCTTCAGCTGTGAGGATATTCTTGGAACCGTCATTCAGGTCAGAAAGTGCCGCATACAAGGTGGTGGTTTTACCCGAACCGGTCGGGCCAGTCACCAGAATAATCCCGTGCGGGCGATGTACTAAGGTCTTGAGTCGATCATAGTCATTATTCATCAGACCCAAATGGGTCATGTTCAAACGGCCGGCCTGCTTGTCCAGCAAACGCATCACCACCCGCTCCCCATAAGAAGATGGCAAGGTGGATACACGGACATCGACTTCACGTCCGGCCAAGCGTAATGAAATACGGCCATCTTGAGGAATACGCTTTTCGGCAATATCCAGTTTGGCCATGACTTTAATCCGTGAAACCAGAAGCGGTGCCAGTTCACGGCGTGGCTGTACAATTTCGCGTAACTGGCCATCGACCCGTAAACGCACCGACAGTTTTTTCTCAAAAGATTCAATATGAATATCGGAAGCCCCGACACGAATCGCCTCTGAGAGCAATGCATTGATCAGCCGCACAATCGGCGCATCATCTTCCTGATCCATCAGGTCTTCAGCTTCAGGTACGGAATCAGCCAGGCTGAGTAAATCCGGATGATCTTCCAGACCGGCAGCGACCTGTTGCGATTCGCCGCTATCGCCGGCAAAACTGGAACTGAGTAACTGGTTAAATTCCTGTTCGCTACAGAGTTGAAAATGAGCCGGATAACCGAGCAGACGGCGAGCTTCCTGCAATGCAAGCATCGAGGTATTGTCACGACGCAGAATAAAGGCCTGATCTCCCTCATAACGCAACAGCACACCATGGCGCTTGGCGAAGCTATATGGGATTTGTAATTGTTTAAGTACTTGCATCGCGGATTATAATAATGATGAAAAAATTTAAATTGAGTGTACTCTAAGCATATGACAGCGTGAAGTATGTTTTCAAAGATTTAGCAAGAAAGGGTGCCAAGATTGCCGCGAGATAAAGATGAATTAATCCCGAATACAGCGAAAATGCGCTGGTGGGGAGAACAGAATTTTGAAATAAATCAGTCTAAAGCCTGGCAGTTTGGCTCCTTGCTGTTTCGGCTGACCCGAGGGATTCAGGAATGGCGACTGGAATATTTCCGCCCTTCTGTGCAATACGATTATGAACAGCAATGGCATCAGATTGATGATCCGAATTTTGCCTTTCCCCCACCTGTGAAAATTGAACGCTATATGTTCAAATCCACGCAAAACAAATTGCAACTGATGCCACGCCTTGCAGACCGTTCTGTGGTGATTAAACCAGTCGATCCGATTTATATTCCTGCCGGACAGCGCGGTACGCTTTATATCAGCACGCCCTTATGGATTGCCGGTTTTGTCGAGGGGCAGCGCGAACCGATTTTCGATTTGCCGGTAATCTTGCCAAAAGACACCTGGTTTGGACCCAATCACCGTTCGGGGGAAATCTGTTATGCCACCGCAGTCGATGGCAGAACCGAACTGAAACAGTTACATCCGCGAGCCTTTCGTGCAGTCACGCCGATTGAGTTTCACAATACCAGTAACCAGCAATTGCGCTTTGACCGAATGAATGTGCCAGTGCCTGCCCTGCCGCTTTTTTACAGTGAAAGTACCGGCCGCTTATGGACCTCACAAATCCGCGTTTTGCATGAAAGTTCGGATCGTCCACCACGGATTCGGGTCGAAAACCGCACACCACCAAATGCTGGTGAAGTGGCCTATCTGCATCCACCGCGCGATCCGGCAGGTGCGTTATTTAATATGTTTGATTCATTTTTCTAAGGGCGTCTGATGCCAAGTTCAAATATTCCGACCGAAGTCACCAACAGCCTGAAGGGAGTATTTACCAATATCAATACCGACCGTTTGACCGAAGTTCTGGTGGCGGTGGTGTTGTGCTTTATTGGTTTCCTGATCGCACGCTTTATTTCCAATACCTTTATTCGCACCATTGGTGTCCGTTTTAATGCCCATCAGAAACTGGTCTGGCGCCGCGGAATTTTCTATTTTATCTTCCTGCTGTTTGTGATGGCTAGTCTGAAAGAAGCCGGTTTTAAACTCAGTGTCTTCCTTGGCGCTGCAGGGATTTTAACGGTCGCACTGGGTTTTGCTTCGCAAACCTCAGCATCCAACCTGATCAGTGGTCTATTCCTGATTGGTGAGGGTTCTTTTGAAGTCGGTGATACTATCCAAATCACCTTGATTCGTGGGCATACCATTGAAGGTGAAGTGATCTCGATTGACCTGCTCTCGGTTAAACTTTTGACCCAAGATAATATCTATGTACGGTTGCCAAATGAACAGCTGATTCGGGCGCCAGTGCAGAACCTGTCGAAATTTCCGATACGGCGTATTCCAATTACCTTGGCGATCAATTTCCATGAAGATATTATCAAGGTACGTGAAGTGCTGCTGGACGTTGCCAATAAATATCCGCTGGTACTGGCCGACCCGAAACCTGCAGTCACCGTTACCGCTTTCCGTGAATCTTCGATTGAACTGCTGTTTGCAGTGTGGTGCCAACAGGAAAACTACCTGAAAGTTCGTGATGAAATGCAGGAACGGATTCGCAACGGCTTTGTCGATAACCAGATTGAAATTCCGGTGCCGAAGATGGGCTTTGTCGATCATCCACTTTCCCGCCCTTTGGAAAATGAAGAAATTGATCAATACGCCAATGACAAGGCATTGAAAAGAGAGCCTGATTTAAAATAAATTGACTTTAGGTGAGAGCAACATCTAAACCAAAAATCTGCATCAGTGAAAAATGCTCCCTCTCCTTTCTTAAAGGAGAGGATTCAATCAATCAGTTTTCTCCGGCATCGGTGCAATATAAGCAATCAGCAGCATCACCCCGCCCGCCAGCAAGAAGGAAATCACCCGGGTTAGGGTGCCAATATGTGACAGGTCAAATAGTACGAGCTTCAAGGTTACAATCACCAGAATACTGCCGCCTAAAATCCACATCGGTTTCAGTTTTTTGAGTGTCGCCGTCCACATGGTAATCCAGGCCAGTAATACCCAAAGTATGGTCAGACTAAGCTGAACCGTCGCATTGCTCCATAAGGCCAGATCATTAAACGGCGTCTGCAGGTACACATGTAAAGCTCTTAAAATAATATAACTGGATAGCCATAACAGGCTTAGTACCATTAAAACCGCCATCATGCCTTTGTCACGTCCCACCTTAATTTGCTGTAACAGCATCCAGATAAAACTGGCAAACATGGCAATACTGATCAGGTCAAAAGGATTCAGAATCGGCAGCCAGTAATACTGAAAGGCTTGCTGGCTAAACAGCTGTGAACATCCCAGCCAGCTTCCCATCAGCAATAAACAGCTCTTGGTTTGCCAAAGCTGCTGCCAGCCTGACTGCGGATCCTGCCGATAGCACCACAGGCAGAATAATAAAGGCAAAATCACCATGCTCAGATAAGGCATGTTCGGGATCAGACATAAACTTGCCAGAGCCAGACTGCTAAAAACACCAAAACTCATCCATTCCTTGGAAAGCTGCAAGCCAGCCAGCGGTCTAAGCCACAGAATGGCCAATAATATCGTTGAAAGTGCAGAAACCCCACGTTCCAGATCACTATTCCAGACAATCACCGCATTCTGACTGCGATCCAGAGTTAGAATCGCCGCAATGACCAGCAAGGGCGAGATGCCACTCCACTTCGGCAGTAACCATGACCACTCCTGATTTTTGCGCAGGATCATTTCATTGAACATTACATAACCCAGTGTGATGATAAATAAACTCAGCACATAGGCATGCTGACTCGGAAATTCATCTTCCAGCAAGGCAAATAGCATCAAACTGGCCGCGACACTTAGGCTGCTTAAAAAACTGACACTCAGACTATTCATCTGCTGCTGGTACTGCTTTTTAAGCTGACTGATGACCACGACTGCCACATAGCACAGACTCAAAATCCAGAAAATTATTCGCGGTGTTGGATTAATCTCGACCAGATAATACAGGCTGCTGAATCCGGCCATCAGCAATAAGCCCATGCTCAGATAGTGTGCTACCCGGACATTTTTTTCCAAGGCCCATAAATAAATCAGCACACCTTCAACTGCCCAACCAATCACACTCCATTGTTCTGTCAATAAGATCGGTGGCACCAAGGCGAGAAAAATCAGCATCAGGCTCAGATAGCTCTGCGAAATGAAAATGAGCTGGATAGTTTGTTTACGGCGCAGCAGTGTCCAGCAAGCGGCAAAGACCAGTGCAAAGAACAGGCTTAATCCAGCTTGCCAGAGTTTTTGATTGGGCTGATTAAAATGAATCAGATACAGAAAAATATAAGCGGTAATAGGGGCAGCAAAAATCAGCGCTAAGTCCAGTACCGGTTTTAAGTGAAAACGTGAGAGATCCTGTCGTGCCAGCAACTGACTGAAGCGGAAACCTAGCCAGATAAACAGTGCACTATGTGCCAGAATCAACGCAGTCATGGCATAACGCTCATATGTATAACCATGAATCAGGCTATATATCCCGCCAACGACCGCAGTCACTAAAAAGGCAATTTGATTGAGAATCTTCCATGGCCGGAAACTGCTCAACACCGCCACCCCGATATTGATCAGCAGATAATAGCTGATCAACTCAACAGCAGAAGCATCGCGGGTCGGCAAGGTAAACGGCGCCAGATAAGCAATCAGTAAAGCCATCAAGGCCAGTTCGATGCTTTCCTGTTTCAGACTTAAATACAAAGTGATGGCCAGAATGATGAGGAATAGCAAAGTCGCCAACGGTAACGTGGGAATCACCAGATTGTAATAGGCAAAAAATAAGGTCAGGAACAGACTCCCCAAACCCAGTCCTTCCAGTGCCAGAGCAAAACTCCGATTTTTTTGCATCAGGCGATAACCCAGACCTGTTACACAGCCACTTGCCAGTGCAACCAGGCCCAATTTTGCAGCCAGACTGAGTTGCCAGTGCTCGGTGGCAAAGCGCAGCAGTAAAATAATCCCAATCACCAAAATACTGATTGCGACCTTGAGGACAGGATTCCCCTGAAAAAGCCAGCGCTGCAGTTGATCTACCAGATGAGGAGAATCGTTTACCTCTTGGGCAGACTCGGTTTTCACCAATGGAACAGAATCGGATCGATCCGGTGATCGCTGTAAGGGATCGGCAGAAAGAGATTGTGATTGCAGCTGTATCAAGCGCCCTTCCAGACGTTGCAGCCACCTGAGCAAAAAGAATACCCAGGCCGTAATCCCGATCCCCATCAGCCAATCCAGTTCAGCCAGTCCACCAACAATGGCAGTAATTGAAGAAATATATAAAGGAACTTTAGAGTTTTGCTCCAAGGACATCTGCTGCTGTCCGGCCAATTGATTCAGCGGTGCTTCTACCGCAGTGACATATTGCATCACGCTAAAGATAAACCCCAAACCACACAGATAAGTCACAATCTGATAACCCAGATACCAGGCGCTGATCCCGGTAATCAGCAAGGTAATCAGCCAGATCATGCGCAACTCATTCCGTCCTGCAGCCATTCTTATATTTCTCTTTCCTGAATCGTTCCATCATACAACAGCTTGTGCTGCTTATTTCATCTTCGGCCGATATTCGCTAAGCTGTAAACTCAGACTCGCCTCAGCGAGCGCGGTAAAAATCACGTACAATAGCGCTGTATTTTGAATAAGGAATTGATTACATGCCACCATTTGTCTTGGTCGATGGCTCTTACTTTTTATTTCGTGCCTTTCACGCACTGCCACCATTAACCACGTCAACCGGTTTACATACCAATGCAATTCGTGGTGCGATTTCTGCTATTCAAAAACTGATGCGCCGGACCCAACCGACCCATATGGCGGTGATTTTCGATACCCCAGAACCGACCTTCCGGCATGAGCTGTCACCGATTTATAAAGGTGACCGTCCCAGCATGCCAACGGAATTATCCGAACAGATTCCTTATCTGCATGCCTTGATCCGCGCTTTGGGCATTCCCCTGCATACCTTACCGGGTGCCGAAGCCGATGACATTATCGGAACACTGGCCAAACGTGCCGAGGCGATGGGACATCAGGTGTTGATCTCTACGGGCGATAAAGATATGGCGCAACTGGTGACCGAAAAAGTTACCCTGGAAGACAGCTTTAAAGAAAAACCGCTGGATGTCGACGGGGTGTTTGAAAAGTTTGGCGTCTGGCCGAATCAGATTATTGATTATCTGACCCTGATGGGCGATGCATCAGATGGCATCATGGGCGTGCCAGGTGTAGGTGCCAAAACGGCAGCAAAACTGCTCACTGAATATGGCTCGATTGGCGGCATTTTAGAAAATGTCGACAAGATCAAAGGCAAAGTCGGTCAAAATATTAAAGAACATGTCGATGGCATTGCACTGGACCATCAACTGGCCAGTATTGTCATCGATCTGGATCTTAACTTTGGTTATGACGATTTAAAACTGGGTGAGCCGAATGTCGAGACCTTGCGTCATTTGTACACCGAGCTGGAATTCCGTAACCAGCTGCAGTCCTTAGATCACCCGAACAACCCGAATAATTCAAACTACCAGCAGGCGGCAAAATCTATTAACGCCAAAGCGGTTACAGCACCAGAACCTCTGGAAGACCATGCGTCTGTAACCAGCAGTGATGACCAGCTAGGTCAAGCGACCTACCACACAGTATTAAGCCAGCAGGACTGGGACACACTGTTTGAGCGCCTAAGTACCGAAAAACGTTTTGCCTTTGATACCGAAACCACCAGTTTGGATTATCGTATTGCACAGATTGTCGGTTTCTCGGTCGCCTTCGATGCCCAGGATGCCTATTATGTTCCCTTGGCACATGATTATGAAAGCGCACCGGAGCAGCTGAATCGTGAAGTAATTCTGGCGCAGATCAAACCAATTTTGGAAGATGAGTCTGTAAAGAAAATTGGTCATCATCTGAAATATGATACACATGTCCTGGAAAATCATGGCATTCATCTGGCAGGCTGGTATTTCGACACCATGCTGGCTTCCTATGTCCTGAATTCTGTCGCAACCCGTCATGGCATGGATGATGTGGCCCGTCTGTATTTGAGTCATCTGACCACGACTTATGAACAGGTGGCCGGTAAAGGCGCCAAACAGAAGACCTTCAACCAGATTCCACTTGAAACTGCAGCGCATTATGCTGCAGAAGATGCACATGTTACTTATCGTCTTTATGAAGTCTTGAGCGGGAAATTACAGGCACATCCTGAACTGGTGAATATTCTGCACAATATTGAAGTTCCGGTCGCACGTGTACTGACACAAATGGAAGAAAACGGCATCGAACTGGATCTGGCTTTTCTGGATCAGCTTGGGGGTGAGTTTGCCAATACCATGCAAGATCTGGAAAACCAGATTATGGAAATTGCAGGGGAAAGCTTTAATGTCAGCTCACCGAAACAGGTCGGTGAAGTGTTATTTGAAAAGCTGGGCCTAAAAGGCGGTAAAAAAACCACCACCGGACAATACAGCACCAGTGAAAGTGTACTGGAAAAAATTGAACATCCGATTGCCCAGCTGATTCTGGAATATCGTGGTTTGTCCAAGCTGAAAAGCACTTATACCGATGGCTTATGCAAACAGGCTAATCCTGATACCCACCGTGTGCATACCAGTTACCACCAGGCATTGACTGCAACTGGCCGTTTATCATCGACTGATCCAAACCTGCAGAACATTCCGATTCGTGCCGAAATTGGCCGTCAAATCCGCAAGGCGTTTGTGGCACCGGAAGGTCGTGTCTTGCTGGCAGCCGATTACTCGCAAATTGAATTACGTCTGATGGCACATTTATCTCAGGATGAAGCCCTGCTGGATGCATTCATTCACGGTCAGGATGTACATCGCCGTACTGCAGCTGAAGTTCTAGGCATTCCTCTGGAAGAAGTGACCAATGACCAGCGCCGTCAGGCCAAGGCCGTCAACTTCGGCCTACTTTACGGCATGTCCGAGTTTGGTCTGATCCGACAGTTAGGTTTTACCCGTCAGGAATCACAGGATTATATCAAGCAGTATTTCCACCGTTATCCGGGCATTTATGACTATATGCAGCGTACCCGTCAGGTCGCATTAGAACAGGGTTTTGTTGAAACCTTGCTCGGACGCCGTTTATATACCCCAGATATCGATGCCCGTAATATGATGGTGCGTAAAGCGGCAGAACGTGCTGCGATTAATGCCCCGCTACAAGGTTCGGCCGCAGACATTATTAAAATGGCAATGATTGAAGTCGACAAGATGTTGCCGAAAGATCAGGCCAAAATGCTGCTGCAAGTTCACGATGAACTGGTGTTTGAAGTCGATGAAGACATTGCCGATGAACTGGCACCTAAACTGGCTGAAGTGATGCAATCGGTACTACAGATTTCTGTACCATTGGTGGTAGAAGTGGGTAAAGGTAAAAACTGGGATGAAGCGCATTAATGCGTCTTTAACCTCTTCCTCCTTTAGGAGGTGAGGAATATATTCCGCAAGGGGATGGAGGCGATTTTAATTTATAAACATCACCTACAGGCAGCGATATTAAAATTTTTTCTGCTATCAAGTTTTGAACGCATGTTTTTCTATTTTTAGAAAATCAGCAGCATTACTGGTTAAGAGTATATATGTTCCCTCTCTTTCTAGGAGAGGGCTAGGGAGAGGTTAAAATCCCCTCTTCTTCTTGCACTTCGATTAAAACTTGTCAAGGTTTGAGAAGTTTAACAATTCCCTCCCAACCTCCCTTTTCTAAAGGGAGGAGCAAATAAAAAGGACGCCTCAGCGTCCTTTTTATTTGGATCCGATTAAAGACCGGTAAGCAATACAATCGCCACCTGGTTCATAATCATTTCGATAATAATCAAAGTTAAAATGGCAAAGATTGGAGAAAGGTCAATCATGCCCATATTTGGCATAATCCGGCGGAAAGGTGCCAGTAAAGGCTCAGCCAGCTCTTGCACCACTTCAATATAAGGTGAACGAGACTGAGTAAACATCACCACCCAACTTAAGATAATCGTAGCGAAAATCAAATAACGACAGAAACGAATCAAATCCTGCATCATGGTGACAAAAGTCAGAATGAGCAAATGCACAGGCCCATTCGGCATCCCCCCTGACAGATACATCATGCCAAAAATTTTAAGCAGATAGAGCACGACCAATAATGCCAAAGCAGCAGTACTGACTCGGCCTTTGGCCAAGGTTGGGAAAATTCGACCAAATACATCTACAATTTTAGTGGCTTTCACGGTAGAAAGAACCACAGGATTGTAAGGACTGACCGCTGCCAGTTGCATTAAAAATCGGAAGAATACGAGCAAAATCGCGACGTTAATGATAATGCCAAAAATTAGCGCAGAATTTGCACCCATACTTGAACGTTCCTAAAAATTAAACTGAAGATTTGCTGCTTTCACTGAGCTCTTGTGCCAGTTCTTGACTGCGTTTTTGTGCAGCGGCAAGTGCCGCCTGAATGTTTTGAGAAATCTGGGCGCGATCAAAGACTTCAAGTGCGGCCTGTGTAGTCCCATTTGGAGAAGTCACATTTTTACGTAACTCAGCCGGCGTATTCGAGCTGGTAATCGCCATTTGCGCCGCGCCTAAAGCCGTCTGCAAAGTCAGTGCGGTTGCAACTTTTTCATCGAGACCTAAATTTTTACCCGCACGAATCATGCTTTCCATCATATAGAAAAAATAAGCAGGTCCAGAACCAGATACTGCAGTGACTGCATCAATTTGTGCTTCTGAATCGACCCAAATGGTCAGCCCGGTCGATGCCAGAACCTGACTGGCCAGCTCACGATCATTGGTTTCTACAGATGCATTAGCATATAAACCATGTGCCCCGGTCTGTACCAATGCTGGCGTGTTCGGCATAACCCGAACAATACGCTCTGTCCCCAACAACGCTGATAATGTGGCAATTTCTGCACCGGCAACAATGGAAATAATCAGCTTATTATTAACCAGACCTTTTAAAGGTTGCAGCACTTGAGCCAAAACCTGAGGTTTTACCGCCAGCACAACGATATCTGCATCCTGAATTGCAGCGCTATTATCCCCAGTCACATTAATTTCTTTTTCCGCCAATAAAGCACGGACTTTTTCGACCGGATCAGAAACTGTAATACGTGTTGCTGGCAAACCACGTGAAATCAGACCGCCAATTAAGGCTTGGGCCATATTACCGCCACCAATAAAACAGATATTACAATTTAAAGCTGCACTCATGTTCAATGCTCGTCGTTGAGTTCTAAAGTTGAAGAAACCGAAATCGGCAGCCATCCGCCTGCTTCACAATATGCAGATTGGGCCAACCAAAATCCTTTAGGGGTAAACACGCCTAGCATAACATTATCTGTGCTTAATATTTGAATAGTATGCCGAGCCCAAGGAAATATTTGCGCTTCCTGAATGGCTTTTTTCAGCGGCCAGGTACCGACACGGCCATATAAATGAATTTTTTCGCCACCCTGACGCTGCTGTAAATGCAAAGCTTGCTGCAATAATGCAGGAGATAAACCGAACTGTGCAGGCGCGATGATAAATTTCCCTGACAAAACCTGCACACAGTCTTTTAAAGCGAATTTTATACTTTCCGGACTAGTTTGAACCTGTTGCTGCTCGGCTAAATAGATCTCTGCGGTCAAACGATATAATTGCTGCTGATAGCGTACATAATAAAAGCCTTGCCAATGCAATGCTGCCTGAGCATCTTGCTTGGCATAAATCACTTCGCATTGCAAACGCTTTACCATATCTAAGGATGGACGATACTGTTGTTTACCTTTCATCCAGGCAGAGAGTAATTGACGTTGTCGTGATTTTGAAAGCTGTAGAAATTTACCAAGATCGAGCTGCATTTCAGTCCCACAAGATGCTAAATCCTGTTGCAGCACTTCTTTTAAAATGTTTTGAGCATCCTGCATTAACTCACTGGTTCGCACCAAGGCAGTTTGCATTTTAGGATAACGTTCGCTTAATACCGGCCACAGGGTCTGGCGTGCCCAGGCCCGGTCATAATGAGTATCATCATTGGTTGGATCTTCAATATTCTGAACATTCAGCTCTGATGCCCATTGGCAAATCTGCTCACGGGAAATATCCAGCAATGGTCGCCAAATCGTGAGATTTTCACGTACATCGATTTGTTTCATGGCTGCTAAACCATCTATACCAGCACCCGATAATAGACGCAGCATCAAGGTTTCCGCCTGATCCTGCTGATGATGTGCTAGCACCAACATTTCATCCGCTTGCAAATGTTGCAGATAGGCCTGATAACGTAAATCGCGCGCTTGCTGTTCCAGATTGCCATTAGCGACATTGACTGGCTGAATGATGCAGGGAATATTCAGTTGCTGACACTGCTGTTGGACAAAAGTGCCCCATGCACTACTGATACTTTGCAGCTGATGATCCACATAGATTGCCCGGACTTTTTCCGGGCATAAAAAAACATCAGATGCAGCAACAGCATAGAATCTACGCCGCCACTGCATCCGATGAGAAATTTTGTCTCTGCAGGAAAGTCCTGCAGCTGTTTTAAGAAACCAGACCTAAATTGTCGCTGCCAAACTTCATTAAACGTTGGTAACGTGCTTCGCATCGTGCTTGCGCTTCCATTGGTTGCAGTTCATTCAAAGCTTCTTTCAGCACTGCTTTCAAGCTGTTCATGACCTGATCCGGATTTAAATGAGCACCCTCACCTTCATCCACCACATATTCGACAATACCCATTTTCTGCAATTTTTCTGCAGTCAGAGCCAAGGCCTCACTGGCCTGTTCCGCTTTTTCAGCGGTTTTCCAGAGAATTGAGGCACAGCCTTCCGGAGAAATCACCGAATAAATACTGTGAGAGAGCATCACCACACGGTCTGCTACTCCAATACCGAGTGCACCACCTGAACCGCCTTCACCTAGTACAGTTGCAATTACCGGTACTTTCAAATTGGAAAGCTGAGCCAGACTGGTGGCAATTGCTTCAGCCTGACCACGTTCTTCTGCACCGACACCCGGATAAGCACCCATAGTGTCAATAAAAGTAAAGACTGGCAGGTTAAAACGCTCTGCCATGTCTAGCAGACGCTGTGCCTTACGATAACCTTCCGGGTTACTCATGCCAAAATTATGCTGTAATTTTTCACGGGTACTACGACCACGATGCTGACCAACGATCATCACTGGTTGACCATCAAAACGAGCCAGACCACCGATCATCGCGCCATCATCACCATATAGGCGGTCACCATGTAAAGCATCAAATTCAGTGAATATTTCACCCACATAGTCCAGGAATTGTGGACGTTCTGGATGACGTGCAATCTGCACTGTCGCCCATGCTTTTGATGGAGTTGCTTTATTTTTCATAGGTTAACCGTTTTCATCCCTATAAAGGTATTAATTAACAAACTGTTCGGATTGAATCGAGAGTTCAATCTCCCAATTTTTAAATTGCTGCTGTTCATCGTGCAGTTCAGCGACCAGCAATGGCCATTGCTTGGCATCACCAGACACGCTGAGTTGCCATTGTTGCGCATTTTCAACCTTGAGTTCAATGGCAGGAAGCATCTCATCGCTACGACTGTGATTGACCAAAACCGACAGACGAAGCAGCAAACATAACCATAAAAGTTTAGATCCACCGACTTTCATCACATCAATCTTGGCATCAGCGCGCAATTTACGCCGATGGTGCGCGACCAAATGTGACAAATGATTTTGATCAACTTGCGAGAAACCGGCAATATCCGAATGTTGTAATAAATACGCGCCATGACGATGATAGCCACTGTGACTGATGGCCAAACCAATCTCATGCAGATAGGCGGCACGACGTAACAGGTCACTATCTTCAACACTCAACCCGAGTTCACTGGCCACGTCATTAAACAGTTTTTGTGCGGTCTGAACCACACGTTCAGCCTGTTTGGCATCGGCATTATAACGGCCGATCAAGGCATGCACGGAACGATCACGGATATCTTCATGCTTGAAACGGCCAAGCAAGTCATACATCACGCCTTCACGTAGTGCACCATCAGAATAGACCAAATGGTCAATTCCCAGTACATCAAAGACTGCATAGAGAATGGCAATACCAGCAGGTAAGACGGCACGACGATCATCTTTCAGACCTTCGAACTCCATGTCCGAGACATATTTATATTTAAGCAGTTTATCTTTGAGCTTTTCCAGGCCTTCACGCGTCAACTGTTCGCGATCATTGCTCCAGCCCATATTGACGCAAATCTGGCGGCAGGCTTTAATGGTGCCACTCGAGCCAACGACAGCATCCCAACCGGCTTCTTTATAAGTATTGGCAATTCCCGAAATTTCTTTACGTGCCGCAGTAACTGCTTTATCAAAGGCTTTGGCACTGATTTCGCCATCCTGAAAATAGGCCTTGGTAAACGCTACACAGCCCATTTGTACCGATTCGGTATGAATCGGCTCGAATTCTTCACCGATAATCAGCTCAGTTGAACCGCCACCGATATCAACTACCAGACGACGACCGCTGTTGGCCATGGTATGCGATACACCCAGATAAATCAGACGGGCTTCTTCACGACCGGCGATAATTTCGATCGGTTTCGGTAAAATTTCTGCAGCTTTCTGGATAAATTCATGGCCGTTTTTGGCTTGACGCAAAGCATTTGTCGCCACGATCCGCAAGCGGTTTGGCTGAACTGCGCCTAAACGTCCGACAAAACGGGCCAGACAGGCCAAACCGCGTTGCTGGGCGGCTTCGGTTAAATTCTTATTTTCGTCTAGTCCTGCGGCAAGCTGAACTTTTTCTGACATTGATGCCACTTTCTTCACTTCGCCATGGTCTACACGGGCGATGGCCAAATGAAAGCTGTTTGATCCCATATCGATGGCGGCAAGTAATTCTTCATCAATCAAAAAGTCAGACATTCCAGAAATAAACCTTTAACGAATTGTGCTTAGAGTAATTCACATGCATGCAATTTAAAAGCCATTTGTAGCGACAATTTAATGCCTTATTCTTTTTTGTATCGGGAATAATAGTGAGACACGATCATCACTATCGTGATCATCCATTAGACAAAATAACATTAAGCATTGAAAATTTACAGATTCCCCTACATTGTTAAAGATGGCTATGTAATACTAATAATTAGTTATCTTTAAAATATTAATCTGGAGCACATTCCATGTCTGGCAACATCGTAAACACTACTGACGCAAACTTCGAAGCAGACGTTCTTCAATCAGACGTTCCTGTACTGGTCGACTTCTGGGCAGGCTGGTGTGCACCATGTAAAGCAATTGCACCCGTACTTGAAGTGCTTGCTGAAGAATACCAAGGCAAAGTTAAAATCGTGAAAGTTGACGTAACTTCTTGCGAACAAACTGCTGTGAATTTCAACATCCGTAACATCCCGGCTTTGTTGATGTTCAAAAATGGTGAAGTTGTTGCGACTCAAGTCGGTGCTGCACCAAAATCTAAACTGACTGCATTTATTGATGACAATATCTAAGCACAGCATTTTTAGTAAAAAATACGCGACTCATGCTCGCGTATTTTTTTCGGCTATAAATTGACAAACCTGGCATTTTCTCTTATATTCGCTACTCAAGAGATAAAGGATCCTAAATCCTGTCAATTTCTTACAAGACACATTACATAAGATGCCGCTCGGCAATAGAAATTGTTTTTCACATTTTCCTTTGAAACACTCAAACAGATCTCTGAATTGTTCTTTTGCAAATTCAATTGCTTTCGTTTGAATGCTGGTATGCGGCCGAATGTTACTCCCTTTCTAACTTGTACCTCAGAACTTTGATTCTATCTGACCACCTATGAATTTAACCGAACTCAAGAAAAAACCGATTGGCGAACTCATCAAGATTGCCGAGTTTATGGGCCTCGAAGGTATGGCTCGTAACCGTAAGCAAGACATTATTTTTGCCATCTTAAAACGTCATGCAATGAATGGCGAAGAGATTTTTGGTGATGGCGTTCTAGAAATTTTGTCAGATGGTTTTGGCTTTTTACGCTCAGCCGCAGGTTCTTATTTAGCAGGTCCTGATGATATCTATGTCAGCCCTTCTCAAATTCGTCGTTTTAACCTCCGTACTGGCGACACCATTACTGGCACCATTCGTCCGCCGAAAGAAGGTGAACGTTATTTTGCTTTACTTAAAGTCAATCAAATTAACTACGACACACCTGAAAATTCACGTAACAAGATTCTGTTTGAAAACTTGACGCCATTATTCCCGACCGAACAGTTGGTGATGGAGTTGGGCAATGGCACCACTGAAGATTTAACCACCCGTGTGATCGACTTAGTTGCCCCGATTGGTAAAGGCCAGCGTTCAATTATTGTGGCTCCGCCGAAAGCGGGTAAAACCATGCTGCTGCAAAGCATTGCACAGTCCATCGTTCGCAATAATCCTGAAGTTATTCTGATCGTTCTCCTAATTGATGAGCGTCCAGAAGAAGTGACTGAGATGGAGCGTACGGTTCGTGGTGAAGTCGTGGCTTCTACCTTTGATGAATCTCCTGCACGTCACGTTCAAGTCGCTGAAATGGTGATTGAAAAAGCAAAACGTCTGGTTGAACATAAGAAAGATGTGGTGATTTTGCTTGACTCGATTACCCGTCTGGCACGTGCTTATAACACTGTGATTCCTTCATCAGGCAAAGTACTGACTGGTGGTGTGGATGCACATGCCTTAGAACGCCCTAAACGTTTCTTCGGTGCTGCACGTAATATCGAAGAAGGCGGTTCACTGACCATCATTTCTACTGCCCTGATTGAAACCGGTAGTAAAATGGATGAAGTGATTTACGAAGAATTCAAAGGTACAGGTAACCAGGAAATTACCCTTGATCGTCGTATTGCTGAAAAACGCGTATTCCCTGCGATGAACATCAAGAAATCTGGTACTCGCCGTGAAGAACGCCTGATGTCGGAAGACAATCTACGCAAAGTCTGGATTCTGCGTAAGCTGCTGCATACTCAAGACGAATTGGCGGCAATGGAATTCTTACTGGATCGTATGAAAGAAACCAAGACCAATGATGATTTCTTTGATCAGATGAAACGCAAAGCTTCAAATTAAAATTTCAAATGAAAGGTCACCTAAGCGGTGGCCTTTTTTAGGTTGACATAAATTACAGAATGAAACAATCAATCCTGATTTATGTAAACTTATTTTTAAGTTTTTGATTAATAAAATGTTCAGATTAAAAATTGTATAACTTTTAAGTGTTTAATAAGCCTTTCTCCAATCTAAATGTTTCATTCCATTGTTATTTTCTGTTAAAAACTTCTTATTTTTTATCGTTTTTCCGTACTTTTTTGATCATTGCCAGTAGCAATTAAAAATGCGCAGTGATAGCATATTTGCAGACCAGTTAGACTGCTCCTGCGTTGTTAGTCCCTAACACAATTAGGAACAATAAAAGCACTTAACAGACTAACTTTGGTTTTTTTTAATCTCAATTTTTAGAGAGTGATGCCATGTTATTCAAAAAAATCGCTATTGCTGCTGCAGTTGCTACTACTCTAGCTTTCGTTGGTTGTGCTAAAAAAGCTGACGACGCTGCTGCTGACGCTAACCAAGCTGCATCTGAAGCTGTAGAAGCTGCTTCTGAAGCTGAAGCTGCTGCTGATGCTGCTGCTGTAGAAGCTACTTCTGAAGTTGCTGCTTCTGAAACTGCTGCTGCTGCTCAAGCTGACGCTGCTGCTGCTGTTGCTGTTGACGCTGCTGCTGACGCTACTGCTGCTTCTGAAGCTGCTGCTCAATAATCTTTTAGATTATTCAGTACAAAAAAAGAGAGCCTTTGGCTCTCTTTTTTATTTTAAAAACTGATACTTAACAATATTAGATCCCAGTTTTTAAAAAAGCAGATCAGTTGACCTGCTCATTTCCCACACGTTGACGGAACTTCTGTCCGGCACGGAAGGTGACCACACGGCGTGCAGAAATCGGAATCTCTTCACCCGTTTTCGGGTTACGGCCCGGACGTTGACGCTTATCACGCAACTCGAAATTACCAAAACCCGAAAGTTTTACTTGCTCGCCTGAGATGAGCGCCTGGCTAATCTCATCGAAGAACAACTCAACCATTTGTTTTGCTTCACGACGGTTTAAACTCGTGAGCTCACTTAAATGATCAGCCATTTCTGCTTTAGTTAGTGCTGTCATGAAGCCCTCAATGTCGCTTGGTAAGTGTTTTCTAACACTTGAAGGATATTATCCATACCTGATTTAATTTCAGCATCTTCCAGTGTACGGCTTGGATGCTGCCAGAGAAGTGCAAATGCCAGTGAGCGTTTCCCTTCTTCTACTCCTTGTCCAGTGTACACATCGAACAACCAAGTTGAGTCTAAAAGCTCTCCGCCTGTTTTTTCGATAAGTCCCTGAATTTCGCTAACATTAATCTTATCATTAATTAAAAGCGCAATATCACGTCGAACCGATGGAAAACGTGATAATTCTGTAAAATTAGATACATAAGTTTGCAAAACAGCCGCTTGATCCAATTCTGCTACCCATGTGGTTGCCAGATCAAGTTCGTCTTCAAGTGAGGGATGTAAACGCCCCAAGTAACCAATTGATTGACCATTCACGAGAATTTCTGCGGATTGTCCTGGATGCAACCAGCTACGCTCTGAACGCACATATTCTACTTTGACACGACCAGCAGCCAAAATTTCTTCTACATCACCCTTAAAGTCAAAGAAGTCCATTGCAGCGGGTTTCACATGCCAAGATTCAGCATGACGTGAACCAGTCGCAATCAATGCAAAAGTTGGAATCTGTTTTAAATCATGGATGCTGCTGGCTTCTTGATAGTCAAAACGCAGACCGAGCTCAAAGAAACGTACACGGCTTTGCTGGCGGTTGACATTGTACTGAACACAAGGAATAAGGCTAGATAGCAAGGTTGAACGCATCACTGCCAAATCACTTGAAATTGGATTGGCTAATACTAATGGATTCACACTGGAATTAAGTTGCTTTTCAAGCTTTAGGTCTGCGAAGCTAAAGCTGATCGCTTCTTGGTAACCTAAAGTTACCGCGGTTTGACGGAGTTGGCCCAATTCAAACTGATCTTGGTATTTCGCCAGCTTCACATCAATCACAGGCAGGCTGATTTGAATATTGTCATAACCGTGAATACGCGCCACTTCTTCGATCAAATCTTGGTAAATCACCATATCATAACGATGTGATGGCGGTACCACTGACCACTCGCCTTCTGCTTTTACTGTAACTTCACAACCTAAACGGCTTAAAGCATCAGTAATGAACGCTGAGTCAACACTATAACCCAGCAGTTGATCGACTTGTGCTTGATTCAACTCAATTGCGTCGCGTGTTGGCAATAATGCTGCATTTTCGGCAACTGTAATTGGCCCGAACTCACCGCCGGCAAGTTCCGCAATCAATTGTGATGCGCGGTGCATAGCGATTAATGGCAATTCAAAATCGACACCACGTTCATAACGCTGAGAAGCATCAGTATGCAAGCCAAAGCTACGCGCACGACCGGCAATATGCAGTGGCGCGAAGAATGCAGATTCCAGGAAAATTTCAGTGGTTGTATCGCTGACTGCTGAAGACAAGCAACCCATAATACCGGCAATGGCCAATGCTTTCTCATCATCTGCAATCACCATCACTTTTTCGTTGAGTTCAACTTCTTGTTCATTGAGCAAAACTAACTTTTCAGCTTCCGTCGCTTGACGTACATGTACCGCACCTTGAACTTTACCGCCATCAAATGCGTGTAGCGGTTGACCAAGCTCGATTAATACATAGTTGGTAATATCGACCAGAATGCTGTGCTGACGAATACCTGAACGTGCCAATGTACGCTCCATCCATACAGGAGTCACAGCCTTGGTATTGACGTTCTTGATGACACGACCCAAATAGCGTGGGCAGCCTTCAGTCGATACAACGACTTTCTTTTCTTCGCTAATAGTCGCAGCTACTTCTTTAATTTCAGGGGCAGTTACTGGCAATTGGTTAATCACACCAATTTCACGTGCGATCCCGCGAATACTGAAGCAGTCCCCACGGTTCGGTGTAATGCTGATGTCAATCACGTTGTCATCAAGGTCTAGATATTCACGAATGTTCATACCTACTGGTGCATCCGCTGGAAGCTCTAACAAACCATCAATTTTATCTTCTAAATCGATTTCTGAAGCGCCGCACAGCATGCCTTGTGACTCTATACCACGTAGCTTGCCTTTCTTGATTTTGAAATCACCCGGAAGTACTGCACCAATGGTCGCAACCGGTGCTTTCATGCCAGCACGTACATTTGGCGCACCACATACAATTTGTAGAGGCTCACCTGAACCGATATTGACAGTGGTCACACGCAAGCGATCTGCATCAGGATGTTGTTCTACCGTCAGGACTTCCCCCACCACTACGCCAGTAAAGGGTTTAGCTGCAGGCGCAAGTTCATCCACTTCCAGACCCAACATGGTCAGTTGATCAGAAAGTTTTTCGCTATCGATGGCTGGGTTAACCCATGTGCGTAGCCAATTTTCGCTAATTTTCATTGATATAAAACCTGTAATTCAAATCTCTAGAATCCCCCTCTGCTCCCCATTTTCCAAAGGGGGAGAACTCCATCTATTTCGCGGAGTCCCTCTCCTTTTTAAAAGAAGAGGTTAGGAGAGGATTATTAAAAAGTTTTAAGCAAACTGGCGTAAGAAACGCACATCGTTTTGGAAGAACATACGTAAGTCATTTACGCCATAACGCAGCATTGCAAAACGTTCAACACCCAGACCAAAAGCAAAGCCTTTGTATTTTTCAGGATCAATGCCTGCAGCTTGCAGCACATTCGGATGCACCATACCGCAGCCCAATACTTCTAACCAGCGACCGCGTTCATCCATAATATCCACTTCCGCACTCGGCTCTGTGAACGGGAAATAAGATGGACGGAAACGTACTTTCAAATCTTTTTCGAAGAATTCGTTCAGCAGGTTAATCAGCAAACCTTTCAGTTCCGCGAAGCTGGTATTTTCAGCCACGTATAAACCTTCGATCTGATGGAACATCGGTGAGTGGGTTTGATCCGAATCACAACGGTAAACACGGCCCGGACACACGATCTGGATTGGTGGTTGCTGGGTTTCCATGGTACGAATCTGTACACCAGACGTATGCGTACGCAGCAAATGGTTCACATCAAAATAGAAAGTATCGTGCATGGCACGCGCCGGGTGATGACCTGGAATGTTCAGTGCTTCAAAGTTGTGATAGTCATCTTCAACTTCAGGACCTGTTGCAATCGTAAAACCTGCCTTGGTAAAGAACTGGCAAATACGCTCTTGCACCTGGGTCACTGGATGGATACTGCCCACCTGCTGGCCACGACCTGGTAAAGTAATATCAATGGTTTCGCTTGCCAGTTTTTGTTCTAAGGCAGCTTTATGCAGTTCTGCCTGACGTGATGTCAATGCAGCGGTAATGGTTTCACGTACAGCATGGATTTGTGCGCCGAAGACTTTACGTTCTTCAGGATCCATTTTACCAAGCGACTTAGATTGTTCCGCGAGCTGGCTTTTTTTCCCCGTAAATTGCACTCGTACTTGATCAAGTGCAGCAAGGTCTTGAGCTGCTGCAATCGCAGCGAGCGCTTCAGTGGTCAGGGCTTCCAGTGACATAGTAACTCTCAAAGCAACAGGTTAAAAAATATTTTAAAAACCCCACATTCTAACAGTTTTTAGACACTTTGATGAAGATACGTTTTAAGGAAAATTAGATTGGCATGATTAAATATAAAAAGTATAAGATAAACACAATATCAATCAGATCAAATCACTATGGCACTCGATCAAATTTGGAAACAGCAGCTGACCCTGGTCACTTACGGCAATGAGTATCTGGCTCAGGACCTGAGTTTCAATCGTTGGATTCAACATTCCATTTTTAATCAGCACCAGTTCGCCTTTCGGGATCTGATGTCACAACATCTGTTGGCTCAGCATTTTCAGATCTGGCTGGAAGGTCTGAAAAAACAAGACGTGCGTCGCCTCAGCTTGCATCGCTCTGATTTACTGGTTGATGAAAAAAATCCGAATGCCAATGTCGAGCTACTGCCACTGGCACATTTTATTGTCAGTCATGGTGCCAAAGCCAAAACCGCCTGGATCATTGGCAAAGAACTCCCTGAATGGTACAGCGCAGACAATGATTACGAAGCGCCTAAATCACAGCAATCTCCTTTACGCCATGAAACATTCTGGTGTTATGAGCTGAATCCTAAACTGGCCAAGCGCATTGATGTCGATCTGGAAGCCCCAAACTGGGATGATATTCAGGCCTATACCGATCATGAACTGTTTGAAAGTAGCCTTGCCCAAGATTTTACTGAACCGGCGTATACCAATTTGCCTTATTACGGCACCATGCCTGCCATTCAGGTCGATAGCGAAAGTCATTTGGCCTTAATTCCCACTGACTATTCAGCGGATTATGCTCACCAGACTTTGTACCGCCTAGATGCCTTAAATGACTTTATTCAAACTAAAATCCAACATCCCTATCGTGCAGATGGCGAAGTACTCAGCCCGGAGCAGCAACTTAACCTGCGACATTTTTCGCAAAAAATTGATGATTTAAGTGCTAAATTCATCAGCAAAGTCGCCAATCACTATAAGACCGCGCAGCTTACCCCTAAAGTTGCACCTGATCCATTTATCGGTATGAGTACTGAAGATCGTTCACCAAAAATTTCTAAAGCAGAAAAACCTCAGGACCCAGGAAAATCCAGTTCGTCTGCAAATGTGCTGACCTTAATTGTGATTACCGTGATTATCTGTCTGATTGGCTACTATTTCGGCCTTTAACATTTTGCCAGAAAAGCTTGAACATCACGGGCAGAATTCAATGGCGATATTGATACTTAGGAGCAGACATCAGTTTGAAATAATGCTGACGATTTTTGCTATGGGTTTTCATCATCCATCAGATGATGGAATCACGACCAAGCATCTGCCTGAAAATTTTAGCATTGTCGGAATAAGCCAAAGCTGTTGTTTACTGATCGCCCGATGGATAGCGCCCTTTTGATTGATCGGTAAAGATTGAGAGGAAAAGATAAATCAGCCGTACAGTGCAAAGGCTGATTTATTTTCTATCGTCTTTTCCCAGGTTTTAGATTTTTCTACGTTGAGCCAGCTTGACCAGAGTATTCAAAAATTAAATGTCCCACTGATAACATAAGTCTTTAAGATTCTCACCCAGATCGCTGGCATCTCCTTCACTGACAAAATAGGCGCCGGTCTTTTCATAAAAATAACGACTGGAATTCAGGTTCAATACGCTGCATTGCATATGCTGGTAGGATTTTTCTCGACTTAAGCCTAAACCCAATTGAACCAAATCACGTCCAATGCCGCGACCTTGAATATTTTGAAGCAAATAAAGTGCTCTCAATTCACTGGTTGGCGCATCTACCGGAAAATTGAAAGCAGCAAATCCGAGCACCTGAGCATCTTCTTCATAGACAAATACCCGTCGATTTTCCTGTTCAAGCACAGAACGCCACAAAGTGGCTCTTTGTTCTACACTCAACTCATCGAGAATTTCTGGTTTGATGATGTTTTTATAGCTTTCACGCCAGCTTTGTACGTGCACTTGGGCAATCGGCAGGACATCCTGTTGAGTGGCAAGTCGAATCATTATTTTTAAGCCTTATTTTTAATTATTCAATTTCACAATGACTAAAAAATATAAGATTTACAATACTGATTTTTAAATAATATTTAAAATGATTACTTTTATTTAAGCATAAAAAAAAGACCACCAAATAGCGGTCTTTTTTCAAGTCATAAAGACTTATGCAGCCAATGCATCTTTAGCTTTAGAAGCTAAAGCAGCAAACGCAACTGCGTCATGCATAGCGATGTCAGCAAGTACGCGACGGTCGATAATCACTTGAGCTTTTTTCAAGCCAGCGATCATACGGCTGTACGACAAACCATTTTGACGAGCACCAGCGTTGATACGTGCAATCCACAAAGCGCGGAATTGACGTTTCTTCTGACGACGGTCACGGTAAGCATATTGACCAGCTTTGATTACCGCCTGGAACGCTACGCGGTAAACGCGTGAACGAGCACCATAGTAACCTTTAGCACGAGCAAGAATTTTTTTGTGACGGCGATGAGCCTGTACACCACGTTTTACACGAGCCATTTATAATCTCCTTAGATGTACGGGCACATACGACGAACTGAAGCAACGTCACTTACGTGAACCATTACACAGCCGCGCAATTGACGAATACGCTTAGCAGATTTTTTGGTCAAAATGTGGCGTTTGAACGCTTGTTTACGCTTAAAACCGTTAGCAGTCGCTTTAAAGCGTTTAGCTGCACCACGGCGAGTTTTCATCTTAGGCATAACAACCTCTTTTGAACACCTGTTCGGCTCGTTTGCACCATTACAAAACGACCTGCAGGTAAGGGAGCGAGTATTCTAAAGCATCTTTGTTTAAAACAAAAGCATCTTCACCCAATAAGCGAATTTAAAGAATGATTTTAGGATTTCAGTCTGGAAAATGGCGAGCAAGATCGGATCAGGAGAATCGCTTCAGGCTTAGAATATGGCAAAGGCCGCATAGACAAAGAGATAACGTCCAATTTTAGCAATGCTGACCATCAGCAAAAAACGGGCGAAGTTTTCTTTTAATAGTCCCGCAATCAGGGTAATCGGATCACCAATGATAGGCACCCAGCTCAGCAGTAAAGACCAGTAACCATATTTCTGATAGGTCATTTGTGCCTTGAGCATCTTGTCTGCTGAAACCGGAAACCATTTTTTATTTTTATAATGCTCAATCTTGAGGCCCAGATACCAGTTCACACAGGACCCCAGTATATTCCCCAAACTGGCCACCGCAATTAACAGCACTGTATGCTGCTTACCCTGCACTAAAAGCCCCAGTAGCACAGCTTCAGACTGTAAAGGCAGTAAGGTTGCTGCACCAAAGGCCGACAGAAACAGTAAAAACAGGCTCATTACAGCATTAACGGCTCAGGCCCATTTTTTTCTTGGCTTTACTGTATTCCCAACTGGACCAAACGACTGCAGTCACCATCGCCATGATCCGCGCCCACTTATACTGCTCATTAAGCGGTGCAATTGCAGCACGTAAAATCTGCTGATCTTTGGTATTTAGGGCAGCAATCACCTGATCAATATGCACAATTTCAGCAATATACAGCACTAAACATGCAGCAATGCCGAAAAGAATGCTCCAGTAAATTCGGGTATTACTTTCAACAATCTTGGTAAAGTTCAGAAGAAAATCGTTCATATATCCATCCAATAAAAAACCACCGTAAGGGTGGCTTTATTTGCTTAAAGCTATTTTAGCATAAAAGGCAGACGCTTAACTGACCTGTATCGCCAGCGCTTTCTGAACCGCAGGACGAGCATTCAAGCGATCAATATATTTAGAAACTTCAGGATAGTCTTCCAGATTGATCTGCTGCCAGTCATGACGTAATAACCACGGAAATATCGCCATATCAGCAATCGAGTATTCGCCAGCCACATACTCCTGCCCGACCAGCTGTTTATTCAACACCCCATATAAACGCTTGCTTTCATTGACATAGCGCTCTGTGGCATAAGCAATCCGCTCAGGTGCAAAACGGCTAAAGTGATGATTTTGCCCGAGCATTGGTCCCAGACCGCCCATCTGCCACATCAGCCACTGTTCAACCTGAATACGCTTCACTTCATCATCTGGATAAAACAGACCTGTTTTTCGACCCAGATATTGCAAAATCGCACCTGACTCAAAAATTGAAATGGCGCGGCCATTTGGCCCATCCTGATCAACAATTGCCGGGATTTTATTATTGGGAGAAATAGCCAGAAAATCGGACTGAAACTGGTCATTTTCCAGAATATTGATGGGAATAATTTGATATTCCAGCCTCATTTCTTCTAGAGCAATACTAATTTTATGGCCGTTGGGGGTGCCCCAATAATATAAATCGATCATTTTTTTTAATACTCCCTGCACCTTTGCTGTGCGATGATGTACTCAACATAGAGGATTTAGAAAGAAACAACAAGTCTGCATTTAAAAATTATTTTTCAATAAATATCAAAATCTTATTAAGAATTTATATAATTTTTTATTTTTGATCTTGAAAATTTCAGCCCGAAACACATATTTACTTCTGCATAAGGATTGCGTCAATCTTATGCCCTGTCGATGTCTCACATGACAGATCTTATTTTCTTGTTTTTATAACTTTGCTTAAGTGAGAAGGTTCTAATCATGAGTAACTTAAATCTTCATCCATTATTTCGTCGTAGTATTGGCTTTGATCGTCTGAATGACTTTATTGACTATGCCATGCAAAGCGATGCACCGAATTATCCACCGTATAATATCGAAAAGCATGGTGAGAATAATTACCGCATCGTGGTGGCAACTGCGGGTTTTCGTCAGGAAGAACTCGACATTCGTCTGGAAAATAAGTTGCTGACCATCTTGGGCAAGCCTGAAAACCAGAGCAATGACACTATCGAATTCCTGCACAAAGGCATTGCGCGACGTGCATTTAAATTGTCTTTACGTCTGGATGAATATATTGAGGTACAACAGGCAGACTATGAAAATGGTTTATTGATCATTGACTTGCAGCGCATTATTCCAGAAGAAAAATTGCCGCGTCAAATCCCGATTGGCAATAAACTGCTTATTGCAGATGATGAAAAATCAGTGGAATAAGCTTGATTCAGTACGCAAAGGAAGGTCCGAAAGGGCCTTTCTTTTTGGCTACAGATTACCTAAACTCATTAAGGCAATACGCTTTCTGATCATAAAAATAAACCATGAATGTGCCAGAAAACATCCTGTTTCATCAAGCTAGCCCGATCATGCGCACTACGGGATATTTGCTGTTTTGTTATCCGGTCGGAATATTCAGCATTTTTTATTTCAGCAGTGTGCGTAGCAATTCCAGTTTTTTCCAAGGACTATTATTTTTATGGCAGGAGTCTCCTGACTTTTATATTTATATTGGCGGCTTTCTTGGTCTTTCGCTGCTTATGCAGGGAACCAAACTCAAAATAACCTCACAAGCCATTTATTATACTTTGGCCGGTTTCCGCATCAGCCTGTGCTTAAAACGACATTCCGTACAGTATAGTTTTCTGAATCCGCGCTATGATTCTCTCAAAGCGCACCTCAAACGCTGGCTCTATAACATGCCAGCGCATGTGATTAGTCAACGCGATGGCACTTTGGATTTTAAATTGTGCCAGCCCGGTCTGATGAATCAAATTTGTCTTGGATTTTTCCGGATTCAGCTGTCGATGTTTTCCCGCCAGCAAGCTCAACAGATTATGTACGCCATACAAAGCGCCTGGAATTTTAAAGAATAAAAAAAGCCCTGCATATGCAGGGCTTTTTTCGCTTAATGAGTGCTTACTTTTTCTTTTTAGGACCAAGTAGCATACCCATTTGACGCCCTTCCATTTTCGGCATCTGCTCAACAGTACCGAATTCAGCCACGTCAGCTTCAATTTTTTGCAATTGAGCTAGACCCAACTGTTGGTGCGCCATTTCACGACCACGGAAACGAAGCGTGATTTTCACCTTGTTACCTTCTTCAAGGAACTTGATGATTGCACGTAGTTTTACGTTGTAATCACCAACATCAGTACCCGGGCGTAGCTTGATTTCTTTCACCTGGACTTGATGTTGTTTTTTCTTCGCTTCTTTCTGCTTTTGCTTAAGATCAAACAAATGCTTGTTGAAGTCCATGATCTTACATACTGGTGGCTCAGCGTTTGCTACGATCTCAACAAGATCAAGTTCAACACTTTCTGCTGCGCGTAGGGCGTCAGCTAAGCTTACAATCCCTTTCTGCTCACCATTTTCGTCTACAAGACGGACTTCTTTCGCACGAATTTCATCATTCAAGGCAGGACGGTTTGATTTGTTACCGCCCTGTTGATTACGGTCAGGCTGTTTAATCGCTGTTACTCCACAATGTACCGGCCACGTTCGGCTACGGCTGCTTTTACTAGGTCAACGAAAGCATCGATTGACATAGTACCCAAATTTGTTCCTGAGCGGGTACGCACGTTTACGGTACCTTCCTCTACTTCACGGTCCCCAAGTACCAGTAAGTAAGGAATACGCTCTAATGTACGTTCACGAATCTTAAAGCCGATTTTCTCATTTCTCAAGTCAGAAATTGCACGGATACCGTTTTCTTTAAGTTTTGCGACGACTGACTCACATGCCTCAGCTTGAGAATCGGTAATGTTCATCACACACGCTTGCATTGGTGCCAACCAAGGTGGCATGAAGCCTGCGTAGTGTTCGATCAGTATACCAATAAAACGCTCGAAACTGCCAAGAATTGCACGATGTAACATTACTGGCTGATCGCGGTCATTATCTTCAGTGACATAAGATGCATCCAGACGTTCTGGCAAGTTAAAGTCACACTGAATGGTACCACACTGCCAGACACGACCTAAGCAGTCTTTCAGAGAGAATTCAATCTTCGGACCGTAGAATGCGCCTTCGCCTGGTTGAAGTTCCCACTCAAGACCTGCAGCATCTAAAGCATCTGCCAAAGATTTTTCTGCCATATCCCAAAGCTTGTCATCACCCACACGTTTTTCAGGACGCGTCGACAACTTCATTTGTACTTCTTCAAAGCCAAAGTCTTTGTATACATCCAGTGTCAATTTGATAAAGTCTGCAACTTCAGGACCAATCTGTTCTTTGGTACAGAAAATGTGCGCATCATCTTGAGTAAAGCCGCGTACACGCATAATGCCATGCAAAGAACCAGATGGTTCGTTACGGTGACATGAACCAAACTCTGCCAGACGTACCGGAAGATCACGATACGACTTCAAGCCTTGATTGAACACTTGTACGTGACAAGGACAGTTCATTGGCTTCACCGCATAGTTGCGATTTTCAGAATGCGTGGTGAACATGTTGTCTGCATAGTTGGCAGCATGTCCTGATTTTTCCCAAAGCGTGAAATCAACAACCTGTGGTGTACGAATTTCTTCGTAGCCGTTGTCTTGTTGTACCTTACGCATATATTGTTCAAGCACTTGATAAATGGTCCAGCCATTCGGATGCCAGAACACCATACCCGGTGCTTCTTCTTGCATGTGGAACAAATCAAGCGCTTTACCGATTTTACGGTGGTCGCGTTTTTCTGCTTCTTCAATACGTTTTACATAAGCCGCAAGCTGCTTCTTGTCTGCCCACGCTGTACCGTAAATACGTTGCAGCTGTTCGTTTTTCGCATCACCGCGCCAGTAAGCACCCGATATTTTAGTCAGCTTGAACGATTTTAGGAATTTGGTGTTTGGTACGTGCGGACCACGGCACATATCCAAATAATCTTGATGGTAGTACAAGCCCATTTGTGTTTCTTCAGGCATGTCTGCAATCAGGCGCAATTTGTATTCTTCGCCACGCGCAGTGAATTCTGCAATCACTTCGTCACGTGGCGTCATTTTTTTCACGACTTCATAGTCTTGATCGATGAGCTTTTTCATACGCTCTTCAATCGCTGCCATGTCGTCTAATGTGAATGGACGTGGCATCCAAATGTCATAGTAGAAACCTTCTTCAATGACCGGACCAATGACCATCTTTGCTTCTGGGAACAGTTGCTTAACCGCATGACCGACCAAATGCGCGCAAGAATGGCGAATGATCTCGACACCGGCTTCGTCTTTAGGCGTGATAATTTGTAGTGTTGCATCTTCAGTGATGAGATCAGACGCATCAACCAAACGATCGTTGACACGACCAGCAACAGTGTTTTTTGCAAGACCAGGACCAATGCTAAGTGCAACGTCCATCACAGATACGGCGTGATCAAACTGTTTTTGATCGCCATTTGGCAAAGTGATAATTGGCATAAGAAATCCTTAAGGAGTGATGCCCCGTACCATGGAGCATATCACCGCGAGATTATGATCGAGGCACAGCCTCAAAAGATAAAAACGGTGGATAAATAAAATCGATTCGAATTTTACACGGCTTGGCCGCATGATTAAACCTTTTCCCAATAAAAATAAGATTTACCGTCAAATCTGTGCCTGATCTTTAAAGGCTTAGGCTCATTTTTTAGTTCAAAATCTCGTTATTCCCGGAAAGTCTGCCACTGGAGAAACTTTCCCTCTACATAAACATACAGCTGGTAGAATTGCGGGATCAGCGTTTCACTTTGTGTCGGTCTTAAAAACACATAATCATCGACATGAATATCGCACTGCATGGGCACCTGAAGCATTTCCTGATTACTGCTGCGGCCATATAACACATGTAGCCGGCTTTTTTCAGGGTAGATATAATCCGCTCGCCAATAGCCGCCATAAATAAATACGGCTTTATCTTGATGTGGAAGATAATTTAGTAGTTCCAAACCGGGAATCTGGCTACAAGGCAACACTTTTAAAATGGGTGCGGCAATCCAGAGTGCACATTGCAGTTCAGCCAGATTCGCCAGATCAAAATCGCCTGGCTTGAGCAGCATCGAGCCAAAAGCCAGGTCATTACAGACACTTTGCTGGCAATGCTGCATAAAGGTCGGACTGCCACCGCCATTAAAACAGAGACCTTCATGCCATAAATCAGGGAATTGCTGCTGAATCATCGTTTTGTATTGTTGATACATCTGCTGCGATTGCTGATAACTTTTTTCAGGACTTTTCAGAATTTTTGGTAATTTGGCGACATGTGCATCATAGCCCATTAGACCCGAGAATTTGATATAAGCCGCGTTGTCCTGAATCAGCTCCATTAAGGCTATAAATTGCTGCTGCGTTTGTACGCCGCCACGATGCAGCCCTACATCAATTTCAATATTGACATTCACGCAGGTATTCAAGCTTTGCGCGAGTTGCAGATATTGTTTTAATCGTTCCACATCATCAATTAGCCATTGAATAATTACTTGATCATTGGCTTTATTTTGATCAGACAAAGTTTGATAAAAATGTTTGACTGCCTGAATCGGCATCGGTTTACCCAACAAGATATCGGCTTGCTGAAATGTCCCTATAATCTCCAGCAGATGCGGCAGATGAAAGACCATAAAGCGCTGGGTATTTAGTTTTTCACTGGCCAGTTTGAGTAGCTGAATGCTGGCTAAAGACTTCACTACCAGACGTGGTTTTAACTTCGCAGGCAATTTTGACTGTACATAGTCCAAATTACGTTGATAGGTTTTTAAATCTAAAATCAGTTGCGGTGTGCCAGTGCCCTGCCGTTTTAATTCCTGCGTCAGTTGCTGAAAATAATTTGATTGCATCGCCCTCTCCTCATTTCCCAGATAAAAACAATTCTTTTAAATATGGATTCAGCCATTTTTGCTGTGGATCCAATTGCTGACGTAGCACCATGAAATTATCCCATTTCGGGTAGAGTTCGCGCAGCGAGGCTGCGCTCATACTATGTAACTTGCCCCAATGCGGTCGTCCCTGATATTTCTGTAAAATCGGCTCGACCAGATCAAAGATCGCGTGGTAATCCTGTTTATAAAATTGATGAATCGAAATGGAGACCGAATCACGCTGATAAAAAGGACTTAGCCAGATCTCATCGCCTTTGACATAACGAAACTCGATCGGGAAAAACATCGGCACTTGGTGTTTGCATAAAACATGCAGAATCTCGTCCAGACACTGCAAGCCAAACTCAACCGGAACCTGATATTCCATTTCATTAAATCTGGTTTTACGCGGAGTTGGAAAAATTCTGGATGAACAGTCTACATAACGAGTCGGTTTGACAAATACGCCGAGCAGTTTTTGCAGATAGGGATTTGTCTTTGGGAAGAGTCGCGTCAATTCCGAACATAGAGTCAATAAAATATCTTCCGGAGGCCAGCTTTCCTGTCTCGGCTGAATGTCATCCTCCGTGTCATCCAGGGTTTTCAGTATCACCTGATCGGCATGCAGAAAAGCCCAAAACTCAATATGTCGGTGCTGATGTTTCCATTGACCAATATGGGTAAATATGTCTTTTAATGAACAGAGCTGGATCTGTTCTTTTAGTTTATATCGTGGTCGATTTTGCAGGGTTATTTGGGTCAATATGCCCAAGCTGCCCAATGCCACCCGTCCAGCCTGAAATATCTCAGCATTCTGCTGACGATGACATTGCAACAGCTCTCCATCCGCGGTCAGCAATTCAAAGCCTTCCACAAAAGCAGAGATGCAAGGTAAATTGATGCCCGTGCCATGCGTTCCAGTCGAAATTGCTCCGGCCAGACTTTGTTGGTCTATATCGCCCTGATTGATTAAAGCCTGATTGATCTGTGCCAGATCTTTCCCTAAATCATATAAACGCGTACCGGCCCGCACGGTGCATTGGGTTTTCTCTTGATCAAAAACCACCACACCTTTGAACTGATCGAGATTAAGCAACACCGCATCTGTTTTGGCCAATGGGCTAAATGAATGTCCTGCACCCACTGCACGAATGTGTGCATGGGTCTTCACTAAAATTTGTAATTCACTGATCTGGCTGGGCTGATAAATCCGAGCAGCACTGGACTGGCTCCCAGACCAGTTTCGCCAAATTTTATCCGCCTGTTGTATTTTCATTATTCTTCCTGGGCTCATATTATTTTAATGGCTGAACTAGAGTAAAATACCTAAAAAATCAAACTTGGGAACCCATGCGTTCAAAACATTTAAGTAGGGTTAAATATTTTTATTAATATTCAAATACTTAAAATTTGTAAAATCGTACTCGACTAAAGCATAAATGCAAGATTTCTGAGAAATACATATCTTTTCAACAGGATATGAAAATAAATATAGAACGGAGTTTTACAATGGTTAGCGCATATGATGAATTACCGCGTACCCCCGCGAATTTTGTAGCCTTATCACCTTTACGCTATCTTGATCGTGCAGCTTATATCTATCCAAATCAGAACGCGATTATTCACGGTAAACGCCGGATCACCTGGCGTGAGAAATACAACCGTTGCCGTCAGTTTGCCAACCAACTCCAAAAATTAGGCATCGGTAAAAATGATACCGTGTCTGTCCTGCTGCCTAACGTCCCTGCCATGATCGAAGCACATTTTGCTGTACCGATGGCAGGTGCAGTGCTTAACACATTAAATACCCGCCTGGATGCCAAGACACTTGCCTTTATGCTGGAGCACGCTGAAAGCAAAGTGCTCTTGGTCGATCCTGAATTTACTGCGCTTGCCACAGAGGCGCTCACTCTAGTTTCACAAGACATCTATGTGATTGATGTGGCCGATGCAGAGTTTGAAGGTGAAGATAAGCGTATTGGTCAAATCGAATATGAAGACTGGATTGCGCAAGGCGATGCAAACTTTGAATGGCATTTACCTCAAGATGAATGGGATGCCATCAGCTTAAGTTATACCTCTGGTACCACCGGCAATCCGAAAGGCGTGGTCTATCATCATCGTGGGGCCTACATTAACGCGGCTAGTAACATCATTGCCTGTGGCATGACACCACGCGCCACCTATTTATGGACACTACCGCTGTTCCACTGTAATGGCTGGTGCTTTGCCTGGACTATGGCGGCTAACGGCGGAACCAACGTTTGCTTGCGTAAAGTCGATGCTGAACTGATCTTTAAACTGATTGCTGAACATAAAGTCGATTACTTCTGTGGGGCACCGATTGTCCTGTCGATGCTGATTAACACACCTGAAGAGAAAAAGACCAAAATTGATCACCGTGTCGAAGTGATGGTTGCGGGTGCTGCACCGCCAGCTGCGATTATCGAAGGCATGCGCAATATCGGCATTAATGTCACGCATGTTTACGGCTTGACTGAAACCTATGGCCCTTCTGCACTGTGCGCATCTCAAGCAGGCTGGAGCGATCTGTCTATTCAGGAACAGGCACAGTTGCACTCCCGCCAAGGCGTACCGTATCCATTGCAAGATGGCATGAAAGTGCTTGATCCGGATACCATGCAAGAAGTGCCACATGATGGTCAGACCATGGGTGAAATCATGTTCCGTGGCAATATCGTGATGAAAGGTTATCTGAAAAATCCTGAGGCGACCGCTGAAGCCTTTGCTGGTGGCTGGTTCCATACAGGAGATCTGGCGGTATGCCAACCGGATGGCTATGCCAAAATTACCGACCGTTCCAAAGACGTGATTATTTCCGGCGGGGAAAATATTTCATCGCTTGAAGTGGAAGAAGTGCTGTATCAGCATCTGGCAGTGCTGACTGCGGCGGTAGTCGCAAAGCCTGATCCACGCTGGCAGGAAGTTCCTTGTGCCTTTATCGAACTCAAAGAAGGAAAAAAAGCCACGGAAGAAGAAATTATGGAATTTTGCCGTGAGCATCTGGCCCGCTTTAAAGTGCCTAAGGATGTGGTGATTACCGAAATTCCAAAAACTTCGACCGGAAAATTGCAGAAATTTGTTTTACGTGAATGGGCCAAAGAGCGCGCGCAAGGTGAATTCTCTTAATTCCATACAAACGTGTTCTTTCAAAATCTACTCAATAAAAAATCGTGCTAAGAAAACTTAGCACGATTTTTTATTGAAATAACCTTTCCCAAACCTTCTCCTCTAAGGAGAGGACTTTAAGGAACTTACATCTCTACCATTTCCACGCCATCAATACGGGCAACGGTCATCAAGTCCTTATCACCACGACCTGAAACCGTCGCAATAATAATTTGATCCTTGTCCATGGTCGGTGCAAGTTTGGTCACGTATGCCATGGCATGTGCGCTTTCTAACGCCGGAATAATACCTTCAATCTTGGTCAAGTCACGGAAACCTTGTAAAGCTTCCTGATCATTGATCGGTACGTATTTCACGCGCTCCATATCTTTCAGGAAGCTATGTTCCGGACCCACACCTGGATAATCCAGACCTGCAGAAATTGAATGGGTTTCAATAATCTGGCCTTGTGCATCCGACATCAGATAAGTTCGGTTACCATGCAGCACACCGACATGACCGGCATTCAGTGGCGCAGAATGTTTACCTGATTCAATCCCATGACCTGCTGCTTCAACGCCGTACATTTTCACATCTTGGTCATTCAGGAATGGATAGAACAAGCCCATGGCATTGGATCCACCACCGACACATGCGACCAGTGCATCTGGCAGACGGCCTGCCTGTTCCAGAATCTGACGGCGTGCTTCACGACCAATGATCGACTGGAAATCACGAACCAGTTGCGGATAGGGATGTGGACCTGCCACGGTACCAATCACATAATAGGTTGAATCAACATTGGTCACCCAGTCACGCATGGCTTCGTTCATGGCATCTTTCAAGGTTTTAGAGCCACTTTCTACTGGCACAACCGTCGCGCCTAATAAACGCATACGGTAGACGTTCATCGCCTGACGTTTTACATCGTCTGCGCCCATGAATACTACGCATTCAAGACCTAAACGTGCTGCAATCGTTGCCGTTGCTACACCGTGCTGGCCTGCCCCTGTTTCGGCAATAATACGTTTCTTGCCGGAAAGCTTCGCCAGTAAGGCCTGACCGATTGTATTATTTACTTTGTGCGAACCGGTATGATTCAGGTCTTCACGTTTCAGGTAAATCTGTGCGCCACCCAACTCTTTCGACCATCGTTCAGCATGATATAAAGGACTCGGACGACCGACGTAAAACGCCATGTCACGGTCAAATTCTGCCAAAAACTGCGCATCATCTTTCATACGGAAATAGAGCTTTTCCAAGTCTTCTAAAGCCGCCATGAGTGTTTCTGACACAAAACGTCCGCCATGAATACCGAAATGCCCGCGTTCATCCGGGAATTGGGTATAGTCAACTGCCTGACTGTTCTGGCTAGTACTTTGCTGATCCACGATGGACTCCTTGCATAAAGCGTTCTATGAGTTGTTGGTCTTTAATACCTTTTGCGGTCTCGACACCGCCACTCACATCGACGGCATACGCCTGTGTGGTGAGAATTGCCTGTTCAATATTGTCAGGATTTAAACCGCCTGCCAAGATCAAGGGAATATTGAGTTTGGGAAATGTGTCCCAATCGAAGCTGTGCCCTGTGCCACCTTTCAGATCAGGATGCCATGCATCTAATAGCACTGCGCTTGCGCCTGCATCTTGATAACCTTGAATTTCTGCGACTGCATCCAGATCAGGTTTTACCTGAATGGCTTTATACCAACGGCGTCCGACCTGCTGGGCGATAGCCTGACACTGTTCAGGTGTTTCATCGCCATGAAATTGTAAAATATCCAGCGGTATTTTATTTAAAATCGCCTGGATTTCATCTGCGTGACTATTCACAAATAAACCCACCGCCTGTACATAAGCTGGAACCGACTGAATCAGGATTTCAGCCTGCTCTAAAGTGACATGCCGCGGACTCGGTGGATAAAATACAAATCCTATCGCGTCACAGCCAGCATTGGCTACGGCATGTACATCTTCAACTCGGGTGATTCCACAAATTTTGGCACGGGTTCGCATATTATGTTGGCTCTAGATCTACCAATGTATTGAACAATCTGTAAGATTGGGGCAAATCATTGTAATGCAATTTTTCTGACTTGCGTAAAAGTTCATCCGGATTATTCTCGATGCAGATTGTTTATAAGGCATACAAACTTTATACTGCGCTCACTTTGCAGCAAGTCCAAGCCTTCAGGCTTTAGGGAAGCTGGTGTAAATCCAGCACTGCCCCCGCAACGGTAAAAAATGAAACGTCTATCAATTTAAACTCTTCGGTTTACACCACTGCATCTTGATGTGGGAAGGTGGATATACAGCAAAGTCGCTGCTTTGCACATTTAAGTCCGGAAACCTGCTTGTTGTGTTCTATAACTCAATCATTCACGGGGAAGTGAATGTAGGGAGCAATTCATGTCTATTCAATTTCAACCTACTGCCTTGGTAGGTGCGATCGCACTTGCGTTGGGTACCACTTCATCTGTTTTTGCTAACGAGCAAAAAGTTGCGAAAGCATCTTTAGATACCATTGTGGTCACGGCATCACGCAGCGAACAAAATATTGAAAATGTGCCGATGCGTCTAAATGTGATTGATGAAAAAACGATTCAACAATCCCCTATTGCTGACTTACCTTCATTATTAACGAAAGAAGCAGCGCTATCAGTCAAACAAGTGGGTGGCTATGGTCAACCAGCTTCAATTTTCTTGCGTGGCAGCAATGCCGCACATACCTTAATTTTACAAGATGGTATGCGCTCCAATACCGCAACTGTTGCAGGTACAAATTTACATTTAATTGATAAGACAGACATTAAGCAAATTGAAATTCTAAAAGGCCCTGCATCGGTACAATATGGTACTGATGCAATTGGAGGTGTAATTCAACTCATTTCCAAAACACCGACAGAAAATAGTGCGTTTACAACGGTCGAAGTCGGTGAAAAAAATACCTACAAATCACTTGTCGGTGTTGATGCTGCTGAAAATGGCTATTACGCCCAAATTCGTGGGCAACGCCTAGAAACAGATGGTGACCAAATTATTAGCAATCAAGCTAAAAAAGCAGGTTTCGATCAAAAAGGCTATTCAGCGAAATTAGGCGTTGATCAAGACAACTTTGGATTGTCAGCGGAATTTAAAGAAAATGAAGGTCACGGCGACTACTTCTCTTCTGGTGCACCAGAAGCTTATGATTTCACCAATCGCCTTTATAATATTAAAGGTTATTTTAAGCTTAATCCAAATTTAGTGTGGGAAACTCGCCTATCACAATTTGAAGATGAATACGTAATTGTACAAAGCGCTTATCCATCGACTGTAATCACTGAACAACAAGAAATAGATTCCAATATTCAATGGCAAATCAACGCCGAGCATAAACTTCTTGCGGGTGTACATTACAATAAGACAGAAGCTGAAAGTTTAAACACCTTTAAAGATGAAAATGATAGCACTGGCTATTATTTACAGCACCAATATCAAAATGATGTCATCAGCACCCAAGCGGGTATTCGAGTTGAAGACAATCAGCAATTTGGTACACATAGTGTAGGACAACTCGCTGTTCGACATACCCTAAGCCCTACATCAAGTATTTATGCCAATGTCGGAACAGCATTTCGTGCCCCAGTTGTCGGGCAAATTATTAGTGAACCCGCTTGGTGGGGCGGTAATCCTGACCTACAACCAGAAGAAAGTGTATCTTATGAAATTGGTTTTGATCATCTAATCACCCCATCAATGACATTATACGGTTCTGCTTTTCAAACCCAAGTCGACAATATTATGGTCTCTAACGGAGATACCAACTGGGTATTTAAAAATATGGACAGCGCCACCTTTAATGGTGCTGAATTGGGTTTAAAATTGACACAAGATGACTTCTATGCCAATGCTGAATATGCGTATATTCAAGCTAAGAACGATGATAAAGATAAAGATTTGCCAAATCGCCCACGCCAAAACTTCAACCTAACCTTGGGTTGGGATAATGGTCAGTATGGTGCGTCCACGTCTTTAGTAGCTAAAGGTAAATCTAAGGAGGATAAAGGCCTTATTCCAGGCTATGCAGTCATTGATATGAATGCCTATTGGCAAGTGAATCCTCACTTAAAAACCTTTGTGAATATTCGTAACCTAGGTGATACCAATTACAAAACAGCATTTAATGATGCCACATCTTATTACATTGCCAGTGACCGCCTCGCTTCTATTGGAATCACTTTTAAATACTAAGCTCTAAACAGCAAAAAACTTTAAAACAGCGCAGTTTATGGATAATGTTATGACCGACATTATCCTTTTTTATTATCTTCATTAAAAATTCAAGGAACACATATGGGCCACCGTTTAAGCAAAATCTACACCCGCACAGGCGATTCAGGTACCACAGGACTCGGTGATGGCTCACGTGTTGCCAAAGATGATTTGCGTATCACAGCACTCGGTGATGTCGACGAACTAAATGCCGTGATTGGCGTATTACGTGCACAAATTTCAGCAAGTAACATTGAAGATCAAGCTACTTGGGATAAATCTTTAAGCCTGATCCAGCACTGGTTATTTGATCTGGGCGGTGAAGTGTGTATTCCGGGTTTTAATCTGGTGCAACCGGTATCGATTGAGTTTCTGGAAAATGATATCGACCGCATGAATGAAGCTTTGCCGATGTTAAAAGATTTTATTCTGCCTGCTGGAACGTTGGTGTGCAGCTTTGCCCATCAGGCCCGCGTTGTTTGTCGTCGTGCAGAACGCAGCGTGATGTCGGTACATCACCGTGACCAAAACATTCAGGCAGCGTCACTGCAACTACTTAACCGTTTATCGGACTGGTTATTTGTAGCATCACGTACCCTGCAACGTGCTGAGGGCGGTTCCGAAGTGCTGTGGCAAAAAAATATCAATGACAGCATCGAAAAGTAAAATTATGTTTCAAGTTGCTATCTAAAAATACACGTCAGATGTCTCTTGATTTTACAGAACATCTGACGAAAATAGAAAGTGTCACTCTTCTGTCACGTAGCCCTCGCAAAATGAACTTAACTTTCCCACTCATGAGCATCTTATGCGCATAATTGGTCATCGTGGTGCACGTGGCGAAGCCCCTGAAAATACCTTGGGCGGTTTTCAATATATTCAGGAGATCGGCATTCGCGCTGTTGAGTTTGATGTCCGTCAGCTCAAAGACAATGCCTTAATCATCATGCATGATGACGACTTTGTGCGTACCACCGGTTTGCAGAAGCATCTATACGAGTGTAACCGTCAAGATCTTACCCAATATAATCACGCAGTGGCCTGGTCAGAATGGAATAAAATTGAATCGACCCCACTGCTCGATCAAACCTTAAATGTCATTCGAAATTTCGAGCATATTGAAGTCGAAATTAAAAGCGTAGCATCTGAAGCAGCAGCTGAAAAAATCGCGTTTGAAGTCGAACAGCAGTTACAAGGCTATGAGCAGGCAGCTATTATTACCAGCTTTGATGCCAAAATTCTGGATGCTTTCAAACAGCAAAACTCACGTTTAAAACGCGGTTTATTGATTGAAACCGATGTCAAACATCAGGCCATTGATCAGGCGCTGGAACTTGGATGCTGTCATATTGGCTGGATGGATGAACTGGCCAGTAAAGACCTGATTCAGGCCACTCAGGCTGCCGAGTTGAATATCAGTGTCTGGACGGTCAATGATGTGACCCGAGCTAGACAGCTGCGAGACTGGGGCATTCAGGGGCTGATTACCGATTATCCAAAATTGATGCTACAACAACTCTAGATAATCTCTCTTAGCCTTGATTGATCTCGGTATTTCTTGACCCAGTTCATGTCGATAATACAATAAGGAAAGCGTGAATCGTCCTTAATCAGATTTTATTTGAAAGTGAAATAAAGTTGTCCAACATCTATATTCCGCAAATTTGCTGATAATATTGTAGAAATTATGAACAACCATTTTCCTCTGATTCATTCGGTTTCCATTTTCTGAAAGAGTGATAATCCTCAGTCACTTAGTAGGAAATCAGAACCCGTCTACGCTCGCAAAATGGTCACTTCTGCCCTACTAATTCTGTTACCGACAAGTACAATACAACCGTACAATAATGCTAGTGATGCCTTAGGGCACATGCTAATATGGACAAGATAGGCTGCTGTTAAAACCAACAGTAGTTTCTGCTTTTTGTTATACCTTCCGAGGTTCTAGGAGTGCTGTTGGAGATGAATGCTCCCTTACCCAAAGCCCCCATCAACTGGATTGCTGTGTTTGCATTGGTATTTTTACCGATTGTAGCCCTGATTGCGATTCCGTTGTATGCGTATCACCATGATTTTAGCGCTGCCGCTTGGATCAGTATGTTTGTTTTACTGGGCGTAAGCAGCCTCGGCATTACAGCAGGATACCATCGCCTGTGGGCACATCGTGCTTATGAAGCCACTTTACCATTAAAAATCATCTTGATGATTATGGGTACATTTGCTGTACAGAATAGTATTTTATTCTGGGCATCTGGTCACCGTACCCATCACCGTCATGTCGATGATGTTGATCAAGACCCGTACTCGATCAATAAAGGCTTCTGGTACGCACATATTGGCTGGATGTTACGTGATTATCCATCTGGTGCTGCCAACTATAAAAATGCGCCAGATCTGTTAAAAGACAAAGTGGTGATGTTTCAGGACAAATACTACGTTCCTTTAGTAATAGCTGTTCATGCCGCGATTTTATTGCCAATTGGCTGGGCAGTCGGCGATGTCTGGGGCGTATTGCTGTTGGGTGGATTAATGCGTTTAATCCTGAGCCATCATGTAACCTTCTTCATTAACTCGCTATGCCACATGTGGGGAAATCGTCCTTATACCGATGAAAATACTGCACGTGACAACTTCGTACTCGCGGTTGCAACTTGGGGTGAGGGTTATCATAACTATCACCATATTTTCCAATACGATTACCGTAACGGCGTAAAATGGTGGCAGTATGATCCAACCAAATGGTTGATCTGGACTTGTTCTAAACTTGGTTTAGCCAAGAACTTGCGCCGTATTCCTAGCTTTAATATCAAAAAAGCGGAATTGGCAATGAAGTTTAAATATGCCGAACAGGATCTTGCGGTGTATGGCCATGATGTGTCTGAAGATATCTCGGCGGTAAAAACCAAGATCGCACAGGAATATGATGCATTTACCCAAACTTTAAATGACTGGGCGAAGTTGAAAGAACAAGAAATTCAGGTCAAGAAAGCGTCTATGGCTGAAAAAATCCATCAGATGGATGACAAGCTGAAAGTTGAATTCCAGCTGGTTGAACAGCGTCTTTCTCATCATCGTCAAACCTTGAATCTACTGGTTCGTAATTTGAAAAAGTCTGCAGTTTCTCAATAAAAGCTGTTGAACACTAAAGCCCCGATTGGGGCTTTTTTTATGTCCGAAAGATAACGTGAACTCTCGCTTATACAACAGTTTTATACAGCTATCTTTGTTATAGTAAATTTATTCCAATCCTGTACTGATGCCATGTATTTTAACTCTCGCTATCAAACACTGCCCGCCCGCCTCTATCACCATCAAGTTCCGCTGCCGTTAAAAGGTGCGAAAGCCGGACATTTTAATGCAGCTTTAGCAGAGCAACTGCAATGGTCGGATGAAGACAAGGCGCAATGGGTCGAGATTTGTAGTGGTCAGAAAGTTTTTACTGAATTTGAACCCTTGGCTATGGTCTATGCAGGTCATCAGTTTGGACAATGGGCAGGACAGTTGGGAGATGGTCGCGGGTTGTTGATTGCGCAAATTCTGGATAAAAATAATCAGACCATTGACCTGCATTTAAAAGGTGCTGGTGCAACCCCTTATTCACGCATGGGCGATGGTCGTGCAGTACTGCGTTCAGTCATTCGTGAGTATCTGGCAGGTCATGCCTTAAATGCTTTAGGTGTAGCATCCAGTAATGCAGTTGGTTTTACTTCATCAATCCAAGGTATTCAGCGTGAGAAGCTAGAGCCGGGCGCGATGATGTTGCGTACTTCAGACTGTCATATCCGTTTCGGCCATTTTGAATGGATCAATCAGTATCAGCCAGATCTACTAGCTGAATTTATCCAGAAATGTATCGAATGGCATTATCCAGAATGCCTGCAAGCCGAACAGCCGATTCTGAGCTTTGCCACAAAAGTTATTCAGCGCACTGCGGTGATGATTGCCAAATGGCAACTGGTTGGTTTTGCACATGGCGTGATGAATACTGACAACCTGAATATTACCGGTTCAACTTTGGACTTTGGTCCTTATGGCTTTATGGAGCGCTTCCGTCCGAATTGGATCAATAACCACTCGGATTATCAAGGGCGTTATACCTATCAGCAGCAGCCAAGTATCGGACATTGGAATTTGTGGCAATGGTTAAACAATCTGGTCCCGCTCTGCCCTACAGATTATGACAAAGAACAATGGAAACAGGATTTAGCTGCATGTCTGGAGCACTATGAGCCAACCTTCTTGGAACATTATAAACATGGTTTAAACCAGAAAATGGGCTTGCCAAGTTTCCATAAAGACAGTTTTGACTGCGCAATGGCCTTTCTGCGAATTTTGCAAAGTGAACAACTGGACTACACCCAGAGTTTTATCCGTCTGCAAAATAAAGACTATGAAGCCATTAAAGATGATTGTCTGGACCGACGCCAGTTTGAAGCATTCTTGGCGCAATATGGATCTATCCGTGAACACCAGGATATAGAAGAATTGGATGCCGCCATGCAACTGGCCAATCCGCATTATATTCTGCGGAATCATATGGCACAGAAAGCCATTGAACTAGCAGAGCGGGATGATTTTTCTGAAGTAGACCGCCTGTTTAAATTATTGAGTCAGCCTTATCAGAAACAGCCAGATCTGGAACAGCCTGAAGATTTAGCACCATTGCCAAGTGACGTGCCAGAAGTGATGGTGAGTTGTTCGTCTTAATAAATAGACTCAAAAAACATGCAAAAAATTGATCAAACTAAATTGACACGTGAAATTATTGAAACAGCATATAAGCTGCTTACTCACAAACTCGCATTTGGAGGATTAATTACACATAACGAAAGTGCTTTCCAATTAGAATTAGGACATATTTTAAAAACACTTGGGCAGTTGTATGAGTTTAGGTTAAGCGACAAATTCCATTTAGAGTTTGAAACATTTTTACCTTTAAAAACAACGAGTATTAAGAGTCAATCTGAGCGAGCAAGAATTGATATTTTAATTCGTTATCAAGATGGTGATCATCAAACTTGTGCTGCTATAGAACTAAAATTCTTTAAGAAAAGTAATCATCGGGAACCTAACAACCGTTACGATGTCTTTAAAGATCTTTCAAATTTAGAACTTTACAAGAGAAATGGAATCGACATTTGTTATTTCATTCTCGCAACTGATCATGCCCACTATTGCAACCAAATAAAATATTCGGATGATACCCGTGATTTTGATTTCAGGCATAAAAGTACGTACAAAGAAGGAACGATATTAAGTTATAGAACTCCTAAGCCTTACGGAAACGATATTACACTCATGCAAGACTATGAGTTTTTATGGGACCAGATTAACGATTTATATTTTCTGAAAGTACAAGTTTAAATAAATGTGGATGGTTAATAATAACATCCACATTTATTTTTTAATCAATCTTCAGGATATTCAAAACGGTAGCCCACACCATACACCGCCTGAATCCACTCATGACGGTTGCCGGTTTCAGCTGCATCGGAAATCTTGCGGCGCAAATTCTTGATATGACTGTCAATGACACGGTCTGCCACATCAAAACTGTCCGGATTAATATGATCCAGCAATTGCGCACGTGAATAGACCTGTCCGACATGCTCCACGAATAACTCCAGCAAACGGAATTCGGTCGGCGTTAAATTCAAGGCTTTTTGTTGATACCAGATGCGCTGTTGTGATTTGTCCATACGGAATAAGTCATTGCTTTCCGGTTCTGATTTACGATCCAGACGACGTAACACAGCCTGTACGCGCGCAACCAGTTCTTTCGGACTAAATGGTTTACAGAGATAATCATCTGCACCCATATTCAGACCCAACACACGGTCAATTTCTTCAGTACGCGCGGTCACCATGATAATTGGCAAATCCGACTGTTCACGGACTTTACGGCAAATGGTCAGACCATCCATACGCGGCACCATCAAGTCCAAAATCATCAGACTCGGTTTACGCTGGGTAAAACTGTTATATGCTTCCTGCCCATCATGAAACATACTGACCTCAAAACCAGCAGCTTCCAGATAGTCTCGCACCAACTGTGCAAGTTCGATTTCATCTTCAACCAGCATGACATGTTTCATCAATATATTTCCTTTATGGTTTCACTTGTTTAGGAAAGCTCAGCTTGCATCGTAAACCACCCAGTGGTGAATGTGCAAAGCTTAAGCTGCCGCCCAGCGCCTGCGTAATTTTACATGATAATGCCAAACCCAGTCCGGTTCCGCCAGTCGCCCGGGTACGAGAATCATCGACACGGTAGAAACGCTCACCAATACGCGCCAGTTGTTCATCAGTCAGACCAAACGGACTATCATCGATATATAAGGTCCATTCTTTATCATCTTGTGTCGTATGAATATGCACCTGCCCGCCTGCTTCAGTATAGCGAATACTGTTACTGAGCAAGTTCGCCACAATCTGTTTAAAACGATCCAGATCCAGATTTAACTCAGTCCCCTCACCGTCTGCATTGACCGTCAATTCAGCCTGCTCAAAATTCGGCTGGAAGTTGATGAGTTCCTGCTGCACCACCTCCCACGGATTCACCGTCGAAAAATAGAATTGTAATTGCTGGGCATCGGCCTGTGCCAGCGCGGCCAGATCTTGGGTCAGTTTTTTCAAGCTGTTTACCTGAGCCAGCATGGATGCAAAATGTTCAGGCGTTGGTTTACGAATCCCGTCCTGCATCGCTTCAATCTGTGCCTGTAAGACTGCTAGTGGCGTTTTTAACTCATGCGAGGTATCTGCCACCCACTGACGGCGTGAGGTTTCATGCTGATCCAGAATCACCGCCAATGCATTTAATTCATTGGATAAATCACCTAATTCATCATTCCGGTTCACTTTAACCTGATATTGATAATTTCCTTGGGTCAAGGCACGTGTACCATTGAGCAAACGTTGAATCGGCTTTTTAAAATAAGTCGCCAATAACAAGGACGCAATCAGACTCGCCAAAATACTGAGTGCATAAACCAGAAATAAATAACGCTTCTGGTTACTAAAGAAATTGATACTTAAGGCATCATCCTGATCCAGAACCGGTTTTAAGCCCAAATAGCCGACAATCTGGTTATTCACCATAATTGGGCGATAAGAGACCTGCTCATCCGAAGCCTCACCGACCACAAAACGACGCTTGGCATCATACAGAGAAAGACGTGAACTGAGACCAAGACGATCCGGCATCTGGATAAACTGTTTCTTGCCGGTCGGCTGCTGTGCTGGCTGTTCCCCATTCTTGCGATCAGCCCTAAACAGATTCTGATTGGAGCTGAGCGGGAATTTCAAGCCTTCAAAGGGCTGAAACTGTGAAGGCAAATTAGATGCCAGCACACGTAATTCTTCTTCATTGACCTGACGTTGTGGCAGCGCCGGATCTACCATACTGGGTGCGACCTGAGCCAGAGTCTGTTCCTGAAAATAACGCTGCTGCAAGGCAATATCATACTGACGGCGTAACCACCAGCGTGACAAACGGTCATAATCATCCGGTGCGGCTTCACCTTCCATCTGGAGGATCTGTGCCTGAATCGCATTGCCCCAGTCCTGATAGACTGCATAGACATCTGCCAGATTTTCAATCACATAATCCAGCTTCTGCATTTCGACATCAGCGACATAACGGGCGAAATTACGCTGCATATTCAGATGCAATACACCCAGACTTACCGTGGTAATGACCAGCGTGGTCAACAGCACGGTCAAAAATAGACGTAATGCAATGGGAATGCGGCGAATGTTCAAAATAGAAATCTCAATTTTTCTTCTATATTCATTATTGTAGCGAACACCGCAGCAAAAAACTCTTCATTGTTTCTTCATCTTTATTGTTTAATCTTTATCTGACATAGAATCAGCTTCTTGACGGGGATAAATACAATGCAAACCATGACAAAAATAGCTTTAATCAGTGCAAGTGTTTTATCAATGGGTGCGTTGACTGCCTGTCAATCCACCAGTAATGTCCCAAACAATGATCACCCCCATATGATGAAACATCATGAAGGCAAAAAACAGCATCTAACTCCCGAACAGCGTGAACAGTTTAAGGCAAAGCGTGCAGAACGCATGCAGTTTGCCAAACAGCTTCAACAGGCCTGCGACAATAAAGCTGTGGGCTCGGCTGTTCAAATCAAGACTGGCGATAAAACCATAGACGGCACCTGCAAGATGGTCTTTAAAGCAGATCATAAAGAGATGAAAAGCCATCGCGACATGAAAGCTGAGCATCGTCCGATGCGTGCCGATATGCGTAGAGGCATGATGCACGGTGAAGTCTTGACGGATGCCCAACGTGCAGAATTGACTAAACAGTTTGATCAGCGCCTCGCTCAACGTCAGGCACATCAACAAGCCATGCTGCAAGCCTGTCAAGGCAAAAAAGACGGGACTGTTGCACAGATCAAGATGAGCGAACAAACCATCAATGGCAAATGTCATGTCCGTTTCCAGCCCACAGCCTCTACCTATTAATGCATAGGAATCAAGGCTTCACGACTAGCACCTTCGGGTGCTTTTTTATTGCGTGCTCTTTCATGCATACAGTTGACTATTCGTTTCCTGCAGAATATGGCTAAAGTCTTTATACTCAAGACCTTTAATGCGTCATGCAGATTAATCTTTGACTTTACAGTCACCAAGAAAACACCCCGAAAAGCTTGTACCGCAGGGGAAGTTGTTGCACGATTAGATCATTCCAAACCGTGTCAGTGAAGACAGGTTTTAGTTCATCTAAGATTATAACGCTGGTTCAACCAGTATTGAGGAAACCGATATGCCACAATACAAAGCGCCTTTACGTGATATGCAATTTGTGTTGCATGAATTATTAAATGCTGAACAACACTATGCAAATCTCCCTGCATTCCAAGAAAACGTAAGCCGTGAGCTGGTAGATCAGTACTTAGAAGCTGCGGCTGACTTCTGTGAAAACGAATTGTCTCCAATCAACCAGACCGGTGATCGTGAAGGCTGTACCTGGAATGACGGCGTTGTTACGACTCCGACTGGCTTTAAAGAAGCGTACCAAAAATACATCGAGCTTGGCTTCCCTTCTCTTTCTGCTGAAGAACAATACGGCGGTCAAGGCTTACCGAACTCTTTAGGTATCGCGATTTCTGAAATGGTGGGTACTGCGAACTGGGCATGGGGCATGTACCCTGGCCTGTCTCACGGTGCGGTTCGTACTTTAGAACATCATGGTTCAGCTGAACAAAAAGACGCTTACCTGCCTAAACTGGTTTCAGGTGAATGGACGGGTACCATGTGCTTAACTGAATCTCATGCGGGTTCTGACTTGGGTATTATCCGTACTAAAGCTGAACCACAAGCGGACGGTAGCTACGCAATCTCTGGCGAGAAGATCTTTATCTCTGCTGGTGAACACGACATGGCAGAGAACATTATCCATATCGTACTTGCTCGTCTGCCAGGTGCACCGAAAGGTACCAAAGGTATCTCATTATTCATCGTGCCAAAATTCAACCTGAATGCTGACGGTTCTATTGGCGAGCGTAACGGCGTACGTTGTGGTTCGATCGAACACAAGATGGGTATCCATGGTAACGCGACTTGTGTCATCAACTTTGACAATGCTAAAGGCTTCCTGATTGGACCTGAAAACCGCGGCTTGAACTGCATGTTCACGTTCATGAACACAGCACGTATCGGTACAGCAGTTCAAGGTCTTGCAGCATCTGAAGGTTCATTCCAAGGCGCGCTTGCATACGCAAAAGATCGTCTGGCAATGCGCTCTCTTTCTGGTCCTAAAGCACCTGAAAAAGAAGCAGATCCAATCATTGTGCATCCTGCGGTACGTAACATGCTTTTAACTCAAAAAGCATATGCAGAAGGTGGTCGTGCACTGGTTTACCTGTTAGCACAATATGCTGACGTGGTTGAACATGCTGCAGAAGAAGCAGACCGTAAATTTGCAGACAACATCCTGTCATTGCTAACACCAATCGCAAAAGCATTCCTGACTGAAACCGGTTCTGAAGCTGCGAAACACGGTGTTCAGGTATTCGGTGGTCATGGCTTTATTTCTGAGCACGGTATGGAGCAGATCGTACGTGATACACGTATTGCTTGCCTGTACGAAGGTACCACTGAAATTCAGGCACTAGACTTGTTAGGCCGTAAAGTATTGGGTACGCAAGGTGCAATGTTGAAAGACTTCACCAAGATCATCCATAAATTTGCTGAAGCGCACAAAGACAATGCTGCAATGAAAGAATTCGTTGAACCATTGGCTGCCTTGAACAAAGAATGGGGCGATCTGACCATGCAGATTGGTATGCGCGCGATGCAAAACCCTGAAGAAGTGGGTGCGGCTGCAGTCGATTACCTCTACTTCTCTGGTTATGTCACTCTAGCTTACCTATGGGCACGTATGGCATTGGTTGCTCAGGAGCAACTGGCTGCGGGCACCACTGAGGTTGATTTCTACAATGCCAAAGTGACGACAGCACGCTTCTACTTCAAGAAAATCCTGCCACGCGTTCGTTCACACGTTGAAGTGATTGCGACAGGTGTAGAGCCATTGATGAACCTGGATGCGGAACACTTTGCATTCTAAGTTAGTCTCAGACTAGCTACATTTCAGAAAAAGGACGGTCAATCAACAGGCAGTCCTTTTTCTTTATAAAGAGTTACAGAATTAACCTTTAGTCGTCTAACATTCAGATTTTGAGTGTTTTAGACTGATTAAAACTCATTTAATCAAACAATAAACAGGTGACACACCATGCCAATTTATAACGCGCCACTTGCCGATATGAAATTCATCCTGAACGATGTCTTCAATGCAGAACAATTCTGGCAGGCCAATGAAAATCTAGCGCATCTGGATGCTGCGACAGCAGAAGCGATTCTTGAAGAAATGGCAAAATTTTCTCAAAACGTCATGCTTCCTCTGAACCGTACCGGCGATGAAGAAGGCGCAAAAATTGAAAATGGTAATGTGACCACACCTGCTGGCTTTAAAGAAGCGTTCAAACAATATGCAGAAGGTGGCTGGATTGGTCTGGGCGCAGATATGGAATGGGGCGGCCAGGAAATGCCGAAAATGCTAACGGTACTTTCTGATGAAATGCTGTTTGCCACCAACCCGTCTTTCATGCTGTATCCATTGCTTTCTGTTGGTGCGGGCATGGCGCTGAACAGCTATGCTTCACAAGCACAAAAAGAAACCTATTTACCTAAAATTTATTCGGGTGAGTGGTCAGGCACCATGTGCTTAACCGAACCACATGCCGGTACTGATCTGGGTATTATCAAAACCAAAGCTGAACGTAACGAAGACGGCACTTATAGCATCAGCGGCACCAAGATTTTCATCACGGGTGGTGATCATGACCTGGCGGAAAATATTATTCACCTCGTTCTAGCGAAAACCCCAGATGCCCCTGCTGGCTCTCGTGGTATTTCCCTGTTCATCGTACCGAAATTCTTGGTCAATGAAGATGGTTCTATCGGCGAGCGTAATCCGGTCGGCCCAGGTTCAATCGAACACAAGATGGGGATCAAGGCATCTGCGACTTGTGTCATGAACTTTGACGGTGCCAAAGGTTACCTCGTTGGTAAAGAAAACGAAGGTCTCGCTGCGATGTTCGTGATGATGAACTACGAACGTCTGTCGATGGGTATTCAAGGCCTAGGTGCTTCTGAATTCGCTTATCAAAACGCTGCGCAATATGCCACAGACCGTTTACAGGGTCGTAGTGCGGCTGGCGTTCAGTCACCAAGCAAACCTGCGGATAGCATTCTGGTGCATGGTGATGTACGCCGTATGCTGCTGAATGTACGTGCCAATAACGAAGCTTCGCGTGCCTTTGCAGTTTATGTAGGTCAGCAACTGGATATCACCAAATTCTCTACTGATCCTGAAGCGGTGAAAAAAGCCAATGACCGCGTTGCGCTATTAACACCAATCGCGAAAGCGTATTTAACGGATACCGCATTCCAGGCGACCCTAGATGCACAAATGGTCTTCGGTGGTCATGGCTATATCCGTGAATGGGGCTTGGAGCAATGTATCCGTGACCTACGTATTTCCCAGATCTATGAAGGCACCAACGGTGTACAGTCACAAGACTTGATCGGCCGCAAAACCATTAAATGTGGCGGCGAATATATCTCTGAATATATCTCTGAAATCCGTGACTTTGCCAATAGTCTGGATGCGGATCTAAACTTTATTAAAGATGCCACACTGGATGCAGCAACTGAAGTTGAATCGGTGACTCAGTACATTCTGGAAGCAGCACGAGAAAGCCATGACTTCCCGAATGCAACCGCAGTTGACTATCTGCACGCTGTAGGTCTGTTGAGCTTCTCTTATATGTTCGCGCGCATTACCAATGCAGCGAAAAATAAAGACGGTGAGTTCTATCAAAATAAACTCGCTCTGGCACGTTATTTTGTACAACGCATTCTGCCTGAACTGGCATTACGCATTACTAAAGTGAAATCAGGTTCTGACGTCATCATGAACTTCTCTGAAGATTATTTCACGACTCAAGCTTAAGCTGAAAATCTGCAATAAAAAACGCCTGCATCAGCAGGCGTTTTTTTATGAAAATGCAACAATTAAACTTTTTGAATCAGTAAGGTATCCGGCTGATTATTGCTCTTCGGATTCAGATGTTTATTCACAATTTTGATATTCCCCTCTGACTCTAAAGACTCGCAGAGTTCCACCACCTTTTGCATATCTTCAACCTTAATGCCTACGCCGAGGATTAATTTTTTTCCGGCTTCTAATTGGCTAATTTTTGTTTGAATTTTATCTAACACTTTTTTCTCCTATTTATTCAATGTTACCACCCATACAATATAGCAATTTAGTCTAAAAAAAGCGCAAAAGTTCAAATAATTTAATCTTTATTTTTCATTCAATCATTCTGTGCATGATCTTTGCACGTTATTCTGCAACTATCTTTATTTCACATGAAAAATCAGGAGGATAATATGTCTAAATCACGTCCGAAAATTGAAAAATTTGAAGCTCTCCTCGACCGTCTTGGCAATCTTGCTGTAGAAAGCTTTCATTATATTGCGCTGTTTATTATTGGCTGTATGGTGATCTGGTCCGCTGGCCATACCGTCATTGACATTCTGACCGTGAAACAGTTCGCCACCATTGACGACATTCTTCTGTTGTTTATTTATCTGGAACTTGGTGCCATGGTCGGCATCTATTTCAAAACCAACCATATGCCAGTACGTTTCCTGATTTATATTGCCATTACTGCACTGACCCGTTTGCTGATTGCAGATATTCAACACACGCATAAAGCCAGCATGGATCTGGTGATTATTACCGGTTCGATTCTGATTCTGGCCTTTGCGATATTAGTGGTGCGCTATGCCTCATGGACTTATCCATCCGTGATTCGTGACAAACATAGTGAAAAGCCATTACCGCTTGGCAAAACACCGCGTCCAGAAGATGATGAATTGGCATAGTCTTTTAAGCCCTCTTTTTTTTGCACTTCAGCTTAAAGTAATACTTAAGCCTCGTTTAGGGTTTTGGGAGATTTATCTCAAGCAATCTCTCCCTTGCGTAGCAGTGCTACTCATCTCCTCACAGGAGAGGGAACTATTTTGGTCTCTTTGAGTTATTGACGTTTATAACTGAATTATCCGTTCAGAGTTTAGAGCAGTTTAACGATTCGGCACCAGCACATAGCGTCCGTTTTCATAAATCCAGTAGCTGCCACGCGGTGGTGCTGGTAACCCTAAACGCTGCCAATCGGTAATTACCGTATATCTCGAACTTTCAATCCGGGCAACATTCGGATCACCATTGACCCAGCTATAACTATTCGAATTTTGATAAATAGTGGTCGGTGCCTGATACTGAATGTTTAATCCACTTTGACTCTGTGCAGGTGGATAGCCCCAATATGGTGGTCGTTGCGGGTAATGTGGTCTTGGTGGCAGCGGACGTTGCGGATAATGCTGCCGTGGTGGATCATAAGATCGTGGAGCGCTGCGATAATTCGGTGTGGATCGATCTACACCACCATAACCCACCCAAGCATTGCCACCCATACTTTGTGCAGAAGCTCCTAATAGCAATGAAGTCAATATTGCACTCAAGAATACTATTTTCATCTGCGCTTCCTGTTAATACCTTGTCTATATTTTAAACAAAATAGATGCAGAAAATATGGATAAGGCTGCTGAGCCTGCAATTTTTTGTAATGCGCTTGCCTATTTTCAATCTAGCGGGCTCATCGGCATCCTGTGGCTTTATGCTAAAATCACTTTTTTAATGTTTCGAGTTGAATACTGTGTCTGATTTAAATTTCGATCGTTTGCATGAATATTTTTCTAAAGTGCCGAGTGTTCAGAAAGAACGGATTGATAGCTATGGTTCAGATGGCAAACAGGCATGGTGGTTTAAGTTTCAGATCAATGTCGATCATCCGCTGGCTTGGCAAACTGTGCAAGAATTAGGTCATGTCCTGAATTATATTTCTAAAAATGAACGTCTCCCAACTCAGTTCCTTCCAGTTTCGCCACCGCCATATATGAATGGTGTAGCCAAAGATTTCCTGTCTTGGGTAATCCAGTGTAATCACGCCGATTTCCCGCCAGATGTGGTTTGTGACTGGTTAGAAGCGCGTCTACCAAATCCAGTCCATGATGAAGCGCAATGGAAAATTAAAACAGATATTTCTGAGCTGGATCAATTAACGGATAAAGAGCTGGATCAGCTGGTTCCCCCGAATCCTGAATCAAAAAGCTGATAATAAAAAATCTCCCTAAATCCCTCTTTTTCAAAGAGGGACTTTCCTCCCTTTAAAAAAAGGGAGGTCAGGAGGGATTTAAAATCAAAACGTCGACCAGCCGCTCCATTCCATAAAGCGATACAGCCAATATTTAAAGAATGAGTTTTCTGCATATTGCGTGTAATCTACGCTCATCGAACGGCCATTCAGATTTGACCATGCACCATCAAAATATTGTTGCGCATCTTTAAAGACTTCTGCCTGAGGCTGACCCAGCACGCGCATATTGGTTTCCAGATTATAGTTTTTCAAATTCCGTACTGTAAAATTGGCCGAGCCTAAAATCATTTCAGCTTGCTGAGCGCTGCGCTTCATCAGGATCTTGCTATGGCATTGCTCGCCTTGAGTACGACACCAGCGCACCTCGATACCCGCTTCGTGCAATTCTGAAGCCACCTGCCGGTTTGGAATTCCATTCTTTTCACGGCCAAAAGCATCTTTATTTGGGTCGAGTAAAATCCGGACTTTGACACCACGCTCATGGGCCGCGATCAGACTTTTGATAATCTTGCGCTCAGACAGATAAAACATCGCCAGATCAATCTGTTCATTGGCTTTCGCGGTCTGAATCAGATTCAGAATCGCATCATAAATGGCTTTTTCAGTCAGCACCTGAACTTGTGGTTGGCTAATGTCTGCCTGAAAATCCCCAGCGACAATGGCTGGCATATTCGCTTGTGACATCATGCCTACAGACAGTTCTGTTTTCAGAATATCGACGGCTGTGCTACCCCAGACCAATAAGCCAATATTGGAATGCCGCGAACTGCCATCATGCGGGTTCATGGACGTGACCAGTGCTTTCCAGCCTTGATCAGTATCCACCACCATGGTTTTGCGATGATTGGCTTTAAAGTTAAATAAATCAAAATAACTGCGCAGAGTAATTTTTTCTGGGCCAAATGGGTTTGGCAACCAGCCTGTTTCCGGATTATTGCCAATGCCCTGGCAACAGATATACCAGAAGCCGGACCAGCTTGGATTGGAAGCGCGCAACGGCGTCAGATTGGTTTCAATCACATCAATACCGTGCTGACGTAATTTCCGATACTGCTCAGATCTAATCCCGCCATAAACTGAATTAATCGGATCGGTAATAAACTTGATTTCCACCTCAGGCTGCAGCAGGCGCTTACTGATTAAAGCATCACTCAGCTGTTGACTCAGTGCCTGATGCTGCTGCGTAGATGCACCGGTTTGCTGATTAAATAAAAACATGTCCAGCACAATCAGTGATTTGGCCTCTTCAATCATTTTCAGCATTTCATTAAAAATGCGATGATCTAAATGCTGTTTTCCTTCTGCATCCAGATAAGTCTGATCGGCCAGAAATTTGACTTCGGCATGACGCAGTTTGCCTGTGTAATTCAGACCTTCCGGCAAAGGCTTATACGTGTGGTAGATCGCCGAAGCCAGATAACCCACGGCCAGCATACTAATGATCAAAGCCACATAACGGCGATTCGACCAGTTTAATTTATTGTGAATTCGTTGAAAGATACGCATAAGAAAAAACCTAACCCAATATACTCAGGCTAGGTTTTATCTTATGATTTTTCAAGTAGATTTCAGTGAGATCTAGATGATTTAGTCGATTATTTCAGTAGACCTGTTAGAAATCATACTGTACGCCGACGGTAAAGTTGCGACCCACCTGCGGAATATTCGACAGGAAGGAAGTATGTGAATACACCTGATCATCAAGCAGGTTATTGGCCTTGAAATAAACCCGATACGCATTGTTATCTGCAAGGCTATTGGCATAGCTTAAGCCAACATTCACCATATTGTAGCCCTGGGTTTCATCTTCATAGCTGGCGATCTTGTCCTGATTAAAGACATGATAATATTCAGCCAGACCTGACCAACCATCGGCAAAGTCTGCTTCAACTTTTGTTCCTAAACGACCTGCAGGTACACGTGGTGCATTCTCAGCTTCAATCTTGCCACGTACATAGTCCCCAAAGACGCTGAGCTTATACATATCATTGATCTGATACCCGGCTTGTGCTTCTGTACCATAGAATCTGGCTTTGTCTTGGGTATAGTCGACCAAGCGGAAGTCACCTTCACTATCAGTCGTTGAACCATAAATATAATTATCAAACCAGTTGTGATAGACATGCACGTGATAATCCAGTTTATCGCCTTCATAATGCAGACCTAATTCAAGATTATTTGATTTCTCGACATCCAGATCTTCATTCCCTCGCTCATAAGTATTGGTTGCGAAGTGAATCCCGTCTGCATAGAGTTCCTGAGCAAGTGGCAAACGTTGTTGATGTGAACCCACTACAGAAAGCTTATAGTTTGGTGCAAATCCCCAATTGGCAGCCGTGGATGCAGATACACCTGTATCGGAATAATCTTTTTTACGACGAGAGTCGACATCCACTTTTTGATGCTCAACGCGTGCGCCCAACTCAACATGCACATCGCCAAGTTGCTTATGCTCTAACCCAAATAAACTGTATTTTTCAGTTTTGGTATCAGGCATCACGACAGCCTCATGGAAATGGTCATCATGTGGCTCTAATTGACCTGAAAGATCAATCTTTTGTTGGCTATATTGCGCTCCAACTACACCTTCCCAACCTGCAACTGGCACATGTACCAACTCTAGACGACTATCATAACCCTTACTTTTAAAGTTACTGATGATTTCATTTTCTTCCAGTTCATCATGTTCATAGTCAGTAAAACTGGCATGTGCACGTAGTTTTTCTACACCGGCAAAAGGGTTATTCAGTTCGGTACGCAGATCATAACGATGTGACTCTAAATCGACCCACGGTCCGCCATGCGCATGTTCGCCTTCTTCAGTACCATCATCATGTGGAGGACATGCCAATTGATTGCGATCATTCTCATCAGGCCCACAACCATGATATTCATGACTATGTCCCGGCAAGCCATATTGATCCTGACGGTTACTATAGGACAATCCAACAAAACCACGGTCATGAATCCATGCTCCACCAATATTGACTGTCTGCCCTTCAGTAAAAGTATTGCCCACACGACGTTCTTTATGAAAGTGTGAGTGATCTCCATGCGGCTCTTCTACTACATAATCCGGCGCAATATAATCATTGGCTTTACGCTTTGAGCCTTCTACCCGCAAAGCAAAGTTTTCACCAATACCCGCTGTCACACCAGCACTTGCCAGTTTTTCATCACTGCCTGAATTATAACGCAGGCCGACTGTACCTTCCAGACCACCTTCAGGCATTTGAGTTGGGATTTTTTGATCAGTGACATTCACCAACCCACCGACTGTACCGGCACCATAAAGCAATGTAGATGGACCGCGAATCACTTCGACCTGTTTCGCCAGAATCGGATCAACGGTGACAGCATGGTCAGGAGACAAAGTGGATACATCCGCTGTTTCAGAAGCATGCTGCAACACTTTCACGCGTGGACCATCTTGACCACGAATCACCGGACGGCTTGAGCCTGAACCATATTGATTAGAATAAACACCAAGCTCATCTGCCAAGGCATCACCAATGGTAGTGGCACGTTCAGACAGCGCTTTCTGATCCACGACCTGATCCGCAACCGCAAAATCCGCCGCAGTCTGCACCAATGGATGAGCTTGCACCTGAATCGTGTCCATGGTCTGAACCGGGATAGAAGATGAGGATTGCTCTGCAAATACTGTAGGCGCAACTACAGCAAAAATTGACAATGTTATTAGATTCTTAGGGAAGGACATGACCGAAGCTCAAATTCAGTAATCTGGATGAATGTTATAATATAACATTTCATTGTTTTTGCAATCCTTTACGACACTCAGTGATATATTTTATCAAATGGAGCGTAAAACTCCGTCCTTCATGACAGAGATATAAGTGACACGACATAAAATGTCGTTGGATTTTTTTTAAATTCACACTTTTAATTTAACATGAGCTAATATAAGCCCATGAAAACACTTAAATTACGAATAAAAGACAAACATTGCAAGGTGCTAGACCAATTAGCATCTGAGGTGAACTTTGTCTGGAATTATGTCAATGATTTAGGGTTCAAACATTTAAAAAGAAAAGGTGAATTTCTATCAGCTTACGATGTATCGAAATACACAAAAGGCGCATCTAAAGAATGCAGCCTACATAGTCAAACCATTCAGGCTGTGACAGAAGAATTAGTAACAAGACGCAAGCAATTCAAAAAAGCAAAGCTAAAATGGCGTGTAAGTAACAAGAAATCAGCAAGGCGCTCTCTTGGTTGGATACCCTTTAAAAAAGTAGCCATCAAATCTGCTGATGGATCTGTTCAATACGGTAAGCACCAATTCAAGCTATGGGACAGCTACGGATTAAGCCAATACAGCATTAAAACAGGCGCATTCGTTGAGGATGCTCGCGGGCGCTGGTATGTCTGCCTGGTGGTGGATAGCCCTAAAGCTGAGAAACCCACCACTACCAAAGCGATTGGTATTGATCTTGGCTTAAAAGATATTGCGACCTGTTCGGATGGAACTATCATTTCCAATCCCAAGTTCTATCGAAAATATGAACAGAAACTAGGAATTGCTCAACGAGCGAGAAATAAAAAGCGTGTCCGTGCATTACACGCCAAAATTGCAAACTGTCGTAAAGACCATTTGCACAAGGCCAGCACCCAACTGGTGAGGGAGAATGCACTGATTGTTGTAGGTGACTTGAGTGCGAAGAAACTGCTCAAAACCAGGATGGCGAAGTCGGTCCTGGATACAGGATTTTCAGCACTCAAAACAATGCTCAAGTATAAATGCGAGAACGCAAGCGTATTGTTTGAAGAAGTCAATGAGTCTTATACCACCCAGATCTGCTCGTGCTGTAAGCAAATATCAAGCAGTAGTCCGAAAGGTAGGGTTGATCTTGGAATGAGAGAATGGACATGCCAGAACTGCGGTACAGCCTGGCAGCGGGATTTAAATTCTGCCCTGAACATTCTTGCGCTTGGGCATAAGCGTCTAGAAGTAGGAATCTCCCTCTTTTAAGAAGGAGAGGATGTCAATAGAATGTCCTTTGAATATTTTTGATTACATTAAAACATCATTTTTATGCCTTTTACCTTGTCGCATGCTGTGCTTGCTCCCCCTATTTCATATTTGACTGGGAATAGACTCCCTGTTGCTGCGCTGGCCATTGGGAGCATGGTTCCCGATCTACATCGTCTGTTTACTCATACTAATTCTAATATTACCCATTTATGGTCTTCGTTGATTCATCCGGATCTCTGGATTGGTCTGGCTTTTTGCGCAGTCTGGTACCTAATTTACCGGCCCGTGATTTACCGTTTCATCGGTATTCAGCATGATTTAAAGATTCACAATATCCTTGCAGCACTAAAATTCATCCTGGTGATGTGTCTGGCAGTCATCATTGGTACAGCCACCCATTTAATCTGGGATGGACTAACGCATGTCGACTTTCGAACTTTTGCCTTTCATAACGTCTTAGCCCAACATTTTCAGTTGCTTGGACAAAGTTATCCGCTGCACCGAATTTTACAGATTGGCACCTCAGTGATTGTCTTGCCTCTTATCCTGTGGATGAGCCTGCATTACTATAAAACTCACCAGCAATATCTTGCAGTTAGTGTGAAAATCAAAGCATTTTCCTGGGGCTTATTGCTGTTTTCTATATTTACCGGCCTATTTTCTGTCTGGGATTATGCGCGCTATATTTCTACGGAAGTCTGGCAATCAGATCTCTACTATTTTACTGGCCGCTCGATCAATGAATTTAGCCAAGGCTTTCTGATCACCTTCAGTCTGGGCTGTTTATTGTTTTTATTTTTAGACAGAGATCGCAAGATGGGTTAGACAAAGCACTGGCTTTACGCCTATTCACTTTAAAATGATATTGTTTTTGACCCAAGTTCTTGTGACAACATGCCCAAAGAGGCATAATCCTACCTTTACTCAAAGCGGTACGCTGTTTACGTATTCGCTGACCTTAACCCATATAGTTGGATTTCTAACGCTATGATGCGAACTCATTACTGCGGTTCTTTAACCGAAGCTCAAATTGACCAAACCGTAACATTATGCGGTTGGGTACATCGTCGCCGTGACCACGGTGGTGTAATCTTCCTTGACATGCGTGACCGTGACGGTCTTGTTCAAGTGGTTATTGACCCAGATACTCCTGAAGCATTCGCAACTGCTGATAAAGTACGTTCAGAATTTGTATTAAAAATTACAGGCCGTGTGCGTCGCCGTTATGAAGGCACAGAAAATGCCAATATGGTGAGCGGTCAAATCGAAGTCTTGGGTAAAGAAATTGAAGTTCTTGCTCAGTCTGAAACTCCGCCATTCCCTTTGAATGACGAAAACACCAATATTTCTGAAGAAATTCGTTTGAAATACCGTTTCCTGGATATCCGTCGTCCAGAAATGCTAGATCGTTTACGTTTCCGTTCTAAATTAACCAACCTGATTCGTAACTACTTCGAAGACAATGGCTTCCTAGACGTTGAAACTCCGATCTTAACTCGTGCAACGCCTGAAGGTGCGCGTGACTATTTAGTGCCAAGCCGCGTATCTAACGGTAGCTTCTACGCACTTCCACAATCGCCACAGCTATTCAAACAGTTGTTGATGGTGGGCGGTATTGATCGTTACTACCAAATCGCGAAATGTTTCCGTGATGAAGACTTGCGTGCGGACCGTCAGCCTGAATTCACCCAAATCGACGTTGAAACATCGTTCATGAGTGACGATGACATCATGGATTTAATGGAAACTTTAACCGTTAAGATGTTCAAAGAACTTCTAAACGTTGAGTTTGATAAATTCCCACGCATGACATACAACGATGCAATGCGTGACTATGCATCTGACAAACCGGATATGCGTATTCCTTTGAAACTGGTTGACGTTGCAGACTTAATGCAAGACGTTGAGTTCAAAGTATTCGCAGGCCCTGCAAAAGATCCTAAAGGCCGTATCGTTGCGCTTCGCGTACCGGGTGCGGGTTCACTGCCACGTAGCGCGATTGATGAATACACCAAGTTTGTGGGCATCTACGGTGCGCGCGGTTTAGCGTACATCAAAGTCAACGAACTTGAAAAAGGCATCGAAGGTCTTCAATCTCCAATCGTGAAATTCATCGAGCCAATCGTGCTTGATCTATTGAAACGTGTTGGCGCTGAAAATGGTGATATCGTATTCTTCGGTGCAGACAAAGCGAAAGTTGTTAACGATGCAATGGGCGCGCTTCGTGTGAAGATCGGTCATGATCTTAAATTATCAACTTGTGAGTGGGCGCCACTTTGGGTTGTTGATTTCCCAATGTTCGAAGAAACTGACGATGGCAAATGGACCTCTGTGCATCACCCATTCACGCTGCCAAAATCTAGCGTAGAAGAAGTGAAGAACAACCCAGGCGCTGCTCTGTCTGTGGCTTACGATATGGTATTGAACGGTACTGAAATCGGTGGTGGTTCACTGCGTATTCATAACCTTGAAATGCAAAAAGCGATCTTTGAAGCGCTTGGTATTGGTGAAGAAGAAGCGGAAGAGAAATTTAGCTTCTTGTTAAATGCATTACGTTACGGTGCTCCTCCGCATGGTGGTTTGGCATTCGGTCTTGACCGTCTTGTGATGCTCATGACTGGCGGTTCTTCTATTCGTGACGTAATTGCATTCCCGAAAACCAAGACTGCTGAATGTCCATTGACTCAAGCGCCAGCACCAGTTGAATCAAACCAGCTGCGTGACCTTGGGATTCGCTTACGTGAAAAACCGAAAGCTGAATCTCAAGAATAATTCTTGACGTTTTAAGTGAAAAAGCCCTGCCTCGTGTGGGGCTTTTTTGTGTGATTGAGTCGCATCTGGAACAGTGGCATAATAGCCACAGTTTTTAATCTAAGGTAATTAGCAATGGCTATGCGTCCTGCAGTTCGTAATCGCAGCATTATGCTTATTGTATTTTCAGTGGTTCAATGGCTGTTCATGCGCTATATCCTTGCCAACAACCTGTTCAACCTCGATACCAATGACCGTATTGTGTATTTTTGCCTGAGCAGTATTTTAGGTGCCCTGCTGATTTTTGTAGGTTTGATTTATATGGTGCTGAAGGGCAATCCGGACAAAGACCTATAATCTGACCATCTGGATACCATGTACACCCTACTCAAAAATTTCTCCAAGCTTCCATTAAGATTCATTCAAAATCTTGCGCAACTGGCTGGATCTCTTTTGTATTTCAGCCATTCTTCTGCACGCCGAGTGACTGAGATTAATCTGGCCTCTGCTTATCCAGAACTTTCCGAATCTGAACGAGCTGATTTGACCAAACGCAGTCTCAAAAGTCAGTGCATGACCTATGCGGAATCAGTCAAGATTTGGGGATCATCTTCTGAATATGCGCTGTCTTTAATTCGAGACGTGCATGGCGAAGATATTTTCCTGCAAGCTTTGCAAAATCCTCAGGGCTGCTTGGCTGTAGTTCCACATTTTGGTACGTGGGAGCTATTAAATGTTTGGGTAAATCAACATACCTCCCCTGTGATTATGTATAAGCCCAGCAAGAATCAGGATGTTGACCGCTTTATGCTTGAAGCTCGGCAACGCCTGAATGCCACACTGGTCCCTACAGATGATTCTGGTGTACGTGCTTTGTTTAAGCATTTAAAACAGGGTGGTTTTTCTGCAATTTTACCGGATCATGTCCCTAAAGAAAGTGGTGGTATCTACTCACTTTTCTACAATCAGAATGCACTATCTTCTACCTTACTTTCCAAACTGGCAGCTAAAACCCAATGTTCTGTGGTTGGACTGAGTTGCCTAAGACGCAACGATTTGTCAGGTTATGATATTGTTGTGACCCAACTTTCTGACGATATTTCGTCGAAAGACCTACAGTGTTCTGTGGATACCTTAAATAAAGAAATGGAGCGCATGATTAATGTCGCTCCAGAGCAGTATTTGTGGGGGTATAAACGGTTTAGGAAAGTAAAAAATTAGTTTAAATATTTTTTTATAAATATTTTTTCAACATCTTTATGACGATCATACTGATGAATGATATTTGATATACTTCCATCAAAATCTAAAACTTGATGATGTTCATTTAGTATTATTTCGTTTCTTGGAACTAAACCTATTGTTGAAATAATTGATTTGAGCGGTTCACAACAAATTACATTTTTAAAACTTTTTGAATAAAGTAATTTATTGTGTATCCCTTGATCATAATTAGATCGAACCATTTTATAATATGGAAGAGACATAAACTCAGTAATCATCGCTTCTAAATAACACATAACTGAAGCATGATCTCCTAAAGTTACACCAGCACAGCAAATTTTTTTAGACCCAATGCTTTGAAGATATTTTTTTCCATATACGTCTGAAATCCATTTTATATGAAAATCATCCTGTGCAATCGAAACACGCTCATCTTCCATTCCTAAATATAATCCATTTAGATTGCTTTCAAATGGATTTTTTTGAACTACTACATCCCTAGTATCTGTCAGCATAATATCTTGATTATTACTTTTTAATAAAAGGTACTCATAGTAATCAAAAAATCTAGAAACATGAGGCAAACCGAGAAAATAAATAAAATCTTTTTTAAGACGTGGTTCCAATGAAACAACTATACTACTAAGAATCTTTATTAATTTTTTAACATTTTTACTCATTTTTTTTGTAGAACTCAATATACCAATTTTACTCAAAGTAAACTCGAGTTCAAATTCATACGCTTTTTTTGAGTAATATGTACAATAATCTTTATATTGATCATCATTAATAAAGAGTACAACTTTACCTTTATATTTTGCATGAAAAAGGCTTTCTAAAAAAATCTCAACTTTATCGGGAGTATAGCCGGTAGCAGCACCTAAGATAATTGATGATTTCAAATCTTTCATATATATCACTTACTAGTATAAACGCAATAACATTTTAAATTTATCTAAAAAATTTAGCTTAGTTGTTTCATCAAACATTTTAAATAAACTAAACCACTGATTTTTTCCTAAATAATTTAATTTTATATTTTCTTTACTTTCCAGAAATGCCATCATAAAGACACCTTGATCATCATCTACCATTCCATCAAGTAGTATTTTCTTTTGACAATGGAGTACTATTTCAGAAAATTGAAGCCATTTCTTTTTCGAACTTACGATTGCACCACCAATAATAAAAACTTCATTTTTCAATATTGATTTAATTACTAAATCCTTACTAATATCAAAATTTTTATTAATAGTAAAAAAATTAATCTTATCTTCTAAAAATGGATATCTCCATTTCCTAATTCCATTCAATGTCTCTTTATTTCTACAATACCCAAAATCTACCCATGCTACTAAATTAGTTTTTACAAGATTTTCTTTTATGGCTTTTTTCACAAAATATGTTTTTAAATTAGTTACCAATACATACTCTGGTGACCAATACTCAGGGTTTTTTAACTGAGATTGATCAACAGTATTCTTAAATTTACTACTATTCTGTATAACTCTAATTTGATCTTTACACTTTGAAAATTTATCATCAATATTCATTTCAATAATAATAGTATTCTTATTTCCTCTTATTTTTTTTATTATTTCAGAAAATTCTGAGGAAGTAAAAATGATCATATCATTTTCTAATTTTGCTAAATTAGAAAAGTAGTCTATATATTTTTCACAAGAACGTTGTAAATAACCAGGATGACCTTGTTCTTTACTCCAATTTCCTCGCCCTATATCAAAGAATGCACTAACAATTGTAATCTCTGCTTTATCTATCATGTAACTTTGCCTTCAATATAGGAAAATATTTAAAAAATAGTACAATCTATCTTAAATTAGTAAAATTTTATATTACTTGCAAATAGAGCATGTTTAATTTGACTAAAAATACGTGTAATTTCCTTTAACACCTTTGCCCAACCTTTCTTCTTATATTTCTTCATTCTTGCTTTACGTTCATCAATTAAATCACTCGACAGAACAGTTTTTTTCTCTGGATATAACATCATTTCCTGTATACAACTGGCAGGTGACATTTGATAAACATCACAGTGCTTAGCATGAATAAAATCTCTAAACATCATTTCATCTAAAGGACTCAAAGATGATTGTTTAATATAATTTAGATAAGCCATAGCACCCTTAAGTGATAATATATAACCCGCTGTTCCTAAATTTTTTCCAGTTAAACGAGCAATCTGACGGTTTGTATCGTTGATTCTGTAGACTTCTTTAGCTAATAAAACCTTTTCAGAAAATGCTTCCGTTTTGATAATATGCCACTCTTCTTGAATCCACGAAGATGAATTAAAGATTTCAAATGCTCTTTCACCTAAAAAGATATCATCTTCAAATATTGCAACATATGGAAGCTGCTCATCGACCATTTTGTTCCAAACTGATACATGACTCATAAAGCAAGCCAACTCCCCACCTGTTAAGTATTCATCCTCAACATTTAATTGCATTTTCTCTGCAAGTGGCTTTGCTAAATCAGGGGTCAGAGCATCAAAAAATTCAAAACCAATATTCTGTTTACCAAATTCTTTTTCAATATGTTCACGGCGTGCTTTTGCCGTCTTCAGGCTAATTACAATATTTTTCATAGAATTTACTTACTTTGAACTAATCAAGTGCTTGATCGCATAATAACGATCACACCACATGCGCTTTTGTTTTTTAAATCCATAGGAGCGGCTTCTATTTTCAAGTGCTTTGCGAGAAATCCCCTGAGTAGCAACCGTTCCCAAAATATCACTATCGACCCCTGCTGGCTTCACTAGTGGTGGCCAAATCCCTAAACCTTTGCCATTTTGACTTAACCAAGACTGGAAGAAGATATCAACCGGCATATTTATAGTTTTGCCTGCCTCAACAAAAGCCTGTGCTCCCTGCCGCGACCAGATTAACCCTAACCCACGAATTGGGAAATAAAAAGCATGCCATAGACTTATATCCCCTATTTGCGTAATATCTTTTGCAAGTTTTTTCTTTTTTGCAGCAATATTAATAAGATACCAGTTTAAATCTTGATGTTGGTGCAAATATTCAATGATGCTGTCTATTTTAATCTTAAATTCACTATTAATTTTAAGGTCATCTTCCAAAACCACTAAATAATCTGCATCAGTGGCTAAAAATTTTTCAGCACATCTATAATGACTTAAATAACAACCTAACTCGGAATTCATTAAACTACGACCTAATACCTTATTAGTTTGATCATCATTATAATTTGTGAATTCAGAGAGTGCTTTACCCCGACCATCATAAGCAGCAAAACGTTCAAACCTCCAGCCCACACTATTAAGCTGCTGAGTTGCTGCAGCTAGACGCTCATCACTTCCGTCTAAATTAATTAAATAAGTTACAACTTTCATGATTAACTCTTAATGCTGAATAGATAGAGGTAAATAGTTTTTTAATTTAGCAATTAAAGCAAAAGATACCTTTTCTGCTTCTTTTGGATCAAATTGATCTAAACTCTGAATACAACCGAATTTAACAGCTGGATTATTCAGGTCTGATAAAAATGTAGATACTGAAGCTTCATTTTTTAAGTAAGCAATATTTATATCATTACACAAGATTGTTTTTTCTTCTCGAATTTTTAAATGGTTATTCAGCCCTACTGGTAAAAATTGAAAAGCACTTCTAAAACGATACCTAATCTGTTCAGCTAATGTTGTAGGGTATTTTTGAAAATAATTTTGTAGTACATCACGATCCAATATATGGGGACGATGATGAATTTCATAATATTTATTAAATCCACATAATTCAGCACTAAGCATTTGAGCAATTGTATATTTAGGCTGTAAAGGTTTACCAAAATATTTATTAAGACCTTTACGCAGATTAAATTTTGCTTTAATTAAGGAGTTATTTTCCCAATGTCCATAGACTTTTATCTGGTCACCAACTAAAAAATCATCTAATTCAGATGAGACATTAAAAAAGAAATCATCATTCAAATAAATAAAATACTTTGATAACCCTGGAATATTCCAAAGCATGGTTTCAATACTTAAAGAATTAAATGTAGGCAAGTATTGCTCATGACCAGCAAATATTGTTCTATGATCAATTATTTTTATCTGCTCAGGAGCACATAATCCCTGTTCGAAAAAATCATGAATATGTGCAGGCTGCTGTTCATCCGTAATAATATAAATTGTTCCAAAATAGGGAACATATTTAAGAATTGAAGCAATTGAAAAATAGATTTCATCATTACTAGCAAATCGAGTTTCTTCTGCTGAACCTTTTACGATATTAGTAGATTGAAACTGTTGCCTTTTAAGTCGATGCTTTACATCATTGCCATCGACCCAGGCAATAACAAAATCTATTTTTTCCATAATACTTCTAATCAACAATTAGCTTGAATAAACTCTATAACTTACTGCCAAGCATCCTTAATCCACTGCGATGGCAATACATAACGGTACCATTTCCCACCACCACCATTCACTGCATCTGGCGGATTAATTTCACCGTGGAATACAATAATTTTAGCGCCTTCAGGTTTCACAGGGGGCTTAAAGTAAGCCATCGGGATTTTTTGCAGGCAATGATACTTATAGCTCTTGCACCAACTTTCTGGCCAATAGGTCTGTTTACCTTCACGGTCTACATACCAAGACAAATAGGCTTGCTCATTCCGGAATTTTTTACGGATTTCATCAAAGTTTTCACGGAAATAAGGTAACAGACCTGGGAAAGCACCCAGTTTAAACCGGTAAACCGAACTGTTACCGGTAATACGCCACGGCCGTTTCCAGTCATGAATAATCAGAAAGTCGCCCGGATAGGTAAAGAACTCATCGATATTATCGACAATCACCACGTCAAGATCGAGAAATAATGCATTGCCTTCTAAACCATACAAATCAGGTTCAAAAGTGGACAGCTTGT